>NZ_QKTH01000019.1:0-71914 GCF_003234485.1 Curtobacterium sp. MCLR17_034
CACCCGTTCCCCCCGTTCCCCCCGAGGAGCCCGCTCCCGTCGTTCCCTCCGGAGCTCCCTCGCCCTGGTGGCGGCCTTCGCCGTCGCGGTGAGCGGCCTGACCTTCGGCACGGTGCTCGCGGAGCAGACCACGACCCAGTCGGCCTCGGCCGCGGTCGCCTCGGACTTCGACCCGGGCAACATCATCAGCGACGCGAACTTCTACAACGGCTCGGCGATGAACGCCGCCGCCGTGCAGTCGTTCCTGACGAGCGTCGCGCCGAACTGCCGGAAGTCGTCGAGCGGCCCCGCCTGCCTCAAGGACTTCTCGCAGAAGATGAGCTCGATCGGCGCCGTCTCCGGCCGGTGCGCGGCCATCGCGGGTGGCACCAAGTCGGCTGCGACGATGATCGCCCAGGTCGGTGCCGCGTGCGGCATCAGCCAGAAGGTGCTGCTCGTGCTCCTGCAGAAGGAGCAGGGCATCGTCACGACATCCTCGCCGACGTCCTACATGTACCTGCATGCCACCGGCTTCGCGTGCCCGGACACCGCCCCGTGCGACCCGGCGTACTTCGGCTTCGGCCAGCAGGTCTACGCCGCGGCCCTGCAGTTCAAGCGGTACCAGGCGTCGCCGACCTCGTGGGCGTACCAGGCGGGCCGGACGAACTCGATCCTGCTCAACCCGAACGCGGCCTGCGGTCGGAAGTCCGTCTACATCCAGAACCAGGCCACCGCGAGCCTGTACATCTACACCCCGTACACCCCGAACGCCGCGGCCATGTCGAACCTCTACGGTTCCGGTGACAGCTGCTCCGCCTACGGCAACCGCAACTTCTGGCGCATGTACACCGACTGGTTCGGTGCTGCGGCCGGCGGCGGCAACCCCTACGGCGACGTCGACTCCGTGACCGCGACCTCCACCTCGTCGATCACGGTCACCGGCTGGGCGGCCGACCCGGACACCACCAACGCCCTGCGCGTCGCGTTCTACGTCGACGGCACCGGCGCGAAGACCGTCACGGCGGACAAGACCCGGAGCGACCTCGCCGGCACCCTCGGCGCGAACAACACCCGCCACGGGTTCTCGGCCGAACTGACCGGGCTGAGCCTCGGCGCGCACTCCGTCTGCAGCTACGCCATCAACCAGGGCCGCGGGGCGAACACCCTGCTCGGCTGTTACACCCGGACCATCACGAGCGCGGCCCCCAAGGGCGTCCTCGACTCGGTGACCGGCGGCGTCGGCACGATCTCGGCCACCGGCTGGGTCCTCGACCCCGACTCGTCCAAGCCCGGCTCGTGGAAGATCCTCGTCGACGGCGTGAGCAAGGCGACCGGCACGGCGGACAAGACCCGCACCGATGTCGCGAAGGTCTACCCGGGCGTCGGGAGCACCCTCGGCTTCTCGAAGACGATCGGCGGCATCAGCGCGGGCTCGCGCGCCGTGACGCTGTACGTGATGGACAAGCCCGGCACGAAGTACGTGAAGGTCGCGTCGAAGTCGGTCGTCGTGGACGCCCCGACCACCGGCAAGACCGGCAAGACCGGTGCCGTGCGCGGCTCGTACGACTCCGTCACCGGCGGCGTCGGCACGGCCACCGTGCGGGGCTGGGCGATCGACCCGGACGTGTGGGACCCGGTCAAGTACAAGATCCACGTCGACGGGGTGAGCACGAACAGCGGGGTCGCGGACGCCACCCGCACCGACGTCGAGGCGACGCACCCGACGTGGGGCTCCGACGTCGGTCTGACGCTCCGGCTCACCGGCCTGAAGGCGGGCAAGCACACCGTGCGCGTCTACTTCCAGGACCTGCAGGGCGGCAAGTACGTCAGCTTCGGCACCAAGTCCGTGACCGTGACCGCCGCGTCGACCGCCGAACCCGACGCGTCGGGGACGACCGGCAAGACGGGCAAGACCGGTTCGCTCAAGGGTGCGTTCGAGTCCGTGGTCGGTGGCGTGAACAGCGCCACGGTGCGCGGCTGGGCGATCGACCCCGACGTCTGGGACCCCGTCGCCTACAAGATCCACGTCGACGGTGTCGCCATCGCCCCCGGGACCGCGAACGCGAAGCGGACCGACGTCGAGGCCGTGCACCCCGCGTGGGGCTCCGACGTCGGCCTCTCGCTGAAGATCCCCGGGCTGACCGCCGGCACGCACACCGTGCGCGTGTACTTCCGGGAGCTGCCGAGCGGCACGTACAAGAGCTTCGGCACGAAGAGCGTGACGGTCACCGACCCGCCGACCACCGGCAAGACGGGCAAGACCGGCTCGGTCAAGGGCCTGTACGAGTCCGTCACCGGCGGCACGGGCACCATCACCGTGGCCGGCTGGGCGATCGACCCGGACGTCTGGGACCCGGTCAAGTACAAGATCCACCTGGACGGCGTGGCCGTCTCGCCCGGAACGGTCAACGCGACCCGCACCGACGTACAGGCCGTGCACCCGGACTGGGGTTCGGACGTCGGCCTGTCGCGGAAGCTCACCGGGGTGAAGAAGGGCACGCACACCGTGCGCGTCTACTTCCAGGACCTGCCGAGCGGCACCTACAAGAGCTTCGGCACGAAGACCGTCACCGTGCAGTAGACAGTCACCGTGCAGTAGACGGGCACCAGATGACGGACGGGAGGCCTGGTACCAGCTGGTACCGGGCCTCCCGTCCGTCTCCGGTCGCGTCGACCGCCGTCAGCGGCGCACGCGCCGCGCCATCAGGCCCACGCCGTGCAGCAGCCGGTACTCGGGGGAGCGCGTGAGGCCCTCGAAGCGGGCCGCGATCTGGTCGCGCTCCGCCTCGGCCAGGCGGCGGGCGGTGTCGTACGCGCCGACCTTCTGCTCCGACTCGACCAGGCGCGCGTTGATGTCGTGCACGCCGGCCAGGTGGACGTCGCGGTCGTGCTCGGTCTGCCGGAGCGTCTCGCGCTGGGCGGTGGCCCACCGCAGGAACGCGCCACGCTCGCCGCTCCGGCCCGAGGCGGCGGAGACGGCGGCATCGAGCGACGGACCGACCTGTTCGGCGCGGCTGCGGAACGAGTGTCGCTCGACCACGACGGCGCGGAGCCGGGCGACCAGGGCGGTGCGCTCGTCGCGGGGCATCGCGAGCACGCGCTCGAGCGAGGCGGCGTCGTCGAACACCGGCACGTCGGACAGGCCGAGCTCGTCGAGCCCGAGCGCGCAGTCGGTGACGGGCAGCGCACCGGACGCGAGCGACTCGTACAGGCGAGAGTTCAGGGTGCCGTACTCGGCGGCCGGCTCGATGACGTCGTCGACGACGAAACCGGCGGCGCGGTAGACCTCGGGCAGGGCGAAGTAGGGCACGGCGGGGCGGAGTTCGACGCCCGCGGAGGCCTCGACGTGGTCGACGTTCGCGGCGAACCAGACGATCGGTTCGGCCGGGGCGACCTCGGCGAGGACGTCCTGCACCCGGCGGCGGACGCCCCAGAAGTTGACCGTGGTCACGGCGCGGTCCGTGCGCTCGCGCGGTGCGGGGGCGTCGGTCGTGAACAGCTCGGTGTCGACGCCGATCGGCACCACCTCGACGGGGCCGGAGTACGCGGCCGCGATCGCGTCGCGGGCGATCCCGGACGACGTCCAGACCGCGTCGAACTCGTCGAGGTACGGCAGGGCTGCCCACTTGGCGGTCCAGTTCCGCACCCACGCCACCAGGGCGGTGCCGGCTGGGACGTACCCGGGCACGAAGGACTCGATCATGCTGACCACGACGGCGGTGTCGGCGGGGAGCTCCTCGCCCCAGCGCTCGAGCGGCCACATCGCGACGCCCCAGCCCTCGGCCCGGAGCGCCCGCGCCAGCCCGAGCGCGACGAACAGGTCGCCCTTGCCCTCGGCCGGGTCGGCGGTCGACACCGCGAAGCGGATCGTGCCGCGGGGGCCCTCGGCGTGCTCGTCGGCCGCGAGGGCCGCGTAGTCCTCGCGGAGGGGAGAGGACATGGGGGTGCTCGGGATCACTGCGGTCACGCACGCCATTCTGCACGAATCCGCAGCGGCGGCAGGGAGTCCCTGGGCGCGCCTTGTAGGGTGTCATCGGCCCGCGGCACCCCGTCGGCCGACCCATCGACCCGCGCCCGGTGCGCGGCAGCTGCTGGAGGAACTCGCGTGACAGAGCGCAAGCCGGGAGTCGTGTCCGTCATCCTCGTGAACTACAAGGGCACGGACGACACCCTGACGAGCATCGCGGAACTCCGCAAGCAGGACTGGCCGCAGGACAAGCTCGAGGTGATCGTCGTCGAGAACGGTTCGGGCCCCGAGCACCTCGGGCGTCTGAAGGCCTCGAGCCTCGACTTCACCCTGATCGACGCGGGTGCGAACCTCGGGTTCACCGGGGGGTGCAACCTCGGCGTCGAGAAGTCCTCCGGCGAGGTCGTGGCGTTCCTCAACAACGACGCCCGCCCGGACACCGGCTGGGTGCGCGAGGCGATGGCCACCTTCGCCTCCGGTGCCGACATCGGCGCCGTCGCCTCGAAGGTCCTCGACTGGGAAGGCGTCAACGTCGACTTCACCGAGGCCGCGATGACCTGGTACGGCATGGGCTACAAGCCCTTCGCCGGGTCGCCGGACACCGGCCGGTGGGAGAGCGAGACCGACGTCCTGTTCGGCACCGGCGCCGCGATGTTCATCCGCGCGGAGCTCTTCGAGCAGCTCGACG
This sequence comes from Curtobacterium sp. MCLR17_034, assembly GCF_003234485.1. Classification (NCBI taxonomy): domain Bacteria; kingdom Bacillati; phylum Actinomycetota; class Actinomycetes; order Micrococcales; family Microbacteriaceae; genus Curtobacterium; species Curtobacterium sp. MCLR17_034. The sequence goes on from NZ_QKTH01000019.1 coordinate 4,635, forward strand.
GCTTCGACGACCGCTACTTCATGTTCTACGAGGACGTCGACCTCGGCTGGCGGCTCAACCTGCTCGGCTGGCGCTTCCGGTACCAGCCGAAGTCGGTCGCGTTCCACAAGCACCACGCGTCGATGAACAAGTTCGGCGACTTCCGCGAGACCTACCTGCTCGAGCGGAACGCGCTGTTCACGCTCTACAAGAACCTCGGTGACGAGCAGCTCGCCGCGGCGCTGCCCGGTTCCCTGGCGCTCGCCGTCCGCCGTGCCGTGGGCCGCGGGGAGCTCGACTCCACCGAGCTCGACCTGCGCAACCCCGGCGACGACAGCGTCCCGACCATCCCGGTGCCGAAGACGAGCATGGCGGGCATCTACGGTGTCGACCAGTTCGTCGAGCAGCTGCCGTCGATGACCGAGTCCCGCCGCCAGATCCAGGCGACCCGCGTCCGGTCCGACCGCGAGCTCCTCCGCCTGTTCGGCAACCGCGATGAGCCCGCCTACCCGATCGAGAACTACCTGGCCGGCTACGACAAGATCGTGCACTCCCTCGGCGTGCTCGAGGTCGGTACCCGTCGCCGCGTCCTCATCATCACGGGCGACTCGATCGGCGCGAAGATGGCCGGTCCGGCGATCCGTGCCACCCAGATGGCCAAGCAGCTGGCGTCCGAGCACGACGTCCGCGTGGTCAGCCTGACCCGTTCGTCGCCGATCGACCCGTCGTACGAGGTCGTCACGGTCCCGCACCGTCACCCGCGCCAGATGGTCGAGCACGAGGGCTGGGCCGACGTCATCATCGTGCAGGGCCACGCGCTCCGGCTGTTCCCGGTGCTCGAGTCGACCAGCAAGATCCTGGTCGTCGACGTCTACGACCCGCTGCACCTCGAGCAGCTCGAACAGGGCCGCAGCGACGACGTCGACAAGTGGAACCGCCAGATCCTCGACGCCTCGGACACGCTGAACCACCAGCTCGAGCTCGGCGACTACTTCATCTGCGCCTCCGAGCGCCAGCGGATGTTCTGGCTCGGGCAGCTCGCCGGCTCCGGCCGTGTGAACGCCCGCACGTACTCGCGCGACGCCGACCTGCGCTCGCTCATCGGCGTCGTGCCGTTCGGCCTGTCCTCGACGCCGCCGGTCCACGACCAGCAGCGTGTCAAGGGCGTCGTGCCGGGCATCGGCAAGAACGACAAGCTCGTCGTCTGGGGCGGTGGGATCTACGACTGGTTCGACCCGATCACCCTGGTCCGCTCGATCGCCCAGCTCGCCGAGCGCCGCCCGTCGGTGAAGCTCTTCTTCATGGGCGTGCAGCACCCGAACCCCGACGTCCCCGAGATGGACATCGTCGCGAAGGTCCGCGCCGAGGCCGACGCCCTCGGGCTCACCGGCAAGCACGTGTTCTTCAACGACCAGTGGATCCCGTACGAGGAGCGCGGCGCCTACCTGCTCGAGGCCGACGCCGGCGTCTCGACGCACTACGAGCACCTCGAGACCACCTTCTCGTTCCGGACCCGCATCCTCGACTACCTGTGGGCACGCCTGCCGATCGTCACGACGGCCGGCGACTCGTTCGGTGACCTCGTCGCAGAAGAGAAGCTCGGCATCGCGGTGCACGAGCAGGACATCGACGGTCTGGCCACCGCGCTCGAGACGGCGCTCTTCGACAAGAAGGCCCGCACCGAGTTCATCGGCAACGTCGACCGCGTGCGCGAGCAGTTCACGTGGGAGAACGTCCTGGCCCCGCTCGTCGAGTTCTGCCGGAACCCGATCCGCGCTGCGGACAAGTCGGTGCGCGACACCGCGTCGTCGATCGAGCCGCACAAGATGCGCGTCCGCGTCCCGGAGCGCAAGAAGCTCTCCGGCGTCCGCTACGACCTCGGCCGTGCCGTGCACTACCTGCGCACCGAGGGTCCGCGCAGCGTCGCCGGCAAGGTGAAGCGGCGCCTGAACCGGTGACCCCGGGGGAGACCACCGCCCTCGTCATCGTCCCGACGTACGACGAGGCCGAGAACATCCGTGCGATCACCGCCGCCGTGCTGGCGGCGGTGCCCGGTGCCCACCTGCTCGTCGTCGACGACGGCAGCCCGGACGGCACCGGGGACATCGTGCGGTCCCTGGCGGCCGCGGACGACCGCGTGCACCTGCTGCAGCGCTCCGGCAAGCTCGGGCTCGGCACGGCGTACGTCGCGGGGTTCCGGTGGGGTCTGGAACGCGGGTACCCGCTGCTGGTCGAGATGGACGCCGACGGCTCGCACCCGGCCGACCGGTTGCCGGCCCTGGTCGACGCCGTGACCGCGTCCGACGACGTCCTGCTCGCCATCGGGTCCCGCTGGGTCCCCGGTGGGTCGGTCGTCGACTGGCCGCTCCGGCGCCAGGCGCTCAGCCGCGGGGCCAACACCTACGCCCGCCTGGTGCTCGGGCTCGACGTGCGGGACATCACCGCCGGCTACCGCGTGTACCGCTCGTCGGCGATCGCGCGGATGGACCTCGGGTCGGTGGATTCGAAGGGGTACTGCTTCCAGGTGGACATGACGCTGCGCGTGGACGCCCTCGGTGGCCGCATCGTCGAGGTGCCCATCCGCTTCCGTGACCGCGTGCACGGCGTCTCCAAGATGAGCCGGTCCATCGTCCTCGAGGCCATGCTCCGCGTCACCCAGTGGGGCGTGCAGCGCCGCCTCGGTCGCCGCACGCGCCCGTAGGGCGCCCGCTCGCTCGCTTCGTGAGCAGGAACGGTCGGGTCGCCTCCGCGGAAGCGACCTTTCCTGCCCACGAAGCGCGGGCCCGGAACGCTGGGCGTGACGGCCTGGAGGCGCGGTGCGGGGCCGCAACGGGCCTCCCGTCCGGCGGTGGGTCGCGCCGCACCGCCGCTTCGTGAGCAGCAACGGTCGGGTCGCCTCCGCAGAGGCGACCATTCCTGCTCACGAAGCGCCTCGGCGCGCAGCGCCCGCGCTAGACGCGCGGCAGGTGCCGGCGCCACGAGCGGCGCCGCGCGGCGATCACGAGGACCGTCACGAAGAACATCAGGCCCGCGCCGTGCAGCAGGTAGCTCTCCGCCGTGCTGGTGACGGCGAGCAGCACGAGCACGGCGGCCGGCCACACGTACGCCACCCCGGGGAACGTCGTCGCCGTGACCCAGGCGCGCGCGAACGCGAGCAACGCGGTGATGCCGAGGATGAGCGTGCCCGCGAACCCGATCTGCAGCCAGGCGTCCACGAAGGCGTTCAGGCCCGAGGTGAACCGGACGCCGGCGGGGTCGATGAGCGTGACGTAGGGCACGACGGGCTCGGTCGGCCACGTGCCCACCCAGCCCCAGCCCTGGATCGGGTAGCGCTCCACCAGGACACGGATCTGCGACCACAGGTCCGTCCGGGTGGCCGTGCCGCCGGCCGCCCCGATCTCGGCGAGCAGGCGGTGCCGGGCGAGCACCCCGACGGCGAGCGTCAGCAGGACGACCGCGCCGAGGACGCCGTTGACCACCGGTCTGGTCGCCGGTCGTGCGTGCCGGAGTGACCAGAGCGCCAGCGCGGTGACGGCGAGCGCGATCATCGCGAGCCCGGTGATGGGGGACTGCACGAGCATCAGGGCGATGACGGCGAGCGAGGTCGAGGCGATCGCGCGCCAGACAGTGACCGACCGGGTGAGGAACTCGACCACGAAGGTGACCAGGGCCATCGCGGCGATGAAGCCCATGAAGTTGCGGGTGCCACCGATTCCCTGGATCGGGCCGCCGTACGCGATGTCACCGCGGATGCCGAACGCCGGGAACGGGACGTCGAGGACCAGGCCGGACAGGACCTCGAGTCCGAGGGCCGTCACGAGCAGGATCCGGAAGGCGTCGCCCGAGGCCCGGATCACCTGCACCAGGTCGCGGCCGAGGGCCAGGTACAGCCCGAGGCCGATGAAGCACACGGTCTGCACCAGTCCGCGGAGCGCCACCCAGGAGTACTCGCTCCAGAGCACGCTCAACGCGCAGTAGCCGACGAAGGCCAGCAGCGAGAGGGGGAGGACCCCGTGCCACTCGATCCGGTAGCGCTGGCCGAGCAGGCTCAGCCCCGCGAGCACGAACAGCGTCACGAGCACCGCCCAGGTCCCCGCCCGGCCGACCAGGGCCTCGACGGTGGGCTGGCCGAACCCGAACAGCACGATGACCGTCGCGAGCGCCTGGCTGAACCGTCCACCGGCCGAGAAGCCGATCCAGGCGGAGAGGTACCGGCGCCCGAGCACCTGTCTGCTCACCCGGCCGTCCGTCACGCGTCCATCTTGGCGCACGACCTTGTGACGAGCACACCGCATCGCGGTGTGGCTGTATCGACGATGCGCGATGACCGAACTATCCTCACCGGATGGACCTCGCGCGCAGGGTCGCCGCCGTCCCCCTCGTCGCGGTCGTCGTCGGCCTGCTCACGACCGCCCTGGCCTGGTACCGGCTCGGCCCGGTGCCGCGGAACACCGTCTGGGCCGAGGACGGTGGCGTGTTCCTGCGCGAACGGATCGCGATGGGTCCCGTCGACACCCTGCTGCACCCCTACGCCGGGTACGTGCACCTGCTGCCGCGCCTCATCGTCGACCTCGGGTACACGCTGCCGCCCGAGCGGTACGCGCAGGTGGTGGCGCTCGCCGCGTGCGCGGTCGTCGGCGGGGTCTGCGCCCTGGTGTTCGTGCTGTCCCGCGACGTCGTCCGCCCGTGGCCGTTGCGGCTGGTGCTCGCCGCCGTCCCCGTCGTCCTGCCGCTCGCCCCGTACGAGATCAGCGGCAACGCGGCGAACCTGCACTGGTTCCTGCTCGTCCTGGTGCCGTGGGTCTTCGCGTGGCGTGCTCGGTCGTGGTGGGCGGCCGGGGCACTCGCCCTGGTCGCGGGTGCGGCCGTGCTCACGGAACCGCTCACCGCGCTGTTCGCGCCCCTGCTGCTCCTCGCCTGGACGCCGCGTGGACGTGCGCCCGGACCGGCCGGCCGGTGGACCGCGCTGCCGGTCACGCTCGTCGTGGTCGTCGCCCTGGCGGTGCAGGGCGTGACGACCCTGACGAGTCCGCGCGCCCTCGCCACGGGGTCGCCGGCGGCGCGCGACGTGCTCGCGGGGTACCTGCTGCGTCCCGTGGCGGGTGCCTGGGACCCGGACCTCGGTGCTGTGCTGACGGCGGTGGTCGAGCACGGCTGGGCGGTGGTCGTGGTGCCCGCAGCCCTGCTGCTCGTCGTCCTGGTGGCGGCCGTCGTGGTCGGGCCGGCCCGCACCCGGTGGATGGTCACAGCCCTCGCCGTCGGCTCCGTCGCGGTGTGGTGGGTGGCCCTGCTCGCCAACGGCGGTGACGGTCTCCGCTGGTCGGCGCCGGTCGCCGCGATGGCCGCCGTGCCGCCGCAGCGCTACGCCGCGGCCGCCGGCCTGCTGCTGGTGAGCGCCGCGGTGGTCGCCGCCGCCACGCTCGTGGACGCCCGCAGCTGGTCGCGTGCTGCCGGACGGACGGGAGGCCCTGGTCGCCTCGTCGGCGCGCTGGCCGGTTGGTGCGTGGTCACCGCCGTCGTCGCGTCGGCGGTCCTGCACGTCGCGCCGACGGACACGCGGCGGAGCGACGGGCCGGTGTGGGCGGGGCAGCTGCCGGCGGCGGTGGCGGCGTGCGACGCCGACCCGACGCTCGAGGTCGCCCGGGTGAAGTCGAACCCGTGGTCGTCCCCGGTGTCGTGCTCGTGGCTGTCGCGCTGAGGGAGCGTGCGGGTCAGCGCGTGCCGGCCCAGCGGAACTCGCGCTTGGCGGGCGGCGTGCGCGGACCGTCGCCGGTGGACACCGGTTCCTCGCCGGTCAGCACGATGCGCGTCTTGATGGCGAGCAGGGCGAAGAGCACCCAGTTCCCCTGGTAGAGCAGGCGGGACTCGGCGACGGACTGCACGAGCAGGGCGACGACGACCAGGAGTGGCAGGAGCGACACCGGGTCGAACGACCGCGGACGCAGCGCGGCGTCGTACCCGATGCGGGTCGCGCAGGCCCACGAGCGGGACAGCGTCGTGACCACGTAGATCGCGAAGAGCACCAGGCCGATGATGCCGGTCTGCATCCAGACGTCCAGGTAGGCGTCGTGGGCCTGCAGGTACGTGACGCCCTTGCGCTGCGCCAGGTCGGCGAGCGTCGGGATGCCCGGCCACCAGTACCCGATCCAGCCCCAGCCGCCCACGGGGTGCTGGTCGATCAGGCCGAGCACCTTGGCCCAGATCTCCCCGCGTCCGGTGGCGTCCGAGCCCTTGCCGAGCAGCTCGGACACCGGGCCGCGCAGCACGAACGCGGCGACGGCGACGACGACGGCACCCACGGCCAGCAACAGGTAGCGCGGGGTGCGGCGCTCGGTCGGGACACGGCGCATCCAGACGGCGGCGAGTGCGACCACGGCCACCACGAGTGCGGCGGCGATGACCGTCGACGAGCGGGTGAGGACGAAGCCGAGTGCCGCGACGACGAGCCAGCCGATCGCCTGGTTCCGGCGGATCCGACCCTCGGCGAACTGCACGGCGACCACGATCGCGACCAGCAGGGCCACCATCGCGAGCAGGTTGGCGTTGCCGGGCAGCCCCTGGATCCGGCCCCCGGTGAAGAGCTCGGCGCGCGAGTAATAGAAGGCGTCGGGGACGTCGCGGTCGCCGTAGTCCGTCCAGATCGGGGCGATCGGGTGCCGGACGAACACCGCGACGGCGGCCTCGAACAGGAGCGAGAGCATGAGGACCCAGCGGAGCGCGAGGCTCAGGGCGTCGGTGATCCGGCGCCACGTCAGGGTCGAGGCGATCGTGAAGGCCACGGCTGCGCAGATCACCTGTACGGTCAGGCTCGAGATCGTCGCGAAGCGCCAGTGCGACCAGATCAGGGTCACCAGGCACCAGCCGAGGAACGCCCAGAGCGCCCAGGGGGTGCGGACGAGCGGTGGCTTCGCCCGGACCAGGATCGTGACGCCCCACGCCGCGACGAGGGCCCAGAGGACGCCGGCCCCGACCCAGGTCAGGGTGTTCGGCACGGCGTCGCCCGCGAACAGCACGAACAGGGTCGTCGCTCCGAAGGCGAACGCCTCGCGCTCCGGTACGGTCCCGCGCGCCAGTGGCCAGGTGTTCGTCACGACGCCAGGCTACCGGCCGGTCGCCGTCCGCAGGACTCCACCGGCAGCGCCGGTAGGCTCTGGCCCATGTTCCTCGGCATCACGAACACCCCCCGCGACTACGCCTGGGGCTCGGTCACCGCGATCCCGGAGCTCCTCGGCCGCACCGTCACGGGTGCCCCGCAGGCGGAGCTCTGGCTCGGCGCCCACGCCGGCAGCCCCAGTGTCGTGGTCAACCCGGCCATGGTCGGCGGGGCCGACACGCTCCGCGACTGGATCGCCGACGAGCCGGAGACCGCACTCGGTCCGGACCGCACCGGCCTGCCCTTCCTGCTCAAGGTGCTCGCCGCTGCGGCACCGCTCTCGCTGCAGGCGCACCCGACCCCGGAGCAGGCGGAAGAAGGCTTCGCCCGCGAGGAGCGCGAGGGGATCCCGCTCGACGACCCGGCCCGCAACTACAAGGACCCGTTCCCGAAGCCCGAGCTCGTCGTCGCGCTGAGCGAGCGGTTCGAGGCGCTGAGCGGCTTCCGCTCGGTCGAGGAGACCCTGGCCGAGGTCCGCGTGCTCGACGCCGGTACCGGCCGCCTCGGTCCGCTCGAGGTGCACCTGCTGCACGGGCTCGAGGACACCGTCCGCTGGCTCGAGACCGCCGACGAGTCCGCGCTCGCCGTGGTGCAGGCCGCGAGCGACCTGGCCGTCTCGCTCGACGACGACCTGCTCACCCCGAACACCGCGACCGTCCGCGACCTGGCGACCAGCTGGCCCGGCGACCCCGGCATCGTCGTGTCCCTGCTCATGCACCGGGTGACGCTCACCGCGGGGCAGGCCATGTACCTGCCCGCCGGCAACATCCACGCGTACCTCGACGGGCTCGGCATCGAGCTGATGGCGCCGTCGGACAACGTGCTGCGCGGCGGGCTCACGCCGAAGCACGTCGACGTGCCGGAGCTCCTGCGGGTGCTCGACTTCACCGCGTACCCGGCACCGGTCCTCGAGCCCGAGCGCCTCGCCCCGGGCGTCGACCGGTTCGCGCCGGACGGCGTCGGCTTCGCGCTGCTGCGGGTGGACGGCGACGGTCGCCCGGTGGGACTGAGCACCGGCGGGGTCGCCCCGCTCGTGGGGCCGTCGATCGCGATCTGCACCGAGGGCGTCGTCACGCTCGTCGGCGCGCAGTCGGCGACCCTGCTCCGCAAGGGCGAGTCGTGCTTCATCACCCCGGACGAGGGCGACGTGACAGTCGAGGCGGACTCCTCCGACGGCATCACGTCGACCGTGTTCATCGCCACCGGCGCCTAGGGGTGCGGACCCGCACCGGGACCGGCGCGGGGCCGCACGCCGTGGCGTGGACCCGCACACCGCCACCGGGGCGTCGCCGACGTCCGCTAGCGTGGCGACCATGAGTTGGCTGGTCACCGGCGGTGCCGGGTACATCGGGTCCCACGTCGTCCGAGCACTGCGCTCGGCCGGCATCGACACGGTCGCGTTCGACGATCTGTCGAGCGGCTTCCGCGCGTTCGTCCCGGACGACGTGCCGTTCGTCGAGGGCACGATCCTCGACGGCGAGCTCGTCGCACGCACGCTGCGCGAGCACGAGGTCACCGGCGTGGTCCACGTCGCGGGGTTCAAGTACGCCGGCGTCTCGGTCGAGCGCCCGCTGCACACCTACGAGCAGAACGTCACCGGCATGGCGACCCTGCTGCGCGCGATGGCCGAGACCGGCGTCACCAAGGCGGTCTTCTCGTCCAGCGCGGCGGTCTACGGCACGCCGGACGTCGAGACCGTGGTCGAGTCCACCCCGAAGAACCCGGAGTCGCCGTACGGCGAGTCGAAGCTCATCGGCGAGTGGCTGCTGCGCGACATGGAGGTCGCCGCGGGCTTCACCACCACGTCGCTCCGGTACTTCAACGTCGTCGGTTCCGGGGAGCCCGACCTGTACGACGCCAGCCCGCACAACCTGTTCCCGCTGGTCTTCGACGCGCTGCTCGCCGGCCGGACCCCGCGGATCAACGGCGACGACTACGCCACCCCGGACGGCACCTGCGTCCGCGACTACGTGCACGTGGCCGACCTGGCGCACTCGCACGCGGTGGCCGCGCGGAAGCTCGAGGCGGGGGAGCCGCTCGAGCGTGCCTACAACCTCGGCAGCGGCGACGGCGTGAGCGTCCGGCAGATCATGGACGCGATGGCGGCGGGCACCGGGATCGCCTTCGACCCCGAGATCGCACCGCGGCGCCCCGGCGACCCGGCCCGCATCGTCGCGACCGGCGAAGCCGCCGCCCGTGACCTCGAGTGGGCCATGCGGCACTCCCTGGACGAGATGGTGTCGAGCGCCTGGGAGGCCCGTCGCAGCGCCTCGTGAGCGCCTGAGGACGAGTCAGTTGTCCCCCGGAAGGCCCACCCGAGTGGTGCGACACGCCCAAACGGGGGACATGACACGCTGGAGCGGTCAGTGCCTTCTATGATCCGCGACTTGACTCAGGCGAATGACACCGCTGTAATTACAGGCAACGGCCGCAAGAGTTGGGGTTCGTTGTCGAGGCGGCAGGGGTGATCAGGGTGAACGGTTCCGAGTTCCACGCCGGAGTTCCGGAGGACTGGCACGTCGATCCCGTGGCGCTCGGCGTCCCGGGTGTCCGACGTCCGGAGACCGACGACGAGGAGAACCCGCTCGCCTGGCAGGTCGACTCGCTCTGCGCGCAGACCGACCCCGAGGCGTTCTTCCCCGAGAAGGGCGGCTCCACGCGCGAGGCGAAGAAGATCTGCACCTCGTGCGAGGTCCGGGCACAGTGCCTCGAGTACGCGCTCGAGAACGACGAACGCTTCGGCATCTGGGGTGGCCTCTCCGAGCGTGAACGCCGCAAGTTGCGGAAAAGGGCGTAGGAGCGTTCACGGCGCGCCAGCGCCGTGCGACTGCGCCCCTGAGGAGCCTGCGACGAAGGCGCCGGAAGGCGACCACCTCCGCCCGCCCCGCACCGTGCAGTGAGCGCATCCAAAGGTTCACGGCGCGCCGCCGTCCGCAGCCGACACCGCGCCTCCAGACCGTAGAGTGACGCCCGTCATGCAGCCCAGAGTCACCGCGATCCTCGTCGCCGCCAACGGGGCGGCCCACCTCGACCGGACCCTGGACGCGCTCGCCGCCCAGACCCGCCACCCCGAGAACCTGGTGGTCGTCGACGTCGGCACGACCGACGGATCGACCGCCGAACTGTCCTTCGGCGGGTCCGCGCAGCTCGTCCGGCTGCCCGCCGGCACCGCGTTCGGTGACGCCGTCCGCCAGGGCGAGCGCAGCGCGCCGCCCGCGGCGACCGACGAGCCGGTCGACGAGTGGCTGTGGGTCCTCGGCCACGACAACGCGCCGGCACCGACCGCGCTCGCCGACCTGCTGTCCGCCGTCGAGATCGCGCCGTCGGTCGTCGTCGCCGGTCCGAAGCTCGTCGCCGACGACGACCCCTCGCTCATCCGCGCCTTCGGCGAGAGCATGACCCGCTTCGGCCGGTCGATCGTGCTGGTGCAGGACGAGCTCGACCAGGGCCAGCACGACCGCAACACCGACGTGCTCGGTGTCGCCGCGGGCGGCATGCTCGTGCGCCGCTCGGTCTGGAACGAACTCGGCGGCTTCGACCCGGCGCTGCCGGACGTCGACGCGGCCCTCGACTTCTCGGTGCGGGTCCGCCTCGCCGGACACCGTGTCGCCCTCGTGCCGGAGGCCAAGGTCACCAGCGCCGGACCGATCGAGGAGTTCGGCCGCAAGCGCGTGTCCGAGGCGCGGCGCGTCCGGATGCACCGGCAGGCGCAGCTGCACCGCCGGATGACCTACGCGCCCGCCGCGCTGGTCTGGCTGCACTGGCTCACGCTCGTGCCGTTCGCGATCGGCCGCGCGCTCGGTCACCTGGTCGCGAAGCACCCCGCCGCCGTGGTCCCCGAGCTCTCCGCCGCGTTCGCCGTCGCGTTCGGCGGCGGCACGGGGCGTGCGCGCAAGAACCTCGCCCGCACGAAGAAGCTCGGCTGGGCCGCCGTCGAACCGCTCCGTGTGAGCTGGCGTCGGGTGCACGAGCACCGCACCACCTCGCGGGACGTCGAACTCGCCCGGGCCGAGGACGCCCCGATCGCCCGGGCGTCGTTCCTGAGCGACGGCGGCATCTGGGTGGTCCTGGCCGCCGCGGTCCTCAGCGTCGTGACGCTCTACCCGCTGCTCGGGTCGCCGGCCCTGACCGGCGGGGGACTCCTGCCGCTCTCCGCGACCCCGGGACAGCTCTGGCAGAACGTCGGGTACGGCTTCCACTCGCTCGGCACGGGCTTCACCGGCCCGTCCGACCCCTTCGCCGCGGTGCTCGCCGTGCTCGGCTCGATCGTCTTCTGGTCGCCGTCCACCGCGGTCGTGCTGGTCATGCTCGTCGCGTTCCCGCTGTCCGCACTGGGGGCCTGGTTCGCGGTCCGCAAGGTCACGACCCGCACCTGGGTGCCGGTCATCGGTGCTTCGCTCTACGCGATCGCCCCGTCGCTCGTGGGCGCGGTGACGACCGGACACCTCGGCGCCGTGATCGCGCACCTGGTGCTGCCGTGGCTGTTCGTCGCCGTGCTCGAGGCGCACCGCTCGTGGGCCTGGGCCTCGGGAGCGTCGCTCCTGTTCGCCGTCGTCGCCGCCTCGGCACCGTCGCTGCTGCCGGTCCTGCTGGTCGGCTGGCTCGTGGCGCTCCTGGTCGGCTGGCGCCGGGCCCACCGTCGCCTGTTCATCCCGGTGCCGACCGCGGTGCTCTTCCTGCCGCTGATCCTGGCGCAGGCCGCACGCGGCAACCTGCTCGCCGTGTTCGCCGACCCGGGTGCGCCGTCCGCGACCCGGGCGCCGTCCGCGCTCCAGCTGGCCATCGGACAGCCCCTGCCCGACTGGAGCGGCTGGCTCCCCGCGACGTCCGGACTCGCGCTGGTCGCCACGGTCCTGCCGATCGTGATGGCCGTCCTCGCGCTCCCCGTGGCCGCCGCCGCGATCGGGGCGATGCTCGGCCACCGCTGGGCGGTCGCGGGCTCGGCGCTCGTCATCGCGCTCCTCGGCTTCGCCACGGCCTTCACCGCCACCCACGTCACGGTCACCGGTGTCGGGTCGACCACCACCATCGTCTGGCCCGGCAGCGGTCTGTCCGTGTACTGGCTCGCCCTCGTGGTCGCAGCCTGCATCGGCATCGACGTGCTGCCGAAGGCCGCTCCGGTCACCGGGCTGGTCGCGACCGTGCTCGCCGGTGTGGCCGTGGCTCCGGCCTTCGCGGCGTTCTACCTCGGCACCGCCACGATCGAGCCGACCACCGGCCGGGTGCTCAGCGCCTACGTGAACGCCGAGGCCCAGGCGAACCCGGACGTCGGCACGCTCGTGGTCGTCCCGCAGGACGACGGTTCGCTCGCCGTCACGCTCGAGCGCGGGCAGGGTTCCACCCTCGACGACCAGTCGACGCTCGACGCCACCGCACTCCGGCTGAGCGAGTCCGGCGCACGGCTGACGACGCTCGCCGGCAACCTGGCGAGCCGCAGCGGGTACGACCCCCGGCCGGCGCTCCGCGAGCTCGGCGTGAGCTTCGTGCTCATCGACGACGCCGGTGACGACCCCGAGGCGCAGACGGTGCACGACCGGGCCGCCGGCGCGATCGGTCAGAACGCGCTCTTCACGAGCATCGGCGAGACCACAAACGGTCAGCTGTTCCACTACGAGGGCGAGGTCGACCGCACCCGCTCCGGCTCCGCGGCGACCCAGGCCACCCACGTGCTGTACCTCGTCGTGCTCGGCGTGGTCTTCGGCGCCGCAGCACTCCTCGCGGTCCCGACGGCCCCGCGCCGCCGCCGTGCCACCTCGAACGTCATCGAGGCCGAGGAACCCGCCACCACCTTCGACGAGGAGCGCGACGAATGAGCACCAACCCCTCCTCGGTCCGGCGCTGGATCGTCCGCGGCACCGCCACGGCCGTCGCCGTCGTCGTCGCCGCGGGTGCCGTCACCGCGGCCCACGCCATCGGCACCGAGTCCGAACCGGGCCGACCGGCCGGGCGCACCGTCACGCCGGTCCCCGCGGCCGCCGAGCGTGTCTGCGCCGGCAGTGCGCTGCGCCTGTCCGACGACGCCGGCAACGACGCGACGCAGGCGAGCACCGTCGGCACCGCGACCGTCGCGACGGCGACGACCGGTTCGACGGTCGAGCGGTCCTCGCTCGACTCCTCGACCACCGGCGGCAGCGACCCCCGGCTCCTGACGGCGCCCGCTGGCGAGACGACGCCGCAGGTCGCGGGCAGCAGCTTCCAGAGTGTCTCGAGCGGCGACCTGGTGGGGGCGGGCGCTGCCTCGTGCGACGACCCGACCCAGTCCACGTGGCTCGTCGGCGGGTCGACGGAGACCGGTCGGACGAGCCTCGTCACGCTCTCGAACCCGACCGACGTGAACGCCACGGTCGACCTGACGATCTTCGACGGCTCGGGGACGGTCAGCGCGCCCGGGACCACCGGCATCGTCGTCGCGCCGAACACGCAGAAGGTCGTCCCGCTGTCGGGCTTCGTGTCCGACGCCGCCTCGACCGTCGTGCACGTCACGTCGTCCGGCGGCCAGATCGTCGCGCACATGCAGGAGTCCGTCGTCCGCACCCTCACCCCGGGCGGCTACGACATCGTCTCCGGTGGGGCCGCGCCGTCCCGTTCGCAGGTCATCCCCGCCGTCGCCCTCGCCGACGCGCAGGCCGCCCAGCGTGGCGACGACACGGCCGACGCAGCGCCGATCGTCCGGCTGTTCGTCCCCGGCACGAAGTCGGCCCGCGTCACCCTCGGCATCAGCACGGCCGACGGCGGCGGCACGACCGTCAACGCCACCGCCGAGCCCGGGGTCGTCACCGACGTCGCGCTCGACGACTTCCCGGACGGCCGGTACTCGTTCACCGTCACCTCGACCGAGCCGGTCGTCACCGGTGCACGCACCACGACGCCGACCGACGGTGCCAGCAGCGGCACCGACCTCGGGTGGTTCGCCTCGGCCGAGCCGCTGGGCAACCGGACGATCACCGCCATCGCCCCGGGCGAGGGCGTGCGGCTGAACTTCGTGAACCCCACCCGCCAGGACCGCTCCGTCACGGTGCGGTCGGGCGACGAGCGGCGCACGCTGAAGATCCTGTCCGGTGCGACCGTGACGCTCCCGGTGCAGACCGCGAAGCAGCTCACGCTGACCGGGACGGAGGGCATCGTGGCGGGCGTGACCTACCGTGGGGCCGACGGCATCGCCGGGTTCCCGGTGCGTCCGGCGACCGACGTCTCCACCCCGGTCCGCGTCTACCCCTGACGCCGGGCGCGGTCCGCCCGGCTCACCAGTGCCGGTAGCGGTCCGGCGCCAGGTCCCAGGGGTCCTTGCCGATCAGCTCGCCGACCGCGCGGAACACCGCGGTCTCGATGATGATGCGGCGGTCGGAGTCGTCCTTCTCGGGGCTCCGGTTCACCCGCTCGACGGGGATCCGGAAGACGGTCACGCGGCGGGTGTCGCGGTCGATCCGCCAGCGCGGCATCTCGTCCGGCAGGGTCGTGTCGCTCGGCATGTCCGCCACCTGGAACACGACGCCGGAGAGCTCCTCGGGCCAGAGTCCGAGCAGGTAGTGCGCGCTGTCGCCGACGATCCGGTCGAACGCCTCGGCGCGGGTGATGATCGGCGCGAGCTCGGGCCCGGTGACGCTCGAGCGCCCACCGCGGCCGTGCCGGGAGCGCCCCCGACCGCGGTCGACCGGGGTGACGAGGCGAGGCTTCCGACGCATCCCCACATCGTACGCGGGGACGGGTGCGCGCCGGACGCTCCGCTAGGCTCCCTGTCGAGATGGACGTGCGGATCTGCAGCAAGGTGGCGTGTGCCAACAGCGCTTCGTCGACCCTGACGTACGACTACGGCGACTCCATGGTGGTCGTCGGTCCGCTGTCGACCCGGGTCGAGCCGCACGGCTACGACCTCTGCGCCCGGCACGCTGCCGCCCTGCGTGTCCCACGCGGCTGGCAGGTGGTGCGGCGCGAGCCGCTCCCGCGCGACGTCGACTGACGGCTCGCGTCCACGACGTGGGTGCGGGGGTCGGTCTGGAGGCCCGGGGAACGTGACCGGGATCGGCTGGTGATCCGCGCCTCCCGGCATGGAAGACTGGTGGGCATGCCCACCGAAACCCGCACAGCTGCTGCGTTCCGCGTCGCCGACCTGTCCCTCGCCGAGGCCGGCCGGCACCAGATCCGCCTCGCCGAGAACGAGATGCCGGGCCTGATGTCCCTGCGTGACGAGTTCGCCGCGGCGCAGCCGCTCGCCGGCGCACGCATCGCCGGGTCCCTGCACATGACGGTGCAGACCGCGGTGCTCATCGAGACGCTCGTCGCCCTCGGCGCGCAGGTGCGCTGGGCCAGCTGCAACATCTTCTCCACCCAGGACGAGGCGGCGGCGGCCGTCGCCGTCGGGCCGACCGGCACTCCGGACGCCCCCGCCGGCGTCCCGGTGTTCGCGTGGAAGGGCGAGACGCTCGAGGAGTACTGGTGGTGCACCAGCCGCATCTTCGACTGGAGCGACGAGGCCGCCGCGGCGGGTGCCGACTGGACCGGGCCGAACCTGATCCTCGACGACGGCGGCGACGCCACGATGCTCGTGCACACCGGTGCCGACGCCGAGGCGGAGGGTGCCGCCCCGGTCGCCGAGCCGGACGCGAGCACCGAGTGGAAGATCGTGCTCGACACCGTCGCGCGGTCGCTCGAGACCTCGTCCGACCGCTGGACCCGCATCGCGGCCGACATCCAGGGCGTCACCGAGGAGACCACCACGGGCGTCCACCGTCTGTACGAGCTGTTCCGGAACGGCGAGCTGAAGTTCCCGGCGATCAACGTCAACGACTCGGTGACGAAGTCGAAGTTCGACAACAAGTACGGCATCCGGCACTCGCTGCCCGACGGCCTGAACCGGGCCACCGACGTGCTCATCGGCGGCAAGGTCGCCTTCGTCGTCGGCTACGGCGACGTCGGCAAGGGTGCGGCCGAGGCGCTCCGCGGGCAGGGCGCCCGCGTCATCGTCAGCGAGGTCGACCCGATCTGCGCGCTGCAGGCGGCGATGGACGGCTACCAGGTCGCGCGCCTGGCGGACGTCGTCGACACCGTCGACATGGTCATCACGTGCACCGGCAACCTGGGCGTCGTCGGGGTCGACGAGATGCTCGGGCTGAAGCACCTGGCGATCGTGGCGAACGTAGGGCACTTCGACAACGAGATCGACATGGCGGGGCTCGAAGCGCTGCCCGGCGTCTCGAAGGTCGAGATCAAGCCGCAGGTGCACGAGTGGCGGCTGCCGACCGGGCGGTCAATCCTGGTGCTGTCCGAGGGCCGGCTCATGAACCTCGGCAACGCGACCGGGCACCCGTCGTTCGTGATGAGCAACTCGTTCACGAACCAGGTGCTCGCGCAGATCGAGCTGCACACGCGGCGCGAGGAGTACCCGACCGGCGTGTACGTGCTGCCGAAGCACCTGGACGAGAAGGTCGCGCGCCTGCACCTCGACGCCCTCGGGGTGCAGCTGACGTCGCTGCGTCCGGAGCAGGCGGCGTACATCGGTGTGCCGGTCGAGGGTCCCTTCAAGCCGGACCACTACCGCTACTGAGCGCGGCGGGGCGGCCCGCTTCCGCTGAACACCGGTGTTCGCATGTTGAACCCCCGCACGCGGGTGTTCGGAGTGCGAACACCGGTGTCTTGCGAGCAGCCCGGTGGCGCGCCGCGCGTCAGCGCCGCGCGTCAGCGCCGCGCTCCGCGTCAGCGCGGGAAGCCCGGCGGGGGCGCCGCCGCGGTCGCCCCCGCGGCGGTCAGCAGCTCGGCGCGGGCACCCAGCGCCCGGACGTCCCGACGACGCCGCAGCACGACGACCCCGGCCAGGAAGACCTCCGGCGGGACGGGCGGCACCGGGTGTGCGAACGCGGACACCTCGGCCGCCAGGGTCTGCGCCGCCGCCTCGCGCAGTTCGGGGCGCATCAGCGCAGCCCCGCGGAAGAACGCACCGAGGCGGTTCTCCAACCGCTGCGGCAGCGCCGAGACGTCCGCGACACCGGCCCAGGCCGTCAGCTCCGGGGGCAGCAGCACCTCGGGGTCCCGCTGCTTCGGCAGGCGCTCGTGCTGCACGATCGTCCCCGCCAGCAGGTCGCCGAGGCGCCGCGGCCGACTGCCGAACAGCGCGACGAGCAGGGCGACCGAGCCGAACGTCATCCAGAGCTCGAACAGGCCGACGAGCGACCGGGTGAAGGCGTGCCGGAAGCCGATCGCGCCGCCGTCGAGCCGGACGACCCGGGTGCCGGTGGCGAACCGTCCGACGCTCCGCCCCTTCGTCACGGTCTCGACCGCCGCGGGGACCAGCACGAGCACGACGACGAGCAGCACGATGTTGAGCGCAGCACCCCAGGCCGGCTCGAGCCCCCTCGGCCAGAGCCGCCAGACGCCGAAGAGCGCCAGCACGAACAGGACGAGGACGCACAGGCCGTCCAGCAGCGCGGCCGCGAGCCGCAGCACGAGTCCGGCGGGCTGGACGTCGAGCGCGACGCCCTCGCCCACCACCAGCTCGTCGGCGCTCTCGTCGAGGTCGCGCGAGAACCGGGCGTCGGCGAGGTCACGCGGCGTGCGGGGCTTCGGCATGGGATCATTCTGTCGGAGATCGCGCGACCTGAGGGGGAACACGTGGACCTGGATGCCTACACCGAGGTGCACCGTGACCGGTGGCAGGAGCTCGACCGTCTGGCGCGTGCCCGGCACCGGTCCGGCGCGGACGTCGACCGGCTCGTCGCCGGCTACCAGGAGGCCGCGACCGACCTCGCCCGCATCCGGGGCGCCGCACCGCGCACCGTGACCGGCGACCGGCTCTCGCTCACGCTGTTCCGCGCCCGCCTGCGCTTCACCGGCACGCCCGTCGACCCGTTGACCGCCGTCGCCCTGTTCTTCACGCGCCAGCTGCCCGCGGCGCTCTACCGGATCCGCTGGGTGACCATCTGGGTCGCGGTCGCGACGGTGGCGATCGGGGCGATCGTCGCCGTCTGGATCACCACCACGCCGGGTGCGACGGCGACGTTCGGCAGCGAGGAGGCCCTGCGCCGGTACGCCACGCAGGACTTCGTCGACTACTACTCCGACCGTGGCCTCGGGGCCTTCACCGCGCAGGTCTGGACGAACAACGCCTACATCGCCGCGACGATGGTGGCGTTCGGCATCACCGGGGTCTTCGTGCCGTTCTCGATCATGCAGAACGCCGTCAGCCTCGGGGTCTCCGCGGCGATCATGCACTCCCAGGGCCGCCTTGCCGACTTCTTCCTCTACATCTCCCCGCACGGGCAGCTCGAGCTCTACTCGGTCTTCCTGGCCGGCGGTGCGGGGCTGATGATCTTCTGGTCGTGGGTGGCACCGGGGCCCGGACGCACGCGCGCCCAGGCCCTCGCCGAGGACGGCCGCGCACTCATCACCATCGCGATCGGCCTGACCCTGACCCTGCTGCTGTCCGGCATCGTCGAGGGCGTGGTGACGCGGCAGGACTGGCCGTGGCCGATCAAGATCGGCATCGGCACCCTCGCCCTGGTCGCGGTGCTCGCTTACCAGTGGGTGCTCGGCGGCCGCGCGTACCGAGCGGGGGAGCGCGGCGACCTCGAGGAGTTCGAGCGCGGCTCCACCGCCCTGGTGGCCGGCTGACGTCCGTCCCGGTTCAGAGCCGGCCGGTGGCCTTCGCCCGGATGTAGGCGTCGGCGACGAGCGGCGGGACGTCCGCCGGTGCGCCGCGCACGACCTCGGCGCCGGAGCGCCGTGCGACGTCAGCCGCACCGTCCGCGTCGAGCAGGGTGCGTTCGGCGGCCGCGCGTCGGTAGACGTCGCGCTCCGCGCCGGTCGGGAGGCCCGGCACCCGTCCGCCCCGCGCGGTGCGGATCGCCGTGTTCGGGTCCACCCCGCCGCGCGCCATCCGCTGGACGTCCGGGTCCTCGATGCTCGTCACGAGGACCGCGTGCCGTCGGGACAGTCGGGGGAGTACGGCGAGCAGGTCGCCCGAGGCGCCGACGGAGTCGAGGCTCGAGGCGAGGACGACCATGGCGCGCGAGGTCGTGATCGAGTCGACGAGCGCGGGGACGGATGCCCAGTCGGTCGCGGCGAGCCCGGGTTCGGCCATCGCGAGTGCCTCGCCGAAGCGCTGCACGACGTCGGTGCGGGTGGCGCCGTGCACGCGGTCGTGTGCCGTGTCGTCGAGGACCACCAGGTCGACGCGGTCACCGGCGGCTGCCGCGAGGGCACCGAGGAGCAGCGCCGACTCGATGAAGGTGTCGAGTCGGGGTTCGTCGGCGACGCGGCCGGCACCCGCCCGGCCCGCGTCGACCACGACGACGACGCGCCGGTCGCGTTCCGGTCGCCAGGTGCGGACGACGAGGTCCTGCCGCCGCGCGGTGGCGCGCCAGTCGATCGACCGCACGTCGTCGCCGCGCACGTAGTCGCGCAGCGAGTCGAACTCGGTGCCGTGCCCGCGGAGCTGCAGCGTGGTCTCGCCGTCGAGTTCGCGGAGCCGTGCCAACCGTGACGGCAGGTGCCGCCGGGAGCGGAACGGCGGCGTCACGACGAGTTCGCCCGGTGCTGCGACGACCCGCTGCCGTGCGGCGAGGCCCAGGGGACCGAAGGACCGCACGGCGACCCCGGTGGTGCGGCGTCGACCACGACGGAACGGGGTGAAGCGCATCCGGGCCGTCCGTCGCTCCCCGGCGGGGACCGTCATCCGGATCCGACGGGGACGGTGGCCGGCCGACGGCTCCCACATGTCACGGACCACACCGCGGACCGTCCGGGAGCCGTCGTTGGCGAGCACGAGGGTGCCGTCCGCGGTGCTGTCGCGTCGAGCGAGCCGGGGCATCCGCCGCTCCACGCGGACCCGTCGCAGGTCGGCGGCGAGCACGACGTCGAGCGCCGCGGCGAGCAGCACCACCCCGACCCACGCCAGACCGGCCCACCCGCTGCCGAGCAGCACGGTGGGCACGAGGGCGACGGCGAGGAGCGCGACGAACCGGCCGGAGACCGCCACTAGATCGGCACCCGCACCTGCTCGAGCACCTGCTGGAGCACGCCGTCGGCTCCGACGCCCTCGAGCTCGGCGTCGGCGGCGACCCGCAGGCGGTGCCGCCAGACCGGCAGGGCCATGGCCTGCACGTGGTCCGGGGTGATCGCGTCGTAGCCGGTGAGCCAGGCCCAGGCCTTGGCGGCCGCGAGCAGTGCCGTCGCTCCGCGGGGGCTCACCCCGACGCGGACGGACGGTGCCTGCCGGGTGGCCCGGGCGAGGTCGACGATGTACGCGAGCACGTCGTCGCGGGCCCCGACGCCGCGGACGGCACGCTGCGCACGGACGACCTCGTCGACGCCGACCACCGGGGTGATGCCGGCCGACCGGACGTCGCGCGGGACGAACCCGTCGGCGTGGCGCCGGAGCACCTGCCACTCGACGTCGCGCGGCGGGATGTCGAGCGTCAGCTTCATCAGGAACCGGTCGAGCTGCGCCTCGGGCAGCGTGTACGTGCCCTCGAACTCGATCGGGTTCATCGTCGCGGCGACGAAGAAGGGGTCCGGCAGCGCCCGGGCGTCGCCGTCGACGCTCACCTGGCGTTCCTCCATCGCCTCGAGCAGGGCCGACTGGGTCTTCGGCGGCGTGCGGTTGACCTCGTCGGCGAGCAGGACGTTCGTGAAGACGGGGCCCTCGCGGAACGGGAACGTGCCGGTCGAGGCGTCGTAGACGAGCGACCCGGTGACGTCGCCGGGCATCAGGTCCGGTGTGAACTGGATGCGCTTCGTGTCGAGCGTCATCGCGGCGGCGAGGCTGCGGACGAGCAGGGTCTTCGCGACACCGGGGACACCCTCGAGCAGCACGTGCCCCTGTGCGAGGAGTCCGACGATCATGCCGGAGACCGCGCCCTCCTGGCCGACGACGGCCTTGGCGACCTCGGTGCGGACCCGGCCGAACGCGTCGCGCAGGTCGGTGCCGGCCGCGGTCGTGGGGTCGTGCTCCGGTGCGGCGTGCTCGGTGGTGGCAGGGGGCAGGTCGGTCACGGTCGTGCTCCTGGTCGGTCGGGGTCGGAGGTCGGTCGGTCACCGGAGGTCGCCCGGCGGACGGCGCGTTCGAGGTCGTCGAGCGCGGCGGTGCCGTCGACGAGTGCACGGTCGTCGTCGGTGGTCCCGCCGACGAGCACGGCGCCGACACGGGTGTGCGGGATGCCGGTGGCCTGGGCCGCGGTCCGGACGACCTCGTCGACGTGGGCCGATCGGGGCAGACCGAGCATCCGGCCGATGCGGCGGACGGCGGCGACGCGCAGGGTGTCGAGGGCGTGGGTGCGGTCACGGGTGCGGGCGTACATGCGGGCGCGACCCTCGGTGGTCTCCGCGGCACGGACGACGACGGGCAACCGCTCGACGACGAGCGGGCCGAGCCGTCGGCCCCGCCAGACGCCGGCCGCCACGGCGACGAGGGCGAGCAGTGCGAGGGCGCTCGGGACCCACGGCGGGGCGAGCTCGCCGAGGGTCGGTGCGGCGTCGGGGGTGCCGACGGCCGGGGTGTACCAGACGAGTCGCTCGTCGGCGCCGAGCAGCCCGAGGGCGAGTGCGGCGTTCCCGGCGGTGGCGATCGTGTCGTTCCGGAACGCCGAGGTCGTGCCGAGCAGTGTGACGTCGCCGCCCTGGGTCGCGGTGCGCACGAGGCCCCAGACCCGGGAGCCGCCCTCGCCGGTCGGCGCACACCGTTCGGCGGTCGCGTCCTGCACGGTGTACCCGGAGCCGGCGGTGGTGACCCGGGCAGCCGAGGCCGCCGCCGGGATCCCGCACGAGGCCGTCGAGACGGTGGCGTCGCCGTCGACCTGGACGGCCGGGTCGACCGGGAACCCGAGCAGTGCCTCGAGTCCGGCGCCGCTCGTGCCGACGACCACGACGTGCCGCGCCGTGCGGGCGATCCGTTCCGCGACGTCGGGGTCGAGCGCCCCGTCGGCGTCGTCGATGAACACCGTGCCGCCGTCGATCCCACCGACGCCGTCGACGGTGTCGGTGACGGAGACCGCGGTGCCCCGCTGCTCGAGCACCCGGACCAGGGCGGCCGAACCACTGGCCGTCGTCGAGGTCGGGTCGAGCACACGCGGTGCGTCCGGGTCGGTGCCCTGCACGAGGGCGGTCAGGGCGGCGAGCAGGACGCCGACCAGGACGATGGCGACCCAGAACCCGACGCGGAACCGGCGTCCCTCGGCCGGAATTGGAGCCGGAGCAGGAGTCGGCCCGGTGCTCGTCCGCGTGGCGGTGTCAGTCGTCATGCCGGTACCGCCGGTCCCTCGGCCCGGGCGGGACGGGCCTGCCGGACGGAGCGCTCGGTGTCGAGCACGCGGAGGGCCGCGGCCTCGTCGGCCTCGGCACCGAGGTACCGGACCGCGTCGAAGGCGGTCGCTGCCGCGTCGAGTGCACCGGCCGACGCGGGGAACGGCACGGCGCCCCGTGCGGCGATCCTCCGCGCGGTGGCTCCGGGCACGTCGGGCACCAGGTCGCGCTCGCCGAGGCCCCTGGCGATCGCGCGGAACCCGTCGAGCACCGCTGCCGACCAGTCGGCGCGACGGACGGCGGCCTGGGCCGCTTCGAGGAGTTCCCGGGCGGAGCGCAGGTCGTCGGCGTCGAACACCCCGCCGGTGTCACCGTCACCGGCCCGCGCGCGCCGGCGGGGGAGTCCGCGGGCGACGACGACGAGCACGACGACCGCGACGAGCACCACGATCGCGATCACCAGCGCGGTGCGGGCCGCCGCGGGGGAGTCGATGCCGTCGGCGCGGAGCGACCCGAGCCAGTCGAGGAAGGAGCGCGAGGCACGGTCCCACCACGTCGGCCGGGCACCGTCGTAGGCGGACCGTTCGAGTTCGCGCTCGAGCAGGCGACGCGCTTCGTCCGGGTCGACCGCCGTCACGCGGAGCCGTTCGGCGGCGCCTGGCCCGGACCCTGCTGCCACGGCTGCTGCTGACCGGGCTGCCAGGGTTGCTGCTGGTGACCGGGCTGCCAGGGTTGCTGCTGCTGACCGGGCTGCCACTGCTGCTGCCCCGGCCACGGCTGCTGCTGCGCCTGCCACTGCTGGCCACCCCACTGCTGCTGCGGCGGCCACGGCGGGCGTGCGACGGGCTCGGACGGGGCGAACGGGTCGGTCGGCTGCCCGGAGTCCAGGTGCGACGCGATCCGCTGGTCGAGCGCCTCGGTGCGGATCCGCCGGTCGATGGCGAGGAACGTCGTGATCGAGGCGCTCAGCACGTCGGTGATGCACTGCACCGCGATCGCGAGCAGGCTCCCGACGACGATGGCGATGACCGCACCGGTGCCGGCTCCCGACGTGCCGCCCGTCTGCCCGAGCGGGTCGAACGTGCCCCCGACGAGCACGGCGCCGATGGTGAGCGGGATCGACGCGATGGACGCCGCGAACCCGAACATGAGTTGGACGAGCAGCAGGATGCCGAAGGTCCGCCAGAAGGCCCCGCGGGTCAGGCGCCACGACTGTGCGGCTGCGGCGAAGACCGGTCGGCCCTCGAGCGCGATGGTCGGGACGGTGAGCACGAAGCGCGTGGCGAGCCACACGACGACGACACCGATGCCGAGCACGAACAGCACCAGCGCCAGCACGAACCACCCGGTGCCGGAGTCGGCGGCGCCCATGGCCGCGAACACCCCGAAGAACACGAGTCCGGCCAGGATCGCGAGGACCGCACCGGCCCCGATCTGCACGAGCATCCACGCGACGACGGACCACCGGCGGCCGGCGAGCAGCGCCCACAGCCCCCGGAACGTGGCGCGACGGCCGAGGACCCGCTGCCCGGTGTCGGCGGCGACCGGCGCCACCAGGAACCCGCGACCGAGGTAGGCGAGGAACGGCAGCACGACCGAGAGCAGTGCCGTGAGCGTCAGCGTGCCAGCGACCACCGAGTCGGCACCACTGCCGCCGTCGAGGGCCGAGAACATCCGCGACTGCAACGCCTGCTGCCCGAAGGTGCTGGCCAGCGTCGAGAGCAGGCCGAGCACACCGCTCAGCAGCACGCTCCAGAGCAGCAGCACGCGGGCGTTCCGGCGGAAGACCGTGAACGCCCCGGCCAGGATGTCCCCGAGACCGAGCGGGCGCAGCGGGATCACCGGACGCGAGCCACCGGACGGACCGCCCGGTCGCCCCGGACCCGGCCCCGGGGCGGGCTGCGGCGGCACGGAGAAGCGGGGCGGGCCTCCAGGCTGGGGTCCTGGTCCCTGCGCCGGTCCGGACGCCGGCGGCGTCGGCGCACCCTGCTGCCCACCGCCCGGTGTGTGCCAATCGGACATGACTCCAGCCCCCTCGTCGTGTCGGACCGAGCCAGCGATGCACGGTCCACCCCCATCCTGGCGGAAAACCCGGCGCGGCGGGGCCTCGGCTATCGTGTGGGGACACGTGCCGACCACGGCACCCGCACGCCACCCGGAGTCCAGATCACATGACACCGCGCATCCTCGTCGTCGACGACGACCAGGCCCTCTCCGAGATGATCGGCATCGTGCTCCGCTCCGAGGGGTACGAACCCGAGTTCAGCGCCGACGGCAACGACGCCGTCGACGCGTTCCACGCCACCAAGCCGGACCTCGTCCTGCTCGACGTCATGCTGCCCGGCATCGACGGCATCGAGGTGTGCAAGCGCATCCGTGCCGAGAGTGGCACGCCGATCATCATGCTCACGGCGAAGAGCGACACCGCCGACGTCGTCCTCGGGCTCGAGAACGGTGCCGACGACTACGTCGTGAAGCCCTTCAACCCGAAGGAGCTCGTCGCGCGCATCCGGACCCGCCTGCGGCCGAGCGCGTCCGACGCCACCGTGCTGCACGTCGGCGACGTCACGGTCGACGTCGCCGGGCACGAGGTGCGCCGCGGTGACACCGTGATCGCGCTCACGCCGCTCGAGTTCGACCTGCTCCGGGCGCTCGCCGAGAAGCCGAACCAGGTGTTCACCCGCGAGATGCTGCTCGAGCAGGTCTGGGGCTACCACTACAAGGCGGACACCCGTCTGGTGAACGTGCACGTGCAGCGGCTCCGCGCGAAGATCGAGCACGACCCGGACAACCCGAAGACCGTCACCACGGTCCGCGGCGTCGGGTACCGCGCCGGAGGAGCCTGAGCACCGTGCCGCCCTCGACGCGCCCGCCGGGCTCGGCACGCTCCGGCCGGGTCGGCGGCGCCGGCCGGGCCACCGGCGCCGGTGGGTCCGGCGGTGCCGGTGGGGCCGGCAGCACCACCGTCTCGATCGGCGTCGTCGACCGCAGCCGTCGCCGGATGCGGCGCTGGCTCCGACGCGCCTGGCGTCCGATCGCCTACCTGTGGCGGCGCTCGCTCATGTTCCGCTCGGTCGCCATCACCGTGATGACGACCGGGCTCGCGGTGGGGATCATCGGCACCGCGGTCATGGTGAGCATCTCGACGAACGTCTACTCGCAGCGCCGCGACCAGATCGAGTCCGAGTCCGCACGGGCCACCATCGTCGCCCAGGGGATCTTCGACGCGGCGACGGCGGCCGAGGACAACAACCAGTCCGAGCTCGAGACCCTGCAGAACGAGGCGCAGCAGGCGATCCTGTCGAACACGACGAGTCCGGGCGGCACGAGCATCGCCATCGAGCGGAGCCCGGACCAGTCCACGCCGCAGACGCTGCAGACCATCGCCAGCCAGGACTTCCCGGACGCGGTGATCACCGACGCCCTGCGCAAGGAGGTCGCGCAGAACACCGGTCGGCTCAGCCTGCAGCCGGTCGAACTCGACGACGACGGGCGCCGGGTGCCGGGGCTCGCCGTCGGGTCCACGCTGCAGATCCCGAGCGCCGGCCAGTACGAGCTGTACCTGGTCTACGACCTCTCCGACGCCCAGCAGACCCTGGACTTCGTCTCCCAGACCCTCTCCATCGGCGGTGTGGCGCTGATGGTGCTCATCGCCCTGGTCACCTCGCTCGTCGTCCGGCTCGTCGTCGTACCGATCCGCGGTGCCGCCGAGACGAGCCGGAAGATCGCCGCGGGCCGCCTCGACGAACGCATCCCCGTGCGCGGCCAGGACGACCTGGCGACCCTGGCACGGAGCTTCAACGGCATGGCCGAGGCGGTCAGCCGCCAGATCACCCAGCTCGCCGAGCTCTCCCGCGTGCAGCAGCGGTTCGTGTCCGACGTGTCGCACGAGCTCCGTACCCCGCTCACCACGATCCGGCTCGCCGGCGACATGCTCTACGACTCCCGCCACGCGTTCGAACCGTCGGTCGGCCGGTCCGCCGAGCTCCTGCACGCCCAGGTGGAGCGCTTCGAGATGCTCCTCGCCGACCTGCTCGAGATCTCCCGGTACGACGCCCAGGCGGTGCAGCTCGACACCGCACCCGTCGTGCCGGCCTCCCTCGCCGCGGACATCGTCGAGGAGTTCCGCCCGCTGGCCGAACGCGCCGGCATCGACCTGCAGCTCGCGACCCCCGGCGGCCACACCACGATGCGGCTCGACGCCAAGCGGGTCCGACGGATCCTGCGCAACCTCGTCGGCAACGCCATCGAGCACGGCGACGCGAAGCCCGTGCAGGTCGTCGTCGACAGTGACGCCCGCACCGTCGCCATCGCCGTCCGCGACCAGGGTGTCGGCATGCCGCCGGAGGACGCCGCACGGGTGTTCGACCGCTTCTGGCGGGCCGACCCGAGCCGCAAGCGCACCATCGGCGGCACCGGCCTCGGCCTCGCGATCAGCCTCGGCGACGCGAAGCTCCACGGCGGGCGCATCGACGTGTGGTCCCGACCGGGCGCGGGATCGACGTTCGTGCTCACCCTGCCCCGCAACGAGCAGGGCACCACCGCCACCTCGGCCATCCCGCTGCCCGAGCTCGACGAGTCGTACGACGGCCCCCGCGCCGTGCGAGAGGAGTCCTGATGCGCCACCGGATCCGCCACGTCCTCACCGTCGCGCTCGCCGCGGTCAGCCTGCTCGCGGTCACCGCCTGCGCGGCCATCCCGACCGACGGTGCCGTGCGCACCGGGCAGACGATCAAGGACGAGTCGCTCTCGGGCGTCGACTTCCGGCCGGACAAGCCGATCACCGGGTCCGACCAGACGGCGATCCTCCGCGGGTTCATCGCCGCCGCCACCGGCGCCCAGGACAACTACGCGATCGCCCGGCAGTTCCTGGCCGCCGACTTCGCCCAGCGGTGGAACCCCCGGCAGGGCGTCACGATCCGGGACGGCAGCGGCACCGTCGAGCGCGCCGACGACCGCGAGCTCACCTACACGATGACGGCCAGCGCCACGGTCGACTCCGACGGGGAGTACACCCAGGCGGTCCGCCCGACCTCGTCGACGCTGACGTTCCAGTTCGTCCGCGAGGACGGCGAGTGGCGCATCGCCTACGCCCCGGACGGCATCATCCTGTCGCCGGTCAGCTTCGAGTCGGTGTTCCAGTCGCACGCCCTGTACTTCTACGACCCGACCTACCGCTTCCTGGTGCCCGACCAGCGCTGGTTCCTCGCTCGGTCCTCCACCAGCACCCGCATCGCCAGCGCCCTGCTCGCCGGCCCCGCCGACTGGCTGAAGGGCGCCGTCGTCTCGTCGTTCCCGGAGGGCACCCAGCTGTCCCTCAACGCGGTGACGATCGACAGCGGCACCGCGCTGGTCGACCTGTCGAGCGACGCCCTGCGTGCGAGCACGGTCGACAAGGTCCGGATGCGCGAACAGCTCAGCAAGTCCCTCGCCTCGGTCGCCACCATCTCGTCGGTCTCGATGACGATCGAGGGAGCGACGCTGTCGGTGCCGGACTCCGGGGGAGCAGACGCCCAGCAGAACCCCGACGTCGACCCCCGCCCCCTGGTCGACGAGGACGGCGTCGTCGGCTACGCCGCCTCGGGCACCGGCAAGGTCGCCGAGCTCGGCAGCGGCGTCGGGGCCGCGATCGCCGGCCTCGACCCGACCTCGATCGCCCTGTCGGCGTCCGGCACCACCGCCGCCGTCGGCAACCGGGACGGCGTCGTGGTCGTGCGCGGCAAGGACCGCCTGCGCGTCGACGCCCGCGAGGACCTCGTCGCGCCCGCCGTCGACGACCTCGGCTTCGTCTGGGTGGGGCAGCAGTCCGACACCCGTCACGTCACCGCGTACGGCCTCGGCGGCGACCCCCACCAGGTGCGCACCACGTTGCCGCGCGGCGACCTCGTGTCGTTCCAGGTGTCCCGCGACTCCACCAGGGCCCTCGCGCTCATCGAGACCGCGGACGGCCCCGGCCTGTACGTGATGGCGATCATCCGCGGTTCCGACCGGTCACCGACCTCGTTCGGCGCCCCGGTCCGGGTGCAGGCCGCCAGCGGCACCGCGGTCGACGCCACGTGGGTGAACGACACCGACGTCGCCTCGGTCGGGCAGACGCCGACCGGTCCGAACATCGTCCGCACCACCATCGGCGGCAAGTCGAGCACCCTGCCGAAGCCCGACGGTCGCGCCACCGCGATCAGCGGCGGCAGCGGTGGCGCGCTGCTGCTCCGGATGTCGAGCGGCGACGTCCTGCAGTCCACCGGGGGCGGCTGGGACTCGACGGGCGTCACCGCCGACGTGCTCGGCGTCCAGCGCTGACGCCACCGTCCTCCACACCCCGCCCTGCCTGGAGGCCCGTCCACCGTCCGGCACGCCGGCCCACCGCCGTCGTCCGATCACCACCACAGTCGTGGGCATGCCCCCTGACGACGCCCCCACCCCGTGGCGTGACGCCCTGCTCGCCGTGCTCGGGCTCTTCCTGCCCGTCGCCTGCCTGGGCTGCGGCCGCCCGGACCGCGCGCTCTGCCCACCGTGCCGCGCGGCGCTCGACGCACGGCCCCGGCGGGTCCGGCTGGTCGCCGGCGTCCGGCTCGACGCGGCCTTCGAGTACGAGGGGCTGGTCCGCACCCTGGTGCTCGAACTCAAGCTCCGGGGCCGGGTCGACGTCGCCCGTCCGCTCGGCGTCCGCTTCGGTGTCCTCGTCCGCGCGGCGCTCGCCGCGGCCCCGGACGGCACCGTGGTGCTCCGGGTGCCGCCGTCCCGCGCGGGTGCCCGACGCCGCGGGTTCGACCCGGTGGTGCTGCTGCTCGCCCGTGGTGGTGTCCGGCACACGGGGCGCCTCGGCCGGACCCCTGCCGGACGACGGCGATCCGGACCGGGGCAGAAGGAGCGGTCGGCGGTGGAACGCGTCGCCGCGACCGTCGGGACCCTGCGGGCGACCGGTGTCGACGGCCGCGACGTCGTGCTCGTCGACGACGTCGTGACGACGGGCGTCACGATGGCCGAGGGCGTCCGCGCGGTGCGGGCGGCGGGCGGTCGGGTGGTGCGCTGCGTCGCCGTGGCGAGCGTCGACGACTGATGCTCGGTGAACACCCGGTGGCCGCTGTGTGTCCGGTGAGTGTCCGGCGGACTCGCCGCCTCCCCGTGACGCCGAGGGTGCGCCGGGTCTAGCCTCGCGACAAGGCGTTCGGGTCGCCGGACGGAGGCGACGCGCCGACACTGGATGGGAGCCGCCACATGGACGTGACGATCACGGGCCGGAACGTCGGGGTCACCGACCGTTTCCGCACCTACGTCGAACAGAAGTCCGAGAAGATCGACGTGCTCGCCGACCGCGCCCTCGCCTTCGAGGTGCGCATCAGCCGCCACCACGAGAAGTCGAGCGGCAGCCAGGGCGAGGACCGCGTGGAGCTCACGCTGATCGGACCGGGGCCGCTCGTACGGGCCGAGTCCGCGGCGTCGGACAAGTACGCCGCCTTCGACCTCGCCTTCGCGCGGATCATGGAACGTCTCCGTCGGGCGCGTGACCGCCGCAAGGTGCACCACGGTCGGCACCGCCCCACCTCGGTCGCCGAGGCCGCCGGCAGCGGGTTCGACGGCATGGGCGTCGTCCCGGCCGACGGCAAGCTCATCGAGGACGTCGCGACCGGTGCCGTCCCGGTCGTCGATCAAGAGGCCGCCGAGGACGAGAACGAGGTCTACAGCCCGGTCGTCATCCGGCACAAGGTCTTCGAGGCCGCCCCGATGACGGTCGACGACGCCCTGTACTACATGGAACTCGTCGGGCACGACTTCTACCTGTTCCTCGACGCCGAGACCCGCCGTCCGAGTGTCGTGTACCGACGCAAGGGCTGGGACTACGGCGTGATCGGCATCGACGAGGTGCCCGCCGGCCAGGCGCCGGCCGCGGTCGACTCCGACGCGGAGCGCGCAGCCGCGATCGCCTGATCCGACTCGGGGCCTTCGGTCCCGCACCGTGTGCGCGGTCCGTTCGCGGGCCGCGCACACCCGTGTCCGCGACAGCCGCGCCGCTCACAGCGCCGTGGGTTCGCGGGTTGCTAGCATGACTGGTCGATCGGGCGTGCAGGTCGCGCGCGACGACCTCGTAAGGAGTTCACGTGGCAAACGTGCTGGAGAAGGTCCTCCGCATCGGCGAAGGACGAACCCTCCGCCGGCTGAAGGCGTACGCCTCGGCCATCAACGACCTCGAGGACGACTTCTCGAGCCTCACCGACGAGGAACTCCACGACGAGACCAAGGAGCTGCGCGAGCGGTACGCCAACGGCGAGACCCTCGACGACCTCCTGCCCGAGGCGTTCGCCGCCGTGCGTGAAGCCGCGAAGCGGACCCTGGGCATGCGGCACTTCGACGTGCAGCTCATGGGTGGCGCGGCACTGCACCTCGGCAACATCGCCGAGATGAAGACCGGTGAGGGCAAGACCCTCGTCGCGACGACCGCCGCCTACCTCAACGCGATCCCGTCGCGCGGTGTGCACGTCATCACGGTCAACGACTACCTGGCGTCGTACCAGTCCGAGATCATGGGCCGCGTCTTCCGCGCGCTGGGCATGA
Source organism: Curtobacterium sp. MCLR17_034 (assembly GCF_003234485.1). Lineage (NCBI taxonomy): Bacteria > Bacillati > Actinomycetota > Actinomycetes > Micrococcales > Microbacteriaceae > Curtobacterium > Curtobacterium sp. MCLR17_034. The sequence continues at coordinate 35,548 of NZ_QKTH01000019.1, forward strand.
CCACCGGCTGCATCATCGCGAACCAGACCCCGGCCGAGCGCCGCGAGCAGTACGCCGCCGACATCACGTACGGCACCAACAACGAGTTCGGCTTCGACTACCTGCGCGACAACATGGCGTGGCAGGCATCCGACATGGTGCAGCGTGGTCACTTCTTCGCCGTCGTGGACGAGGTCGACTCGATCCTCATCGACGAGGCCCGCACGCCGCTCATCATCTCCGGTCCGTCCTCGGGCGAGGCCAACCGCTGGTTCACCGAGTTCGCCTCGATCGCCAAGCGCCTCACCCCGGGCGAGGACTACGAGGTCGACGAGAAGAAGCGCACCGTCGGTGTCCTCGAGCCCGGGATCGAGAAGGTCGAGGACTACCTCGGCATCGAGAACCTGTACGAGTCGGCGAACACCCCGCTCATCTCGTTCCTGAACAACTCCATCAAGGCCGTCGCCCTGTTCAAGAAGGACAAGGACTACGTCGTGATGAACGGCGAGGTGCTCATCGTCGACGAGCACACCGGCCGCATCCTGATGGGCCGCCGCTACAACGAGGGCATCCACCAGGCGATCGAGGCGAAGGAAGGTGTCGAGGTCAAGGCCGAGAACCAGACCCTCGCCACCGTCACGCTGCAGAACTACTTCCGCCTCTACCAGAAGCTCTCCGGCATGACCGGTACCGCCGAGACCGAGGCGGCCGAGTTCATGTCGACCTACAAGCTCGGCGTCGTGCCCATCCCGACGAACAAGCCGATGCAGCGCATCGACCAGACCGACCTCGTCTACAAGAACGAGAAGGCGAAGTTCGAGCAGGTCGCCGAGGACATCGCGGAGCGCCACGAGAAGGGCCAGCCCGTCCTCGTCGGCACCACGAGCGTCGAGAAGTCCGAGTACCTGTCGAAGCTCCTCGCCAAGCAGGGCGTCAAGCACGAGGTCCTCAACGCGAAGAACCACGCACGTGAAGCCGCGATCGTCGCCCAGGCCGGTCGCTTCGGCGCCGTGACCGTCGCGACGAACATGGCCGGTCGTGGTACCGACATCATGCTCGGTGGCAACGCGGAGTTCCTCGCCGTGCAGGAGATGCACGCCAAGGGCCTGTCGCCGACCGAGACCCCCGACGAGTACGAGGCCGAGTGGGACGACGTGTTCGCCCGCGTCAAGGCCGAGGTCGAGGAAGAGGGCGACAAGGTCCGCGCCGTCGGCGGCCTGTACGTGCTCGGCACCGAGCGCCACGAGTCACGCCGCATCGACAACCAGCTGCGTGGTCGTTCCGGCCGCCAGGGTGACCCGGGCGAGAGCCGCTTCTACCTGTCGCTGACCGACGACCTGATGCGCCTGTTCAACTCCGGTGCCGCCGAGAGTCTGATGGGCCGCTCGAACGTGCCGGACGACCTGGCGATCGAGAACAAGCTCGTCGGCCGTGCGATCCGGTCCGCCCAGGCGCAGGTCGAGGGCCGCAACGCCGAGATCCGCAAGAACGTGCTGAAGTACGACGACGTCCTGAACCGCCAGCGCGAAGCGATCTACAGCGACCGCCGCCACATCCTCGAGGGCGACGACCTGCACGACCGCGCGCAGTCGTTCCTCAAGGCCGTCATCGACGACGTGATCGACAGCCACACCGGCGAAGGCTCCCCGGACGACTGGGACCTCGACGCCATGTGGACCGAGCTCGGCACGCTCTACCCGATCTCGATCTCCATCGACGAGGTCATCACCGAGGCCGGCTCGAAGGGCAAGGCGTCGCGTGACTTCCTGGCCCGCGAGATCCTCTCCGACGCCAAGTTGGCCTACCAGCAGCGCGAGGAACTCCTCGGCGACGAGGCGATGCGTGAGCTCGAGCGTCGCGTGGTGCTCTCGGTGATCGACCGCCGCTGGCGCGACCACCTGTACGAGATGGACTACCTCAAGGACGGCATCGGCCTCCGCGCGATGGCGCAGCGCGACCCGCTGGTCGAGTACCAGCGCGAGGGCTACGCCCTGTTCCAGACGATGATGGGGCAGATCCGCGAAGAGTCCGTGGGCTACCTCTTCAACCTCGAGGTCCAGGTGCAGTCCGACGGCGAGAACGCGGTGATCGAGGCCAAGGGTCTCGGCGAGGATGAGGTCTCCGGCCTCGAGTACTCGGCACCGTCGATCGACGGCGAGGTCGAGGTCCGCGACGAGAAGGGTCGCCTCGAGCAGGCCGCGACCGCTCGTGCGCAGCGCGCCCAGGCCGAGGCTGAGGCCGAAGCGGTCGCCGAGCCCGAGCAGGGCTCCGCGTTCGGCAACGCGGCCACCGCCTCCGGTCAGGCCGCGGCGAGCAACCGCGCCGAGCGTCGCCAGGCGGCCAAGAAGAACTAGCGACCGCGCGCGAGCGCATCGTGAGCAGGAGTGGTCGGGTCCCACGTCGGGACCCGACCATTCCTGCTCACCGAGCGTGACCGACGACGGACGGGAGGCCCGGTGCCAGCTGGCACCGGGCCTCCCGTCCGTCCGCCACTCGGCTACAGGACCCCGATCGCGGTCGCCTGCCAGCGTCCGTGTCGCTCTTCGAGCCGCATGGCGACCGCCCGCGCGTGGCTGCGCGCGTGCACGACCACCGTCGCCTCGGCGACGCCCGCCGCGGGGCGGCAGACGAGCACGCTGCCGACCCGGAGCACCGGGCGTCCGCGTGCCCGCCGACCGGAGCCCCGGGCGTGCGCTGCCACCGCGGCGCGCTGCTGCAGGTGGCGCTGCACGTCGTCGCTGATCCAGCGGGCGATGCTGTCGACCTCCCGCGCGCCGGTGAGCACCTCGGCGACGCAGAGCCCGAGCGCTCGTGCGGTCGTCGCCGGGTCCGGGGGACCGGTCACCGTGGCGGGCTCCGGCGCCGGTTCGACGATCCGCAGCGGCGGTGGGTGCGCCGTCGTCGTCTCGTGATCGATGCGGCGTGCCTGCTCTGCCACCCCTGCCCCTTCCGTCGTTGGAGCGAGCGTATGGGGCGTGCGACATACGAAATACACACCGGTCTACCCTGTGGAGAGGGCGACGTTCTCCACAAGGCAGCGGACCTAGACTGGCTGGGTGTCGACCCTCAGTGACCTCGTCCTCGCGCAAGGCCGTTCCTCGGAAGCAGACGTGGAGTGGCTCCACCTGCTCGTGGGGGACTGGCAGCTCCTCGCCGACCTGTCCTTCGCCGACATGGTGCTCTGGGTCCCGACCGCCGAGGACGGCTCGTTCGTGGCCGTCGCACACGCCCGGCCGAGCTCCGCGGCGACGCTGTTCTACCGCGACATCGTCGGGCAGGAGATCCGTGAGGAGTGGCGCGGCCAGGTGACCGAGAGCTTCGCCGGGTCACGGGTCGTCGACTCCGCCGAGCCGGACTGGTACGAGGACACCCCGACCCGTGTCCGCGCGATCCCGGTGCTCCGCCGCCTGAGCGCGAAGAGCGCCGAGACCACCGAGCGACCGATCGCCGTCGTCACCCGGCACTCCAACCAGGACGAGATGCGGACCCCGAGCCGTCAGGAACTCAACTTCACCGCGAGCGCGAACGACCTGTTCGGCATGATCGCCACCGGTGACTTCCCCGACCTCGGTGCACCGGCGGGCCCCCGTCGTGGCGCGCCCCGTGCCAGCGACGGCCTGCTGCGGCTCGACACCGCCGGCATCGTCACGTTCGCGAGCCCGAACGGCCTGAGCGCGTTCAACCGCATGGGCTTCGAGGGCGAGCTCGAGCGGAAGTCCCTCGCCGAGGTCACCACCGAGCTCATCGGCGCCCAGCTCGACGTCGACGAGTCCCTGCCGCTCGTCGTCACCGGTCGCGCACCGTGGCGTGCGGACATCGAGTCGAAGGGCGTCACGGTGTCGCTCCGCTCGATCCCGCTCCGCGACCACGGTGAGCGCATCGGTGCCATCGTGCTCTGCCGCGACGTGTCCGAGCTTCGGCACCAGGAGCGCGAGCTCATCACCAAGGACGCCACGATCCGCGAGATCCACCACCGTGTGAAGAACAACCTGCAGACCGTGGCGTCCCTGCTGCGGATCCAGGCGCGTCGTACGCACTCGGACGAAGCGCGGACCTCGCTGCAGAACGCCATGCGCCGCGTCGCCGCCATCGCCGTCGTGCACGACACCCTGTCGAGCGGGCTCAGCCAAACCGTGGACTTCGACGAGGTGTTCGACTCGGTGCTCAAGCTCGTGACCGAGGTCGCCGCGTCGCACAACACCACCGTGCACCCGAAGAAGACCGGCGAGTTCGGGGTGCTGCCCTCCGAGGCCGCGACGCCGCTCGCCCTCGGCCTCACCGAGCTCGTGACGAACGCCGTCGAGCACGGGCTGGACGGCCGCGACGGCGAGGTCGAGATCGTCGCCCGCCGCTTCGACGACCACCTGGAGATCGAGGTCCGCGACAACGGCGTGGGGCTCCCCGAGGGGAAGGTCGGCTCGGGCCTCGGCACGCAGATCGTCCGCACGCTCATCCAGGGCGAGCTCGGCGGCACCATCGACTGGCACACCCTGACGGGCAGCGGCACCGAGGTGACGATCACCATCCCGTTCCGCTGGTTGACCGCCCCCGCCGCCTGACGCCGCCCGGCGGTTCGAGATCGCAAAACACCGGTGTTCACCGGTCGCACACCCGAGTTCCGGTGTTCGATGCGTGAACACCGGTGTCTTGCAGGACCGCCGCCCCGCACGCACGACGACGCCCGCCGCCCCCGAGGGGACGACGGGCGTCGTGGTGTCAGACGACCGGGGTCAGGACGCGCGGCGAGCGCGGGCGGCGCGACGCTTCAGTGCACGACGCTCGTCCTCGCTGAGACCACCCCAGACACCCGAGTCCTGGTTGTTCTCGAGTGCGTACTGCAGGCACATCTCGGTGACCGTGCAACGCGCACAGACCGACTTGGCCTTCTCGATCTGATCGACGGCGGGCCCGGTGTTCCCGACGGGGAAGAAGAGCTCGGGGTCTGCGGTGAGGCAGGCAGCCTTGTCACGCCAGTCCATGTGTGGTGCTCCTTGATGTCGATGCTCGAACGGCAGGCCGGGGCCGTGGTTCGGGGTATCGGACCGCTGACCATGCATGCGGCATGGAGGGGACAACTGTGGGGAGGAGTCCGCAGGAAGCGTGTCTGACGCCCGCGAGACGCTCGGGGGAGGAGCGATGAACCACGGGAGACGCACACCACATCGTGCCGTCCAAACGACCTCCAATATCGTTCCATACTGGTAGGGCCAAATCAAGGGTTCCGATGCTGGAGGATCACTGTGCACGACGACACCCCGAACGACACCGAACCCTCCACGCCCGTCGCGCGCCGGTCGCCGGCGATGCTGGGGCTGCTCGCCGTGGTCGGCCTCGAGTTCCTCGCGCTGGTGGTCGTGACCGTCGTCCTGGTCGTCGAACTGCTCGTCGCCCCGGCCACGAGCATCGCCTCAGGCATCGCCCTCACCGTCCTCGTCGCCATCGCTGCGCTCTGGCTCGGTGCGCTGCTGAACGGCCTGTGGCAGGGCCGGCCGTGGGTGCGCTCCGGGATCATCGTCTGGCAGGTCCTGCAGGGCGCCATCGCGATCGGGGCGTTCCAGGGCGTCTTCCGCGTCGCCGCGGTCGGCTGGGTACTGCTCGTCCCGGCCCTGCTCGGCATCACGCTGGTGCTGTCGCGGTCGGTGACGGCCGCGCTCGTGCGTCCGGCCGAGTAGACGGTCTGGTCCGCCACGCACTGGAGGCCCGGTGCCGGTTCTCGGAACCGGCACCGGGCCTCCAGTGCGTGGCCGGCCCTCAGACCAGGCCGAGCTTCTTCCGCAGGCTCGCCACGTGCCCGGTGGCCTTGACGTTGTAGAGCGGCAGCTGGACGGTGCCGTCCTCGTCGACCACGATCGTGGACCGGATCGTGCCGGTGACGATCTTGCCGTAGTTGTTCTTCTCACCCCACGCCGCGTACGCCTTGTGCACGGCGAGGTCGGGGTCGCTCAGCAGCGGGAAGGTCAGCGCCTGCTCGTGCTGGAACGTCTTGAGCTTCGCCTGCTCGTCCTTCGAGACGCCGAGGACCTCGTAACCGGCGGCCTGCAGCGAGGACATGTTGTCGCGGAAGTCGCAGGCCTCGGTGGTGCAGCCCGGGGTGGACGCCGCCGGGTAGAAGTACACGATGACCTTCTTGCCGCGGAGGGCAGCGAGGGAGTGCTCGACGCCGTCCTGGTCGGGCAGCGTGAAGTCGGGGGCGGTGTCGCCGGGGACGAGACGGTCGGTCATGGTGCTCCTGTTCGCGTCGTGCGCCCGCGAGTGGTCGTGGGCGCGCGAAACCCATGCTATTGTTGATTCCCGTTGCGGCACGGAAGCCGGAACATGCACCTCTAGCTCAATTGGCAGAGCAACTGACTCTTAATCAGTGGGTTCTCGGTTCAAGTCCGAGGGGGTGCACCGCAGGACGAACGCCCCGGCTCATCGAGTCGGGGCGTTCGTGCGTTCCGGGCAGGTTTCCACGCCGATGCCGAGACACGCCCGAGGTGTGCAGGAACTGCGAATTCAGTCGGCGCGGACGTCGACGATCCGCTCCTCGCCGATGACGGGTTCGAGCGAACCGGCCGACGCGGCGGCGAGGTCGGCGGTCAGGGCGCCGAGCGCCTCGTGGGGGACCCACACCTCGAAGGTCGCCTCCTGCCCGTAGTCGGTCGGGCCGAGCGTCGCGTGGTGGTGCCGGACCCAGTCGCGCAGCACGTTGTCGAGCCGCCCGGCGTCGGCGTGGTCGACGTCGAAGCGCACCTGCGTCAGGGCTTCGCGACGGACGAGGACCGCCGTGTCGAGCGCCTCGGACACCGAGGTCGAGTAGGCCCGGACCAGTCCGCCGGCACCGAGCTTGACCCCGCCGAAGTACCGCGTGACGACCGCGACGACGTCGGTCAGCCCGCGGCGTCGCAGGACCTCGAGCATCGGGACGCCCGCGGTGCCGGAGGGCTCGCCGTCGTCCGAGGAACGGGCCTGGTCGCCGAGCACGCCGGTGACCATCGCCGTGCAGTTGTGCCGGGCGTCCCAGTACCGACGGCGGACCTCGGCGATCACGCGGTCGGCGTCCTCGACCCCGGACACCGGCGCGACGGTCGTGATGAACCGCGACTTCGTGATGACGATCTCGTGCTCGACCGGTACCGCGACGGTGGCGGGGAAGCGGCGGGGCATGCCCACGAGGGTAGCGGCGCGCGTGCCGGGCACCCGCGCTAGCATGGCGTCCACGCGCCGGACCCACAGGTCGCGCGGACACGGCTGGGGAGGAGTCCGAGATGGACACGGGTGATCTGAAGGGCGGGGCGCTCGACGCCGCCGAGCTCGCGCGCCGCCTCAACCTGCTCCTCGACTTCGAGGAGTCGCAGCGTGGCGCTCCGGTGCCGTTCTCCTCGATCGAGGAGTACGTCGCGGCGCACGGCGGGTCGCTGTCGCGGGCGAAGTGGACCTACATGCTCTCCGGCGACGGCCGCCGCAACCGCGACACCGAGCTCCTGCGCCTGCTGGCCGGGTACTTCGAGGTCGACGAACGCTTCCTGCTCGAGGACAGCGAGGTACCGGAACGGATCGGTGCCCAGCTCGCCCTCGTCCGGTCCCTGCGGTCCGCCCGCGTGAGCGGCTTCGCGGCCCGGACGTTCCCCGGCGAACTCTCACCCGACGCGCTGCGGCGCATCGCCGAGGTGCTCGAGGAGGAATCGCAGCGGGGGAGCGTCGCATGACCGACGCCCTCGTCGAGGCGTTCTGGGCTCGTGGTGCCGCCGAGGGGTGGTCGGACGTCGACCAGGCCGTCGCCGCCGCCGCGGACGTCGTCGGCAAGCCGATCGTGGTGCGCGAGGAGTCGTTCCTGGCCGCCGAACCGGTGTGTGGCTTCGTGGCCACCCTCGAGCATGCGCACCTGGTGATGATCTCGCCGACGACCTCGCCGACGTTCCGCTCGTTCGTGATCGGGCACGAGCTCGGGCACGTCCTGCACCGGCACCAGGAGCACGCCCCGCAGAGCGCCTACATCCGTGACGTCATCCCCGACCTGCCCGAGTACAGGGTCGAGCGTGCGCTGGCCCGGGGGATGTTCTCGAACACCTACGAGCACGAGGCCGAGGTCTTCGCCGACCGCCTGGCCACCGTGATCCGCCAGCACCGCGGCCGCCCGAGCGCCTTCCGCGGGGTCTTCGGGTGATCATCGCCGTCGTCCAGGCGGTGCTGCTCATCGTCGGGACGATCGTGCTGTTGGTCCTGCAACGCGGGCAGGACCGCACCCTGGCGTTCACGTTCCTGCTCTTCGCCGCCACCATCGTGACGAACGTCGACCCGCTGTACCGGTGGCTCGACCCGCTGCTCGGCGGGTTCAACGTCGTCACCGTCATCAGCGACTGCCTCATGGTGGCCGGCACGAGCACGCTGCTGTGGGGCGTGGCGAAGGCGGTCGGCGCGGCGCGGCCCTGGCTCCGGAACGCGGTCGTGGTGTCGTTCGCCGTGGTCGTCGTGGTGGTCGTCGTCGTGTTCACCGTGCTCGACAAGCCGGCGACGACGACGACCTTCATGCTCGACGCCGGCTCGCACCCGGCTGCCACCGTCTACTCGATCGCGCAGACCGTGTACCTCGGAGTGGCCCTCGGCGCGACGGGGCTCATCTGCGTGCTCCGGCTGCGCGAGGCCCGGACGACCACCGACCTGGTGGGGCTGTGGGTCCTGGTCCTCGGCGGGGTGCTCGGGGTCGTCCGCATGGTCGTGGTCGTCGTGATGGACGTCGCCCACGTCGCCGGCGACCTGGACGTCACGCACGCGCTCTCGCTGCCCTACGACATCACCACGCCGGGGGCCGTGCTGTGCGTGGCGTCCGGCATGCTCCTGCTCGTCTTCGGGCACCGGATCTCCCGCCGCCGCCGTGCCCGCCGTGTAGACGATGCGCTCCGCCGCCTGGCACCGCTGCACGAACGGATCGGCGTGGACAACGCCTACCCGCCGACCGACGACCCCGCGACCCGGCTCAGCCGCCGCATCGTCGAGATCAACGACGGCGTCCGGGGTGCACGGGCGTCCCTGACCGACGCCGAGCGTGCCGCCCTCGCCGACGCCGAGGCCGCGCTCGAGACCGTGTAGTCCCTCGACGCTGCCGGACAGGCCGTGTACAGTCTGTAGCAAGTGCTACAGATCCTGTGGCCTGCCGGGTCGGGACTCGGCCGCGTTGGGGGCGGCCGAGCACCACCCGCCCGGCGTCGCCGTACCGGCATCGTCGCCGCGTACGTTCACTAGGATCGTCCCGTGCTCGTCTTCGCCGCAGTCGTCCTGTTCATCGGCGCCGTCTTCAACGTCGTCACCTGGCCGCGCTTCTTCCAGCGCGTCGCGAAGGACTCCCGTGCCCGCGACGCCGCCGGCAAGCCGACGACGTTCTACACGGTGCACCTCGTGCTCCTGCTCATCGCGCTCGCCATCGCCGTCGCGTCCGTGATCGCCGGGATCCTGCTGCTGGTCTGAGCACGCCGGGTCGGCGCGGCCCTGGTCCGGACCACCGCCGGACGGGAGGCCCGTGGCGCCGCCGCCACGGGCCTCCCGTCCGCCCCGGTCACCGTCGCGAGCCGCGCTGGCGGGCCGCTTCAGCCCTGCTTCAGCGGGGCACGGCAGGATCGACCCCATGCGTGTGCTGGTGGTCGACGACGAGGTCCGGCTCGCCGACGGCGTGCGCCGCGGCCTCGAGGCCGAGGGGTGGGCGGTCGACGTCGCGAACGACGGCGTGGACGGTCTGTGGCACGCGCGTGAGTTCCGCTACGACGCGATCGTGCTCGACCTGATGATGCCCGGCCTGAGCGGCTGGGCCGTGTGCGCGCAGCTCCGCGCCGATGGCGACTGGACCCCCGTGCTCATGCTGACGGCCAAGGACGGTGAGTGGGACCAGGTCGAGGCGCTCGACGCGGGGGCCGACGACTACGTCACCAAGCCGTTCTCGCACCCGGTGCTCGTCGCACGGTTGCGGGCGCTCGTCCGACGCGGTGCCCGTGAGCGCCCCACCGTGCTGACGCTCGGCGACCTCGTGGTCGACCCCGCGGCGCGCACCGTGGCCCGCGGTGAGACCCCCGTCGAGCTGACCAGCCGCGAGTTCGCCGTGCTCGAGTACCTCGCACGGCACCCGGGGCAGGTCCGGTCGAAGCGCGACGTCATCGAGAACGTCTGGGACGTCGACTTCGAGGGCGACCCGAACATCGTCGAGGTCTACGTCGGGCACCTCCGCCGGAAGCTCGACCGACCGTTCGGGCGTGCCGCGATCGAGACGGTCCGTGGTGCCGGGTACCGCTTGGCGGCGGACGGTGGCTGAGCGGCCGAAGCCCAGTGCAAGCGGAGTCGCACCGGCCCGGCCACGGCGCGCCCGGTCGGTCCGGGCCCGCACCACGCTCGGCGCCGGTGCCGTCGTCCTCGCGGCCCTGGTCATCGGTGCCGTCGCCTTCGTCGTCGTGCTGCGGCTCGTGCTGCTCGACGGCGTGCGGACCTCGGCCGAGGCGGGTCTCGAGCAGGTGTCCTCCCGGGTCGAGGCGGACGGTGCGGCCGCGGTGACCGGCTACGAGGACGTCCTGGTGCAGGTTATCGGCGACGGCGGAGTGGTCCTGGCGCACGGCGAGGACGCCGACGGGGACGCCCTCCCGACCGCCGACGAGTCCCGGTGGACCCACGACGGCGAACGCTGGCTGCTCGTGGCGGACGACGTGGACCTGCCCGGCGGCGGCGAGGCGACGCTCGTCTACGGCGCCACGCTCGACCAGGCCGACACCGCGGTCCGCACCGCCGTCGTGCTCCTCGCCGTGGGGGTGCCCGTGCTGGTGCTCCTGCTGGTCGCGGTCACCTGGGCCGTCGCCGGGCGCTCGCTGCGGCCGGTGGAACGGATGCGCACCGAGGTCGAGACGATCCGGGCGGCCCGTCCGGACGCCCGGGTCGAGGTTCCGGACACCGGCGACGAGGTCGCCCGGCTCGCGAGCACCATGAACGCCATGCTCGATCGCCTCGAACGGTCCGCCGAGAGCCAGCGACGGTTCGTGTCCGATGCCTCCCACGAACTCCGGTCGCCGATCGCGTCGATCCGGCAGCACGCCGAGGTCGCCGTCGCGCACCCGGAGCGGACCGAGGTGGCCGACCTCGCCGACATCGTCCGGTCCGAGGCGGTGCGCCTGCAGGACCTGGTCACCGGGCTGCTCGAGCTCTCCCGCCTCGACGAGGGCGGGATCCGCACGCGGCGCCCCGTCGACCTCGACGACCTGGCGTTGGACGCGGTGGCCCGCGCGCGGGCACGGTCGACGGCCGGTGTCACGCCCGCGCGGGACGGCGACGCCCCGGCGGTCCGGGTGGACGGCTCGGCGATCTCGGCAGCGCGGGTCCTCGGCGACGAGCGCGTGCTGGCGGGGGTGGTCCGGAACCTCGTCGACAACGCCGTCCGGCACGCGAGCACACGCGTCGCCGTGTCGCTGACCGAGCACGACGGGTCCGCCGTGCTCACGGTCGACGACGACGGCACCGGCGTCCCCGAGGACGAGCGCGAGCGCGTCTTCGAACGGTTCGTCCGTCTCGACGAGGCCCGTAGCCGGGACGCCGGCGGCGCGGGGCTCGGCCTCGCCATCGTCCGTGATGCCGTGCGGGCCCACGGCGGCGACACGACCGTGGTCACGTCCCCGCTCGGCGGCGCGCGGTTCGTCGTCCGCATCGCACTCGGCGGCTGAACAGGCGGCTTCAGGGTTGCTTCAGCACCCCGACGCGATGCTCGTCCACATGAACTTCCGAACCCAGCACCAGAAGCCCTCCGCCCGCCGCATCGCCGCGTTCGCCGCCCTGCCGATCGTCGCGGCGCTCGCACTCACCGGGTGCGCCAGCGACGACTCCGACGACGACACCCGCTCGGCCGGCTCCGGCTCGGTCGGCTCGTCGGCGACGGACTCGGCCGGCACCGGCACCGGTGCGTCCGGCGCCGCGTCCGCCGGCTCGAACAAGGCCCTGCTCGCCGCCGTCGCCACCGCACGCGGCGAGGTCGGCTCGGGCACCGTCATCTCGGTCGAGCAGGAGCAGGGCGCCTCCGCCTACGAGGTCCTCGTCGTGACCAAGGACGGCACCGAGCACGAGGTGCACACGAACGCCGCCGGCACCTCGGTCGCCGGCACCCCGCAGACCGAGGCACCCGACGCGGACGACAAGGCCGAGCACGAGCGCTTCGTCGCCGCCGCCGACCTGAGCGTCAAGCAGGCCGTCGACGCCTTCCAGGACCTGCACGCGGGGACCGTGACCGAGCTCGGCCTCGACGACCACGTCGGCACGGTCGTCTGGGAGGGCGACGTGCTCGACTCCTCCGGCACCAAGCACAGCGTGCGCATCGACGCCGGCTCCGGTGACGTCGTCACCGACCGCGTCGACACCGACGACTGACCGGCCCCCGGGGCCCCCACCCCGCAACCGGGCCGCGGGCTCCCGCGGCCGGGCGCCTGCGTCCTCAGGACCCCAGCGGCGGTCCGAGCACCTTTCGGATCGCCAGCGCAGCGAGCTGCTCGTCCGGGCTGTCCAACAGGACCCGGTAGGTGTCCTGTCCGGCGAGGAACTCCACGCAGACGGCGTCCTCGTCGCACGGTCCGAGGCGCCACCCCTGCACCGCGTCCATCGGCACCACGGTGCGGGTCTCGCGCTGGTAGTCGGTCTCGGCCTCGAGACGATCCGCGAACACCCGGAGGCGTCCGTAGGCACCTCGCCAGCTGAGCTGCAGGTCGAGGGTGGGAGAAGGAGAGCGGTCCGGCACCCGCTGATGGTAGCGACGGGTGCCGGACCGCTCGTGTTCGGTGCCGGGGGCCTTGCGTTCCGGGGACAAGCGGAGCGCTAGCTCCCGTCGCCGTCGCGTCGCACCGAGGCGGCGGGGTCGCGGACGCCGATCGGGTAGGGGCCGGTGACGCCCTCGCGCAGGGCGGCGATGCGCAGGATGCGGTCACGCTGCAGGAACCAGCCGACGACGAGCAGCGGGATGATGATGACGAGCGACGCGATCGTGTACGTGCCGACGGGGTAGTCGATCGCCATCAGGACGATGACCGATGCGAGGAACGCCAGGGTCAGCCACGCCGTGACCGGCGCCCCGGGGAGCTTGAACGAGGGTTCCTTCGCGAGCCCCTGCTTGGCCCACTGGCGCAGCCGCATCTGGCACAGGATGATCGTGCCCCACGCGGTGATGATGCCGAGGCTGGCGATGTTCAGGGCGATCTCGAACGCCTGGCTCGGGACGAAGTAGTTCAGCACGACGCCCGCGACGGTGAACGCCGCGGTGAGCAGGATGCCGGCGTAGGGGACGCCGCCCTTCGACATCTTCGTGGTCCACTTCGGCGCCGAACCGTTCATGCCCATCGAGTGGAGCGCGCGTCCGGTGGAGTACAGGCCGGCGTTCAGCGACGACAGGGCGGCGGTGAGCACGACGAAGTTCATGATGCCGCCGACGATCGCGCCGACGTGCGGGTTGCCGAGCGACGAGAAGAACGTCACGAAGGGGCTCTCGCCCTCCTTGTAGGCCGTGTACGGCAGCAGCAGGGAGAGCAGGACGATCGACCCGACGTAGAAGACCGCGATGCGGAAGACGACGGAGTTGATCGCGCGCGGGATGACCTTCTCGGCGTTCTGCGTCTCACCCGATGCCGTGCCGACGAGCTCGATCGCGGCGTAGGCGAAGACGACACCCTGGATCACGATGACCGCGGGGAGCAGCCCGTTCGGGAACAGCCCGCCGTTGTCGCCCCAGATCGAGAAGCCGGTGCGCACGGCCTCGCCACCGGCCTCGACCGGGAACGCGAAGACGAGCCAGATGATCGCGACGACGAGGAACGCCACCAGTGCGGCGACCTTGATCAGGGCGAACCAGAACTCGAGCTCGCCGAACACCTTCACGGCGACCATGTTCGCCGCGAGGACGACGATCAGGGCGATCAGCGCCAGCAGCCACTGCGGCGCCGCGGTGAAGGCCGACCAGTACTGCAGGTAGATCGCGACGGCGGTGGTGTCGACGATCGAGGTCATCGCCCAGTTCAGGAAGTACATCCAGCCGGCGGCGTACGCGAACTTCTCGCCGTAGAACTCGCGGGCGTACGAGATGAACGACCCCGAGGACGGGCGGTGCAGCACCAGCTCGCCCAGGGCCCGCAGGATGAAGAAGGCGAAGATCCCGGCGACCAGGTAGGTCAGCGCGAGCGCGGGGCCCGCGGTGTGCAGGCGTCCACCGGCACCGAGGAAGAGGCCGGTGCCGATCGCGCCGCCGATCGCGATCATCTGCAGTTGCCGGGGCTTCAGACCGTGCTGGTAGCCCTCCTGCTCGTGCGAGAAGTCGTTCGCCGGCGCTCGGTTGCCACCCGTGTCGTTCTGCGCTGTCATGCGAGAGAACCTACATGCGCACCGGACCGGGGCGTCACGCAAAACCCGGTTCGGTCGAACCGCGGCGACTGAACGTCCGCACAGCCGACGGCGGCCCGAACCTGAACGACGACCGTCGTCCGTTGCTTGCATGGAGGGATGGACATCCTCCTCCGACTCCTCGTCGCGATCGGGTTCGCCCTGCTCGTCACCGCCGTCGTCGCCCTCGTCCTGCACCTGGTCCTCCGGGCGATCGCGCGCCGGGAACGCTGGGCCGGCGTGCTCTCACGGCGGACGAGGCACCCCTTCCGCACCGTGCTGCTGGTGGTCCTGCTCTGGATCGCGTTCACGTCGAGCATCCCGCGGGACCCCGACACCTACCCGTGGCGCGACGAGGTCGCGCACGCCTTCCTGATCGTCACGATCGCGACCGGTTGCTGGCTCGCGTGCCAGGTCGCGATCTTCCTCGAGGACCTCGGGCTGCACCGCTTCCGCATCGACGTGCCCGACAACCGGCAGGCGCGTCGGATCCGCACCCAGGTGCTCATCATCCGGCGGCTCACCGTCGCCGTGCTCGTCATCATCGCGGTCGGCGCGATCCTGTTGACCTTCGACGGGGTCGAGGCCGCGGGCGCGAGCGTGCTCGCCAGTGCCGGTCTCATCTCCGTGGTCGCGGGCCTCGCCGCGCAGTCCACGCTCGGCAACGTGTTCGCCGGCATGCAGCTGGCGTTCTCCGGGTCGATCCGCGTCGACGACGTCGTCGTGGTCGAGCAGCAGTGGGGACGGATCGAGGAGATCACGCTGACCTACGTCGTCGTGCACCTGTGGGACGACCGTCGGTTCGTGCTGCCGTCGACGTACTTCACGAGCACGCCGTTCGAGAACTGGACCCGGACCGGCAGCGAACTGCTCGGTGCCGTCGAGTTCGACCTCGACTGGCGGGTGAGCCCGGCCGACATGCGGGCGGAGCTCGACCGGATCCTCGACACCTCGACGATCTGGGACCGCCGCGTCAAGGTGCTGCAGGTCACCGATGCCGTCGGGGGACTGGTCCGGGTCCGCATCCTCGTGACCGCGCCCGACGCCGGCGGCTTGTTCGACCTCCGCTGCTACGTGCGTGAGGAGATGGTCGAGTGGATCCAGCGCACCCACCCGGACGCCCTGCCGGTCCAGCGCGTGCAGCTCTCCGAGCCGACCGCGGCGGCGCCGCGCCGCCGCGGACGAACTGCGGAGGGGGACTCACAGCTGTTCGGCGACGACGAGCGCGGCGCGCTCTTCACCGGACCGATCCAGACCTCCGGGATCCCGGAGTCCGAGCGCTGACCCGGTGACGTGACTGACGTGCCGTGCACGGGACGGACGACGGACGGGAGGCCCGTGGCGGATCCGCCACGGGCCTCCCGTCATCTCGGTGGTCGCGTTCGCGACCTACGGCTGGCGCGCCTTGACGGCGCGGTCGTCCTCGACGACCGTGCCGATCGCCACGATCGTCGTGGCGATCCACGCGACCCAGGTCAGCGCGAGCCGCCAGTCACGCGGTCCCTGGCGGGTGGTCTGGAGCACGCTGTAGCCGCTGATGAGCGAACTCCACACCGCACCGTTGAACATGAACTTGCGCACAGAGGCCTCCTGTCGTCGTGCTGACAACGCTACCGGCCCGTACATTGGAGCGCCGCCGGTCACCCTGCCGCGGTGTCTGCCGGAGGAGTGTTCGTGCGTCAAGCGGTGATCGGAGCGGCCCTGCTCGTGGTCGGCGCGGTCTGCGTCGTGTTCGGGCTGCTGCCCCTCGACGACCTCGCCGTCCTCGCCGACCGGGTCCTGCCGGTCCTCGGGTTCGTGCTCGGGCTGACCGTCGTCGCCGAGCTCGCCGCGGACGCCGGGGTGTTCGACCGCCTCGCCGACGTCGCCGCCCGGGTCGGTGGCGGGCGCACGATCGGCCTCTGGGGCGCGGTCGTCGTCCTCGCCGTGCTCTGCACCGTCTTCCTGTCGATCGACACCACCGCGGTGCTCCTCACCCCCATCGTCATCTCGCTCGCACGGCGTGTGGGGCTGCCCCCGATGCCGTTCGCCCTGACCACGGTCTGGCTCGCGAACACGGCCTCGCTGCTGCTGCCGGTGTCGAACCTGACGAACCTGCTCGCCGTCGACCGGATGGGGCTCGGCGGCCCGCTGCCGTTCGCCGGGCTGATGGCCTGGCCCGCGGTCGCCGGGGTGGTCGTGCCGTGCGTCGTCCTGCTCGTTGTGTTCCGCGGCAAGCTGTTCGGCCGCTACTCGCCGGTGTCCGTCCGCACGCCGAAGGACCCGGTGTTCTTCTGGGCGGCCTCCGCGGTGCTCGTCGCGCTCGTCGTCGCCCTGACGGCCGGGGTGACCGTGTGGATCGCCGCGGTCCTGGCTGCCGTGGTGCTCGTCGTGGTCGCGGCGTTCCGGTCACCGTCCGAACTCCGGGTGTCCCGCGTGCCGTGGTCGACCCTGCTGTTCGCCGCCGGGCTCTTCGTGGTGGTCGAGGCGCTGCACACGACGGGCATCACCGACCCGATCGTGCACGCGCTGCAGGGCGGCACCGGGACCGGCCCGCTGCTGCTGCTCGGCGGTGCGGGCGCGTTCGCCGCGAACGGCATCGACAACCTGCCGGCGTACCTGGTGCTCGAACCGGCCACCGGGCACGAGGCCGTCCGGTACGCGGCGCTGCTCATCGGCGTCAACGCCGGCTGCCTCATCACGCCGTGGGCCTCGCTCGCGACGCTGCTGTGGCACGCACGGCTGTCGGCCGAGGGCGTGCACCTGTCCTGGGGCCGGTACATGGCGCTCGGGTGCGTCGTCGCGCCGCTCACCGTCGTCGCCGGGGTCCTGGCGCTCGCGCTCTGACGCCGGCGGAGCCCGGTGCCGAGCCGGTCCCGAGCCGGTGCCGGTGCCGTGCGCGGTCAGAGCCAGTCGCGGGTCTTGAAGACGCGGTAGAGCACGAGCGACGACGCGGTGATGATCGCGAGCGAGGCCCAGAGACCACTCCAGGCGCCCTCGCCCGGGAACTCCACGTTCTGCCCGAAGAAGCTCGTCACACCGGTCGGGATCGCGATGATCGCCGCCCAGCTCGTGACCTTCTTCATGACGGTGTTCTGCCGGTTCGACGCCAGGTTCAGAGTCGTGTCGAGCACGCTCGACACGGCGTCACGGAGCTGTTCGACGGAGTCGGCGATCGAGACCAGGTGGTCCTCGACGTCGCGGAAGTAGGGCCGGATGCCGTTCGAGATCGTCTCCGCGTCACCGTGCAGCAACGAGGCGACGCTGTCCCGCGTCGGGACGACCAGGCGCCGGAGCACCCCGAGGGTCTTGCGGAGCCGGAACGACCGCCGCTGGATCTGCTGCTCGCGGGGGTCGCCCGGTTCGAACAGGTCGTCCTCGAGCGCATCGATCTGCCGCTCGAGGTCCTCGACGGTGTCCGTGGCCCGGTCGACGACGGCGTCGAGCAGCGCCCAGACGAGCCAGGGCACGCCGTGTTCGGCGATGTCGGAGTTCGCCGTGAGCCGGTGTTCCATCGGGGCGGTGTCGACGTCGGACCCGTGGATGGTGACGAGCGCCCGTTCGGTGACGAAGGCCTTGACCTCGTGCGTGATCAGGTCACCCTCGTCGTCCGTGCCGCCCACGTCGTAGACGACCAGGAACAGGCTGTCCCGGTACCGGTCGAGCTTCGGGCGCTGACCGTGCTCGACGGCGTCCTCGACGGCGAGCGCGTGGATGCCGAGCTCCTCCTCGATCTGCTCGAGGTCGGCCGACGTCGGGTCGGTGTAGTCGATCCAGACGAAGGTGTCCGGGTCGGCGACGAGGTCGGAGATCCGGTCGACGGGGAAGTCCCGCTCGACCGTGTCGCCCTTGCACCACGCCCGTGTCCTGACCATGCTCGTCAGCCTACTGAGACGGCCGACCCGGGAGATCCCGGGTCGGCCGTCGTGGTGCTGCGGAGCCGCTCGGTCGGCTCCTGCTCAGTAGGCGGAGACGAGCTTGCCGTCCTCCACCTTCAGGTACTGGTTCACACTGAACGAGTCCTCGCCGCGCTTCTTGTCACCCAGGTACGAGGTGTAGCCGTACGAGACGCTCCCGTCCTTCGTGCTCGTCACCATCACGGTGCCGGCGCGGGACGCCTCGACCTCCAGCTCGGGCATCGACGTGACGTCGTACTGCACGCCGCCGTCGGCGTCGTAGGGCCCGTACCAGGGGCAGCCGCTCAGGGCCCGGAGCTCGGTCTTCTCGGCGCAGTCGTCGATGAGGTCGGTCACGTACTGCTCGGCGTCCTGCTCGAGTGCCTTGGTCGCCTTCGGCGCGAAATCGACGTAGCCCGACGTGACCGCACCCACGGCGACCTTCTCGGTACCGCCGGTGAAGTACTTCGTCCCGCCGACCGAGACCTGGTAGGTGCCGGGGTAGGCGAGGGACGTGAACTTGCCGTCGCTGATCTTCCCGATCTCCTTGCCGCCGACGGTCACCGGAGCGCCCTCGAGGACGTCGGAGGCCGTCAGGGTGACCTGCTGGGCCAGCGGCTGCGTGACACGCCACTCGTCCTTCACCAGGAACGAGGTGCCCGTGCGCCGCAGCGACACCTGGCCGGAGCGGTTCTTGCCGTCCTGGGTGTAGCTCAGGGTGGCGATGGCGGTGTCACCGGTCCGGGCGACCCGGCCGACGCGGATGTCCGACGGGCGGTCCTTCGCGCTCCCGAGCACCTTCGAGTCGAGCATCGCCGCGTCGTCGGGGATCTCGCTCAGGTCGGCGGCGGTGTCGGCGTCACCGCTGGCGATGGCCTGCACGTAGGACTTCACCGTCGGGGCCGGACCCCAGACGTTGGCGCGGAGGACGCTCGTCGTGACCGCACCGGCGATGACGACGACGATCACGGCGCCACCGGCGATGAGCGAACGGACGAGGATCTTCTTGGCCCGCGGGGACATCGGTGCCGGAGCCGGGGCACCACCGCCGATGAACGGCTGCGACCCGTCGGCCGGTTGTGCGCCGTACGGGGGCTGCGTGCCGTAGGGCGGCTGCGACCCGGCCGCCGGCTGCGCGCCGGAGATCGACTGCACGCCGTACGCGGGTTCCTGGGCAGGCCCGGCCGGCGGGTACGGCACGTGCTGGTCAGCGGCCGGGGGAGTGTTCCACGCGGCGGCAGCCGGCGCATCCGCGGCGACTGGCGCGCCGGGTGCAACGGGAGCGCTGGGCGCACCCTGGGCCGCGGCGGGCCCGGCCTGGCCGGCTGCGGGCCCGGCCGGGAACGCCGGCGGCACGACGGGGCGGGGGTCCGCTCCGACCAGGCGGGACGTCCGGAGCACCACGGCTCCGCCGAGGCGGGGCAGGAGCACCGGGGCGAGGTACCGGGCGACGACCTCGATCGCGCCGCCCCACAGGGCGAAGACGATCGGCGTCCACGGCGTGATGCCGATCGACCCCGAGCCGTCCACGGAGCTCGTGCTGCTCACCTGGTACGAGACGACGCCGGTGCCGAGGACGAAGCAGAGCAGACCGAATGCGAACCACACCAGCGGCGTGACGACCCAGTCGAGCGTGGTGCGGATCCGGTCGTTGCGACGGACGGCGAGGGCGAGCCCGGCCGCGACCGAGGTCACGACGACGAACAGCACGACGAGCCAGGTCCATCCGCCGGCTCCGCTGAACACCGAGGCGGTGTCGCTGGCGGACCCGAAGCCGGACGTCCCCACACCACCGAAGAACCCGAGCGCGGTCAGTCCGATCGCGACGTTCCCGAGCAGCAGCGGCAACGCGGAGCCGTAGGACGGTTGCGCGATCAGGGCGACGACGATGACGACGAGGGCGACCAGCACGACGAGGACCGTGAGCTGCGACGCGGCGACGCGGAGCGTGCCGAGCAGCCGGGCGGCGAAGACGTTGCGCCCGGCGAGGACGGAGGGCCGGGCGAGGAGTGCCGCCAGGGCCCCGATGACGAACGCACCGATGATGCTGCCGAGACCGACGGCGTGCACCGGCTCGATGACCGCGCCGGACACCGACGGGAACCGGATCGCGAAGAGGCCAGCGGCGACGTTCGTGAGCACGGTGGTGACGAGGCCGGAGACCACCGCGGTGACGAGCACCTGCGTGCGGCCGAGGCCACGCGTGCGGATCCGGCGGGTGAGCACGACGGCCAGGACGACCTGCGCGGCGAGCACCAGCGCGGGCACCACGGCGAGCGAGCCCGAGCCGGAACCGAGGAACCCGATCGACCCGGACAGGTGCAGTCGGCCGAGGTCGGCGAGGGCCACGAGCTGCGCCGGCGCACCGAGCAGGACGCTCACGCCGGAGAGCAGGGACTCCACGTCGGGGGCCGAGCCCGCGCCGAGGTCGGTGCCGGACCCGGTGGACGGAGCGGCCGACCCGCTGCCGCCCGACGCGAGCAGTCCGACGGTGATGAGCAGCGAGAGCCCGGCGACGACGTACGCCGCGACCCAGCCGCCGACGGCGGCGAGCACGGCCGCCAGCCAGTCGCGGCCGGACACGGACCGCAGGAAGCGACCGAACGCATCGGACGGCTGCGCGGCGGGGGCGGGCTGACCCGACCACTGCTGCGGGCCTCCAGGCTGCTGCTGCCAGGCGGGCTGGCCGTTCCAGGCGGGCTGGCCGGCACCGGGCTGGCCCGAAGTGGGCTGGCCCGATCCGGGCTGGCCGGCACCGGGCTGGCCCGGACCGGGCTGCGACGGCGGGACGGGCTGGTTGGGCGGGTTCTCGCTCACGGCTGGGGGTCCTCTCCGACCGGGAGGCCGGCGCCGCACTCCAGCACCCGTGTCCCCCCGACACGTGCCTGCAGCGTAGCGGAACCGTCGATCCGCCGTGAATGCGCTGTCCCCACGCTGGTAACTTCGGCAGCGCGCCCGGCGCACCACGCCGGCCGTCGCACCCGTCGCACCCGACGCACGACGCACCGACGCACCCGGCCCCGGCCGGGCGGAACGGAGATCACACCACCCCATGCCTGCAGACCGCACCGAACAGACCCGCTACTCGTTCGTCGTCGCCTCCAACCGACTCCCGGTGGACCGCGTCGTCGACCAGGACGGCAACGAGGGCTGGCGGCACTCGCCGGGTGGCCTCGTGACCGCCCTCGAACCCGTGATGCGCGCGAACGACGGAGCCTGGGTCGGCTGGGTGGGGCAGGCCGAGGTCGAGGTCGCACCGTTCGACAACGAGGGCATCCACATCGTCCCCGTCCCGCTCTCCGACGACGACGTCGAGGAGTACTACGAGGGCTTCAGCAACGACACGCTCTGGCCGCTGTACCACGACGTCATCGAGCACCCGAGCTACCACCGCGACTGGTGGAACGCGTACAAGCGCGTGAACGAGCGCTTCGCCGCGCAGATCGCCGAGATCGTCGAGCAGGACGGCATCGTCTGGGTGCAGGACTACCAGCTGCAGCTCGTGCCGGCCCTGCTCCGCGCCAAGCGCCCCGACCTGACGATCGGCTTCTTCAACCACATCCCGTTCCCGCCGGTCGGCATCTACGCGCAGCTGCCGTGGCGTGCGCAGATCCTCGACGGGCTGCTCGGCGCCGACGTCATCGGCTTCCAGCGCCACGACGACGCCAGCGACTTCCTCCGAGCGGTCCGCCACATCAAGGGCTACACGACCAAGGGCACCACGATCGACGTCCCGGTGGACGATCCGGCAGCCCCGCGCAGCCGCAAGGGCATCACGGTCCGCCACGTCGAGGCCAGGCACTTCCCGATCTCCATCGACGCCGAGAGCTTCGAGGCGATCGCCCGCAAGCCCGAGGTGCAGGAGCGTGCGCGCGAGATCCGCGAGAGCCTCGGCAACCCGAAGACGGTGCTGCTCGGCGTCGACCGGCTCGACTACACCAAGGGCATCCGCCACCGCATCAAGGCCTTCGGCGAGCTGGTGGAGGACGGCCGCATCGCGGTCGAGGACGCCACCCTGATCCAGGTCGCGAGCCCGAGCCGCGAGCGTGTCGACTCGTACGCGGCGCTCCGCGACGAGATCGAGCTGAGCGTCGGTCGCATCAACGGCGACCTCGGCGTCATCGGCCACCAGCCGATCTCGTACCTGCACCACGGCTACCCGCGCGAGGAGATGGTGGCGCTCTACCTGGCCGCCGACATCATGCTCGTCACCGCACTGCGCGACGGCATGAACCTCGTCGCGAAGGAGTACGTCGCCGCCCGCTTCGACAACGACGGGGTGCTCATCCTGTCCGAGTTCGCCGGCGCCGCCGACGAGCTCAAGCAGGCCGTGATCGTCAACCCGCACGACATCGGGGCGCTCAAGGACTCGATCGAGCGCGCCATCCAGATGCCGCGTCGCGAGCGGTCGACGCGCATGCGCGCGCTCCGCAAGCGCGTCCGCGACAACGACGTGGCGCGCTGGTCGCGCTCGTTCCTCGAGGCGCTCGACCGGCACGCGCCGCGGAACGCCCAGATCGACCCGTCCGCCGCCGACCCGCGCGAACAGCACCGCGAGGCGCAGACCGACAACATGTCGATCTTCGACCAGGACGCCCAGTCCGCCAGGGCTGCCGAGGACACCCGGGAGGCACGTGATGACTGAGACCACCACCGACCAGTCCGCCATCGACGCGGCCCTCGAGACGCTCGCGGCTGCGCCGCGACTGATCGTCGCCCTCGACTTCGACGGCACGCTGGCCCCCTTCGCCGACGACCCCTCGCAGGTCGGGGCGCTGCCCGGGTCGTGGGCCGCGGTCCTGACCCTGCACCGTGCGAAGGACACCGAGGTGGTGCTCGTGTCGGGGCGTCCCCTCGGCAGCCTGGCCGCGGTGACCCACGCGCCGGAGGACATGGCGCTCGTCGGCTCGCACGGCGTCGAGTGGCGCGTGGACGGCCACGACGAGGCCGCGCTCAGTGACGACGAGGTGGAGCGCGTGGCACGGATCGGTGCGGCGCTCGACGCGGTCGGCGAACGGTTCCCGGGCGTCGTCATCGAGCACAAGCCCGCCGGGCACGGGGTGCACACACGCCGTGTCTCCGCCGAGGTCGCGGCCGAGGCGAACGCGGCGGCGAGCCGCGCGGCGCACGAGGCCGACCCCGAGGTGCTCGAGCGCGGTGGCAAGGACATCGTCGAGTTCGCGGTGCGCCACGTCACGAAGGGCGACGCGATCGCCCGGCTCCGCGAGCTGCACGGTGCCGACGCGGTGTTCTTCGCCGGCGACGACGTCACCGACGAGGACGCCTTCCGCGTGCTCGGCGACGGCGACGTCGGGGTGAAGGTCGGGCCGGGGGAGACCCAGGCCGGGTACCGCATCGCCGACCCGGCGGCACTGACCGGGGTCCTGAAGCAACTGGCGAGGCTCCGCGCCACCCGCTGATCGCGGCCCCCGAGCATGAGAATGCACGGGGGTGCACGGCTGGTATCCCAAAGCGTCCTAGACTCATCCCATGCCTGATATCGACGTCAAGCCGCGCAGCCGGGTCGTCACCGACGGGATCGAAGCAACCACCTCACGTGGCATGCTGCGGGCCGTCGGTATGGGAGACGAGGACTGGAGCAAGCCGCAGATCGGCATCGCGTCCTCGTGGAACGAGATCACGCCGTGCAACCTGTCGCTCGACCGCCTCGCGCAGGGTGCGAAGGAGGGCGTGCACTCCGGTGGCGGCTACCCCCTGCAGTTCGGCACCATCTCCGTCTCGGACGGCATCTCGATGGGCCACGAGGGCATGCACTTCTCCCTCGTCTCGCGTGAGGTCATCGCGGACAGCGTCGAGACCGTCGTCAACGCGGAGCGCCTCGACGGCACCGTCCTGCTCGCCGGCTGCGACAAGTCGCTCCCCGGCATGCTGATGGCCGCCGCGCGACTCGACCTGGCGAGCGTGTTCCTCTACGCCGGTTCGGTCATGCCGGGCTACGTGAAGCAGGCCGACGGCACGATGAAGGAAGTCACGATCATCGACTCCTTCGAGGGCGTCGGTGCCTGCAAGGCCGGCACCATGAGCGAGGAAGAGCTCAAGAAGATCGAGTGCGCCATCGTCCCGGGCGAGGGCGCCTGCGGTGGCATGTACACGGCGAACACGATGGCCTCCGTCGCCGAGGCCCTCGGCATGTCGCTCCCGGGCTCCGCCGCTCCGCCGAGCGCCGACCGTCGCCGTGACTACTACGCGCACCGCTCGGGCGAGGCCGTGGTGAACATGCTCGAGCACGGCATCACCGCCCGCCAGATCCTCACCAAGGAAGCCTTCGAGAACGCGATCGCCGTCGCGATGGCCCTCGGCGGTTCGACCAACGTCATCCTGCACCTGCTCGCGATCGCCTACGAGGCCGAGGTCGAGCTGTCGCTGGACGACTTCAACCGCATCGGTTCCAAGGTCCCGCACCTGGCCGACATGAAGCCCTTCGGCAAGTACGTCATGGTCGACGTCGACCGGAACGGCGGCATCCCCGTGATCATGAAGGCGCTGCTCGACGCGGGCCTGCTGCACGGCGACTGCATGACCGTGACGGGCAAGACCGTCGCCGAGAACCTGGCCGAGATCGACCCGCCGGCACTCGACGGCGAGGTCTTCCGCACGCTCGACAACCCGATCCACGAGACCGGTGGCCTGACCGTCCTGCAGGGCTCCTTCGCCCCCGAGGGTGCCGTGGTGAAGACGGCGGGCTTCGACGCCTCCGTCTTCGAGGGCCCCGCCCGCGTGTTCGACCGCGAACGTGCGGCGATGGACGCCCTGACCGAGGGCAAGATCGAGAAGGGCGACGTCGTCGTCATCCGCTACGAGGGCCCCAAGGGCGGCCCGGGCATGCGCGAGATGCTCGCCATCACCGCGGCCATCAAGGGCGCGGGCCTCGGCAAGGATGTACTACTCTTGACCGACGGTCGATTCTCAGGCGGCACAACCGGCCTGTGCATCGGCCACATCGCACCGGAAGCAGTGGACGCAGGTCCAGTCGCTTTCGTTCGTGATGGCGACCGCATCCGTGTCGACATCGCGGCTCGCTCGCTCGACCTACTGGTCGACCCGGCCGAGCTGGAGGCCCGCCGTGACGGCTGGGCCCCGCTGCCCCCGCGCTACACCCGCGGAGTCCTCGCGAAGTACGCCAAGCTCGTGAAGTCCGCCGCCCAGGGCGCGGTCACGGGCTAGCGTCCGACACCCGCACCACCGCCACCACTCAGGCAAGGACCACTCATGCCCACGGAAGCAACTCCGTTGTCCGCGGCCGCCGGTGCACGCCGGTCGCCGGAGATCCTCACCGGCTCGGGAGCCGTCCTCCGGACGCTCGAGCACCTCGGGATCACCGACGTCTTCGGCCTGCCCGGCGGCGCGATCATCCCGTTCTACGACGAGCTGATGGCGTCGACCACGATCCGCCACATCCTCGTCCGTCACGAGCAGGGCGCCGGCCACGCCGCCGAGGGCTACGCCTCGTCGTCCGGCAAGGTCGGCGTCGCCATCGCGACGTCCGGCCCCGGCGCGACGAACCTCGTCACGGCCATCGCCGACGCCTACATGGACTCGGTGCCGTTCATCGCGATCACCGGTCAGGTGTTCTCGACGCTGATGGGCACCGACGCGTTCCAGGAAGCCGACATCGTCGGCATCACGATGCCCATCACGAAGCACTCGTTCCTGGTCACCGACCCGGCCGACGTGCCGGCGACCCTCGCCGCGGCGCACCTCATCGCGACGACCGGTCGGCCCGGCCCCGTGCTGGTCGACATCACGAAGGACGCCCAGCAGAAGTCGGCGCCCTACGTGTGGCCGCCCAAGATCGACCTGCCCGGCTACCGCCCGGTGACCAAGGCGCACGGCAAGCAGATCACCGCGGCCGCGCAGCTGCTGTCCGAGTCGAAGCGCCCGGTGCTCTACGTCGGCGGCGGGGTCATCCGCTCCCGCGCGACCGCCGAGCTCCTCCGCTTCGCCGAGGCGACCGGTGCGCCGGTGGTCACGACCCTGATGGCGCGCGGCGCGTTCCCGGACTCGCACCCGCAGCACCTCGGCATGCCCGGCATGCACGGCACGGTGCCCGCGGTGCTCGGCCTGCAGGACAGCGACCTCATCGTCGCCCTCGGTGCCCGCTTCGACGACCGCGTGACGGGCAAGGCCGACGAGTTCGCGCCGGACGCCAAGGTCGTGCACGTCGACATCGACCCGGCCGAGATCTCGAAGATCCGCTTCGCCGACGTCCCGATCGTCGGTGACGCCCGCGAGGTCCTGGTCGACCTGCTCGACGCCTGGGGCGGCATCGCGGTGGAGGACCGCGCGTCGACCGACGAGTGGTGGGCGAAGCTCCACCAGCTCAAGACCGACTTCCCGCTCGGGTACGCCGAGCCGACCGACGGACTCCTCGCGCCGCAGGGCATCATCAAGCGCATCGGTGAGCTCTCCGGTCCCGAGGCCGTCTACGCCTCCGGTGTCGGCCAGCACCAGATGTGGTCCGCGCAGTTCATCAAGTACGAGCGGCCCAACGCCTGGCTCAACTCCGGCGGTGCCGGCACCATGGGCTACTCGGTCCCCGCGGCCATGGGTGCGAAGGTCGCCCAGCCGGACCGCGTGGTCTGGGCGATCGACGGCGACGGCTGCTTCCAGATGACGAACCAGGAACTCGCGACCTGCGTCATCAACGACATCCCGATCAAGGTCGCGATCATCAACAACTCGTCGCTCGGCATGGTCCGGCAGTGGCAGACGCTGTTCTACGACGGCCGGCACTCCTTCACCGACCTCGAGACGGGGCACGCCTCGCGCCGTGTGCCGGACTTCGTGAAGCTGGCCGACGCCTACGGTGCCCTCGGCATCCGGGTCGAGAAGGCCGACGAGGTCGACGCCGCGATCGAGCTCGCCCTCGCGACCAACGACCGCCCGGTGGTGATCGACTTCGTCGTGAGCCGTGACTCGATGGTGTGGCCGATGGTCCCGCAGGGCGTCAGCAACTCGTCCATCGAGTACGCCCAGGCACTCGCGCCCACCTGGGACGACGAGGACGCCGACATGACGGGAGAAACCGCATGAGCCACGTCCTCTCCCTCCTCGTGGAGGACAAGCCCGGTCTGCTGACCCGTGTCGCCGGACTCTTCGCCCGCCGCGGGTTCAACATCGAGTCGCTCGCCGTCGGCAACACCGAGGTGGACGGCCTCAGCCGGATCACGGTCGTCGTCGACGTCGAGGACCTCCCGCTGGAACAGGTGACGAAGCAGCTCAACAAGCTGGTGAACGTCATCAAGATCGTCGAACTGGACTTCTCGCAGTCGGTCCAGCGCGAGCACATGCTCGTGAAGGTGCGCGTCGACAACCAGACGCGCTCGGCGGTGCTCGAAGCAGTGAACCTGTTCCGTGCCCAGGTCGTCGACGTGGCGACCGACTCCCTGATCGTCGAGGTGACCGGCGACCCCGGCAAGATCCAGGCGATCCTCCGCGTGCTCGAGCCCTACGGCGTCAAGGAGCTCGCCCGCGCGGGCCTCCTCGGCATGGGCCGCGGACCGAAGAGCATCACCGACCGGGTGCGCTGAGCGCCCGTCACACCCTTCCCCGGGCGCCGATGGTGCCCGGCACCGACCACAGAACCAAGGAGACACACCCTCGTGACTGACATCGTGTACGACGCCGACGCCGACCTGACGCTCATCCAGGGCAAGAAGGTCGCCGTCATCGGCTACGGCTCGCAGGGCCACGCCCACGCCCTCAACCTCCGTGACTCGGGTGTCGAGGTGAAGATCGGCCTGCAGGAGGGCTCGAAGAGCCGGCAGAAGGCCGAAGAGGCGGGCTTCGAGGTCCACACCCCGGGCGACGCCACCGCCTGGGCCGACGTCGTCGTCATCCTCGCGCCGGACCAGGTCCAGCGCATCGTCTACGCCGAGGACATCCGCCCGAACCTCAAGCCGGGCGCGACGCTCGTCTTCGGCCACGGCTTCAACATCCGCTTCGGCTACATCGAGGCGCCCGAGGGCGTCGACGTGTCGCTCGTCGCGCCGAAGGGCCCGGGCCACACCGTCCGTCGCGAGTACGAGGCCGGCCGTGGCGTCCCCGTGATCGTCGCCGTCGAGGTCGACGCGTCCGGTTCCGCGTGGGACCTCGCATGGTCGTACTCCAAGGCGATCGGTGGCCTCCGCTCCGGCGGCATCAAGACGACCTTCACCGAGGAGACCGAGACCGACCTGTTCGGCGAGCAGGCCGTCCTCTGCGGTGGCACCTCGCAGCTCATCCAGTACGGCTTCGAGACCCTGGTCGAGGCGGGCTACCAGCCGCAGATCGCCTACTTCGAGGTCCTGCACGAGCTCAAGCTCATCGTCGACCTCATCTGGGAGGGCGGCCTCACCAAGCAGCGCTGGTCGATCTCCGACACGGCCGAGTTCGGTGACTACGTCTCCGGCCCGCGCGTGATCTCGCCGGACGTCAAGGAGAACATGAAGGCGGTGCTCGCGGACATCCAGAACGGTGCCTTCGCGAAGCGCTTCATCGAGGACCAGGACGCCGGCGCACCGGAGTTCAAGGCGCTCCGTGCCAAGGGCGAGGGCCACCCGATCGAGGCCACCGGCCGTGAGCTCCGCGCGCTCTTCGCGTGGAAGCAGAACGACGGCGACTACGTGGACGGCTCGGCCGCGCGGTAGTCTTCCGAGAACCACTCGACCTGCGAGGCGGCGGTGCACCTGCACCGCCGCCTCGCGATGTGACCCGAACGTTATGCAGCAGCTCTTCTCCAGCCCCGACGCCGCGGACCGGCGTCCCTCCGCCGTGCGCGCGGTCGATTCCCGACACCCGTCGGCCGTGCTGCGCACCCGCGGTCAGGACCGCCCCGACCAGCATGGGATGATCGTTCGATGGCGGTGACGAAGCGAGCGGTCCACATCGGCGCCGGCAAGATCGGGCGCGGGTTCGTGGGCCAGTTCCTCGTGGCGAGCGGCTACGAGCTCACCTTCGTCGACGTCGACGAACGCGTGGTCTCGGCCCTGAACGAAGCCGGCCGGTTCGTGGTGCACGAGGTCGGCGAGATGCCGGTCGAGCACCTCGTCTACGGGTTCCGCGCGCTCAGCAGCAAGACCGACCGCGAGCGTGTGGTGCAGGCCATCGCCGAGGCCGACGTCGTGACCACCGCCGTGGGCGCCCGGACACTCCCGCTCGTCGCGCCGCTCATCGCCGAGGGCCTCGCGGCACGCCCGCTCGAGCGCGGCGACGTCACGATCGTCGCCTGCGAGAACGCGTTCAACGCGACCGACTCGCTGCACGCCAGCATCCGCCGCGCCCCGATCCTCGAAGACCGCGACATCGCCGCCGTCTTCGCGAACTGCGCGATCGACCGCATCGTCCCGGACCAGTCCGGTGTGCTCGGTCAGTCCGGCGGCCTCGACGTCGTGCTCGAACCGTTCTACGAGTGGGTCATCGAGCGCACCCCGTTCCTGGGCTCCGACGCCGAACCGCCGACGATCGAGGGCGTCACCTGGGTCGACGACCTGCAGCCGTTCGTCGAGCGCAAGCTCTACACGGTCAACACGGCGCACGCCACCGCCGCCTACCACGGCTACGTGCGGGGCATCCGGCTCATCCGCGAAGCACTCGAGGACGACGCCGTCCGCGCCGAGGTCGACGGGGTGCTCGCCGAGACCACCGCACTGCTGATCGCGAAGCACGGCTTCGACCCCGAGGACCACGCGCGCTACGTCGCCGCGAACCTCTCCCGCATCGCGAACCCGCACCTGCCGGACTCCACCGCGCGCGTCGGCCGCAACCCGCTCCGCAAGCTCGGCCGTCGTGAACGCTTCGTCGGCCCGGCGTCGCAGCTCGCCGAGCGCGGCCTGCCCGTCGAGCACCTGCTCGGTGCCGTCCGCGTGGCGCTCGCGTTCGACGACGAGAACGACCCGGAGTCGATCGAGCTGCACGCACTCCTGCGTTCCGGGGCGACCGCGCACGCGCTGACCGAGATCCTCACGGGCCTGATGGAGAGCCACCCGCTCTTCCCGGCCGTCCGCGACGTCGTTGCCGAGGTCCTCGCGACGCAACCGGCCGACGTCTGACGTCGGCCTCCCGGCCGTCGCTGGTCTCCCCGGTGTCGTGTCCCTCGTAGAATCGGGGCATGACCACGGCAGCATCCCCACCAGACGGGTCGATCGACCCGGACGTGCCGAACGCCGTCGACACCGACGACGCCGCCCTCAGCTGGGGTGACGCCGACGACGCCACCCACGTCGACGCGGCGCACAACCCGGTGGCGGTGCGCGAGCGCGGCGAGCGGGACCCCGAGGCGCCCGAGACCTCTGGCGCGCTCGTCGGGTTCGGTGTCTTCGGAGGCCTCTACCTCCTCTACACGGTGGCCTGGCTCCTCACCGCGTCGACCGCGTACGTCTCCGGCGTCGACACGGTCCTCACGATCTTCGTCGAGGTGCTCCGCTTCCTCGCGATCCTCGCGCCGGCACTCTGGTTCACGGTGGTGCTCTGGGCGGCGCGCAGCAGCCGCACGCGAACCCGCCTGCTCTGGATGCTCCTCGGCGCCGTCGTGCTCTTCCCCTGGCCGTTCCTCCTGACGCGGAGCTTCGGGTGACCGGGGCAGTGCCGGCGACGACCCGCCGGAACAGCGCCCCCGTGGTCGCGAAGATCGTGGTCTGGGTCGTGTTCGCGGCGCTGTTCGCGTACATGACGGTGCAGGCCGTCGGCAACCTGACGCAGATCAACCAGCGGGTGGACGCCTTCAACGCGTTCCTCCAGACGACCTCGGGCGGCGACTCGCTGCAGACCAGCACCCCGTGGCTGTGGCTCGTGCTCGACATCCTCATCGCGCCGGTCGCGTTCGTCGCGGCGATCGTCATCACCCGGCGTTCGAGCCTGCCCGTCACGATCGCGGTGTTCGTGGTCGCCTTCGCGGGCGCCGGCGCCCTCTGGCTCGACCTCCAGCTGTTCGTCCCGACGCTGCTGGACTTCTGACGCGACCCGTCGACGGCCAGGAGGCACGGTGCGGCCCCGCCCCGCGCCTCCTGCCCTCGTGTGGTTCTCCACAGGACCGCTCCCGCGGTCGTAACCACCGGCCCGCGTCGATAGCATGGTGGGATACCAACCGTCTCGAGTGAGGAAACAGCTGCTGTGTCGAAGCCGGTCGTCCTGATCGCCGAAGAACTCTCGCCCGCAACGGTCGACGCCCTCGGGCCCGACTTCGAGATCCGGAACGTGGACGGGACCGACCGTCCGGCGCTCCTGGCGGCGCTGTCCGACGCGCACGCCGTCCTCGTGCGGTCCGCCACCAAGATCGACGCCGAGGCGATCGCCGCGGCACCGGTCCTCAAGGTCGTCGCCCGTGCCGGCGTCGGCCTCGACAACGTCGACATCAAGGCCGCGACGACCGCCGGCGTGATGGTGGTGAACGCCCCGACCTCGAACATCATCTCGGCGGCGGAGCTCACGGTGGGGCACATCCTGTCGCTCGCACGGCACATCCCGGCCGCCCACGCCTCGCTGGCCGCCGGTGCGTGGAAGCGCTCGTCGTACACCGGTGTCGAGCTCTACGAGAAGACCGTCGGCATCATCGGCCTCGGCCGCATCGGCGCGCTCATCACCCAGCGGCTGCAGGCCTTCGGCGTGACGGTCATCGCGTACGACCCGTACGTCACCACGGCACGTGCGCAGCAGCTCGGGGTCGAGCTCGTCTCCCTCGAGGACCTGCTGCGTCGGGCGGACTTCACCACGATCCACATGCCGAGGACACCGGAGACCCTCGGCATGATCTCGGACGCCCAGTTCGCCCTGATGAAGCCGACCGCGTTCGTCGTGAACGTGGCCCGCGGTGGCCTGATCGACGAGGACGCCCTGCACCGGGCCCTCACGTCGAACACCATCGCCGGCGCCGGCCTCGACGTCTTCGTCGCCGAGCCCCCGAAGGACTCGCCGCTCCTGGCACTCCCGAACGTCGTCGTGACGCCGCACCTCGGCGCCTCCACCGACGAAGCGCAGGAGAAAGCGGGCGTCTCGGTCGCCAAGTCGGTCCGTCTCGCCCTCGGCGGCGAGCTCGTGCCCGACGCGGTCAACGTCGCGGGCGGGGTCATCGACCCGTACGTGCGCCCCGGCATCCCGCTCGTCGAGAAGCTCGGCCAGGTCTTCACCGCCCTCGCGACCTCGCCGGTCACGAGCATCGACGTCGAGGTGCACGGCGAGCTCGCCGAGTACGACGTCAGCGTGCTGAAGCTCGCGGCGCTCAAGGGCGTCTTCACCGACGTCGTGAGCGACCAGGTCTCCTACGTCAACGCCCCGCTCATCGCCGAGCAGCGCGGGGTCACCGTCCGCCTCATCACCGAGACCGACAGCCCCGAGTACCGCAACGTGCTGACGATCCGCGGTGCCCAGTCCGACGGCCCGGCGATCAGCGTCTCCGGCACGCTCACCGGCCCGAAGCAGGTCGAGAAGCTCGTCGAGATCAACGGGCACGACGTCGAGGTGCCGCTCGACCGGCACCACGTCGTCATGGAGTACACCGACCGTCCGGGCATCGTCGCGGTCTACGGCAAGGAGTTCGGCCAGGCCGGCATTAACATCGCCGCGATGCAGATCTCGCGCGAAGCCGCCGGTGGCCAGGCACTGAGCGTCCTGACGGTCGACTCGCCCGTGCCGGCCGAGATCCTCGAGCACGTCCGCTCGGCGATCGACGCGTCCTCGCTCCGCGAGATCGACATCACGCTCTAGGGGAGTGGCGGACATGAGCAGCGCGCAGACGATCCGACTCGCGGTCATCCGTGGTGACGGCATCGGCCCCGAGGTCGTCGACGAGGCCCTGAAGGTCCTGCACGCGGTCCTGCCGGACGACCTCGTGGTGCAGGAGACCCCGTTCTCCCTCGGCGCCGCACGGTACCTGGAGACCGGCGACATCCTGACCGACGACGACACGGCAGCGATCGCGCAGCACGACGCGATCCTGCTCGGAGCGGTCGGCGGTGACCCGCGTGACCCGCGGCTCGCCGGCGGCATCATCGAGCGCGGGCTGCTCCTCAAGCTCCGCTTCGCGTTCGACCACTACGTGAACCTCCGGCCGACGACGGTGCACCCGGCCGTCCCGACGCCGCTCGCCGACCCCGGCGAGGTCGACTTCGTGGTCGTCCGCGAAGGCACCGAGGGGCCCTACGTCGGCAACGGCGGCGCCATCCGGACCGGTACCCCGCACGAGATCGCGACCGAGGTCTCGTTGAACACCGCCTTCGGTGTCGAACGGGTCGTGCGGTACGCCTTCGCGCTGGCCGACCGACGCCCGCGTCGCCACCTGACCCTCGTGCACAAGAGCAACGTCCTGGTGCACGCCGGAGCCCTCTGGCAGCGCACCGTCGCGGCCGTCGGCGCCGAGTACCCGGACGTCACGGTCGACTACCAGCACGTGGACGCGGTCACCATCCACATGGTCCGCGACCCCGCACGGTTCGACGTCATCGTCACCGACAACCTGTTCGGCGACATCATCACCGACCTGGCCGGCGCGATCAGCGGCGGCATCGGTCTGGCGGCCTCGGGCAACATCAACCCGGACGGCACCTTCCCCAGCATGTTCGAGCCGGTCCACGGTTCCGCGCCGGACATCGCAGGTCAGCAGCTGGCCGACCCCACCGCCGCGATCCGTTCCGTCGCCCTGTTGCTCGACCACCTCGGTCGCGGTGACCTGGCGGCCGCGGTGACGGCTGCGGTGGAGTCCGACCTCGCCGACCGGGGCACCACGCCGCGTCGCACGGCCGAGATCGGCGACGCGATCGCCGCCGTGGCCACGGCACGCACCACCACCGCCTGAGAAGGAGTCCTCCCCATGAGCACCGACACCGCCATCGGACTCGAGTTCGCCAGCACCCCGTCCGCCGACCGCCGCGCGGCTGCCGAGCGTGAGCAGATCCTCGCCGACCCGGGCTTCGGCAAGCACTTCACCGACCACATGGCGACGGTCGAGTGGACGCTCGACGACGGCTGGCACAGTGCGTCGATCCACCCGTACGGGCCGTTGTCCCTCGACCCGAGCGCGAGCGTCCTGCACTACGCCCAGGAGATCTTCGAGGGGCTCAAGGCCTACCGGCACGCGGACGGCTCGGTGTGGTCGTTCCGACCGGACGCCAACGCCCGACGCTTCCAGCGGTCCGCCCGACGCCTGGCGCTCCCGGAGCTCCCGGTCGAGGCGTTCGTCGAGTCGATCCGGCAGCTCGTGCAGACCGACGTCGACTGGGTGCCCTCGGCGCCCGAGACCAGCCTGTACCTGCGGCCGTTCATGATCGCGACGGAGTCGTTCCTCGGGGTCCGCGCGGCACAGGCCGTCGCGTACCACTGCATCGCGAGCCCCGCCGGTGCGTACTTCACCTCGGGCCCGAAGCCGGTGTCGATCTGGCTGTCGACGCAGTACGCGCGCGCCGGCAAGGGCGGGACCGGTGCGGCGAAGACCGGCGGCAACTACGCCTCGTCGCTGCTGCCCCAGCAAGAGGCCTACGAGCACGGCTGCCAGCAGGTGATGTTCCTCGACTCGGTGGAGGGCAAGTACCTCGAAGAGCTCGGCGGGATGAACGTCGTCCTGGTCAAGTCCGACGGCACCCTCGTCACGCCCGACTCCGACTCCATCCTCGAGGGGATCACGCGTGACTCGATCCTGCAGTTGGCCGAGGACCGCGGCCTGACCGTCGAGAAGCGCCGCGTGACCCTCGACGAGTGGCGTGACGGCGTCGCCGACGGCTCGATCACCGAGGCGTTCGCGTGCGGGACCGCCGCTGTCGTGACCCCGATCGCCGAACTCCGGGGTGACGGCTTCACGATCGGTTCGCCGACCGTCGGGGCGGGGGAACTCACGATGTCCCTGCGCGACGAACTCACCGACATCCAGTACGGCCGTCGTCCCGACCCGCACGGGTGGATGACCAAGCTGACCGACGCGTCCTGATCGACCGGCGGGCGTGGGTAGGGTCGAACGGTGAAGATCGCACGGTTCAGCAGCAAGGGTGAAGACCCCCGGTACGGCATCCTCGACGAGCGCGCTCTGGTGGTGCTCGCAGGAGACCCGATGTACCAGGGGTTCGAGACCACGGGGGAGCGCGTGGCACTCGCCGACGCCAAGCTCCTCGCACCCGTCATCCCGCGGTCGAAGGTCATCGGCGTCGGGCTCAACTACTCGGAGCACGCCTCGGAGATGGACGAGCGTGCCGGCGACGACCCGGTGGTGTTCCTCAAGCCGAACACCTCGGTGATCGGTCCGGACGAGCCCATCCGCCTCCCCGCCGACATCGGTCGCGTCGACCACGAGGGCGAACTCGCCATCGTGATCGGCTCGCTCGCGAAGAACGTCCGACGTGAAGACTTCGCGAGCGTCATCCTCGGCTACACGATCGCCAACGACGTGACCGCCCGTGACCTGCAGGCGCGCGACGGTCAGTGGACCCGGGCGAAGGGCTTCGACACGTTCTGCCCGCTCGGCCCCGTGATCGAGACCGAGATCGACCCGTCGGACATCCGCATCGAGACCCGCGTCGACGGTGACCTTCGACAGGCGGCCTCGACGAACGAGATGGTGCACGACATCCCGTCGCTCGTCGAGTTCGTGTCCTCCATCTGGACCCTCCTGCCCGGTGACGTCATCCTGACCGGGACTCCGGCCGGTGTCGGGCAGATCCGCGACGGCGAGATCGTCGAGGTCACCATCTCCGGCATCGGTTCGCTCAAGAACCCGGTCATCGCGCGGCACTGACAGCGCTCCCGAACGGCCCGTTCCCCCAGGTGGGGAGCGGGCCGTTCGTCGTTGCCGGGGAGTACCCAACCGCGGCGCAGAGGGCGACACGCCCGGGATGTAGGCCGGCTTGGCGCTGCCGTTCACCTCTGCGTAAAGTAATCACTCGTTGCCGCTGAGGCGGAGAACGGAACGGCCGAGACGATCACCGGGTTGAACACCTGGAGATGCAGTCCGGACGGGGTCCCGCTCAGGCAACCAATTCCTCGGAAACACGACCTCTGGTTGTGCGCCCAGGGAGTTGTACAAGACGAATGCCTCTCTGGCGGAACCTTTCGTGGGTCGAGCGGGGAGTGCGTCTGGTCCTTGAGAACTCAACAGCGTGCACATTGTCAATGCCAATTTATTGATTGACCTCGTGCCTGGTCGGCTTGCTGACTGGGTCATGAAGCAATTCCTTTTG
>NZ_QKTH01000002.1:0-419448 GCF_003234485.1 Curtobacterium sp. MCLR17_034
CGTCGGCCCCGGTCGCGCAGACCCCGCCCGCTCCGGCGCGCGCTGCTGCCCCCGCTCCGGTCGCAGCGGCGCCGGCCCCCGCTGCTGCCCCCGCACCGGCGGCGCCGGTCCAGCCGGTCGCGGTCGACGCCACCGTCCAGGGCACGGACGAGTCCTCC
Organism: Curtobacterium sp. MCLR17_034; assembly: GCF_003234485.1. NCBI lineage: Bacteria > Bacillati > Actinomycetota > Actinomycetes > Micrococcales > Microbacteriaceae > Curtobacterium > Curtobacterium sp. MCLR17_034. The sequence continues at coordinate 159 of NZ_QKTH01000002.1, forward strand.
GGTGCCGTCCTCGTCGGCTACGGCTCGGCGACCTCGTCGCCCTCCCGTCGCAAGCCGGGCGCCCGCCGGGCGGCAGCGCTCGCGGCGGAGGCGAGCCGCGCCTCCAGTGTGGACACCGCCGCGGCTGCCGAAGCCTCCGTCGACCCGGGCGAGGAGAGCACCGCCGAGGCGATCAGCGCGCTCGGCACGGGCTCCGCGCACAAGCAGAGCACCGCGACCAACGTGCTGGCGAAGCCGCCGATCCGGAAGCTCGCGAAGGACCTCGGCGTCGAACTGACCGAGATCGTCGCGACCGGTCTGGCCGGCGAGGTCACCCGCGACGACGTCATCCGGCACGCGAAGCAGGCGAGCGTCTTCCGGAACATCGAGACGCCCGAGTGGGGCGAGGTCCGCAGCGAGACGATCCCGGTCAAGGGCGTCCGCAAGGCCATCGCGACCGCGATGACCACGTCCGCGTTCACGGCACCGCACGTGTCGCTGTTCGTCGACGTCGACGCGACCCACACGATGGAGTTCGTCAAGCGGCTCAAGGCCTCGCCGACGTTCGCCGGCGTCAAGGTCTCACCGCTGCTCATCGTCGCAAAGGCCGTCATCTGGGCCGTCCGCCGGAACCGTTCGGTGAACTCGACCTGGACCGACCGCGAGATCATCGTCCACCACTTCGTGAACCTCGGCATCGCCGCGGCGACCCCGCGCGGGCTCATCGTGCCGAACATCAAGGACGCGCAGGACATGTCGCTGCTCGAGCTGGCACAGGCGCTCGAGGAGCTCACCCTGACCGCCCGCGACGGCAAGACCACGCCGAAGCAGATGGCGAACGGCACGGTGTCGATCACGAACATCGGTGTGTTCGGCATGGACACCGGGACCCCGATCCTCAACCCGGGAGAGGTCGCGATCGTCGCCATGGGCACGATCAAGCCGAAGCCGTGGGTCGTCGACGGCGAGGTCCGCTCGCGCATGGTGACCACCATCGGTGCGTCGTTCGACCACCGCGTCGTCGACGGTGACGTGGCGTCCCGCTTCGTGCACGACGTCGCCTCGGTGCTCGAGGAGCCCGCGCTCCTGCTCGACTGAGCGCCGGTCGTTCCGCTTCGTGAGCAGAAATGGTCGGGTTGCTTCGAGCCACTCGACCATTCCTGCTCACCATCTGCGGGCTTCCGCAAACGTCGCGTGGTGTTCACACGGATGTCGGGGGTCGGCGGCATGATCGGTGCATGGTCCACCAGCTCCTGACCCCCTCGCAGGAGATCCGAACGGATCGCCTCCTGCTCACCCCGCTGACCCCGGCCGACATCGACGACGTGCACGCGCTCTTCTCGGACGCCCGCACGTGGCAGCACCTGCCCACGGGTCGGCACGTGGCGCGGAGCTCGAGCGTGGACATGGTGCAGCGCAAGATCGGCGGTCGTGCACGCCACGGCCTCGGGTCCTGGGCGGTCCGGAGCGCCTCCGACCACGCCTTCGTCGGTGTGGGCGGGGTCGACATGACCGCCGGTGGGGTCTGGAACCTCGGCTACCGTCTGGCGCCCGCGGCATGGGGGCAGGGCTTCGCGTCCGAGATCGCCCTCGCTGCCGTGCGTGCCGCCGCCGACACCGCTCCGGACGTCCCGGTGACCGGCCGGGTGCTCACGAACAACCCTGCTTCTGCAGCCGTGCTGCGTCGTGCGGGGCTGTCGCTGGTGTGGCAGGGGGCTCCCTCAGCGCAGAACCGTGCGGCCGCCGGCGTCGAGGGGCAGGTCTGGACCGATCGGCTGCTCTCCGACGAGCAGTTCGCCTGGCTCGTCGCCAACGCCTGACCCGTCAGCCAGCGGGTCCGCTGAGCGTGATGCTCCGTGCGGCGCGCGCTTCGACCGATGACGAGTGTGTCGCGATCAGGACGGCCGCTCCGCCAGCCGCCAGCTCGCCCAGCAGGTCGAGCACCATCGCCGCGTTGTCGTCGTCGAGGGCACTCGTCGGTTCATCGGCGAGGATGACCGACGGACGCTTCACCAGGAGCCGCGCCATCGCGACCCGTTGCTGCTCGCCGCCGCTGAGTTCGTGGACGCGGTCCGTTCCGCGTCCAGCCAGACCGACACGGTCGAGGGCCTCGCCCGTCCGGATGCCTTGGTGTCTCCGCCGTCCGTCCGGCAGGCGAACCACGTCGACGTTCGACTGGACCGTCATGTCGGGTACCAACCCGAAGTCCTGGAACAGGTACCCGAGGTGGCGCCGCCGGATCAGTCGTGCCCGCCGCCCGTTCGAGCCCGCCGACTCTCCGTTGATCCGGATCGTGCCGCCGTCGAGCGCATCGACGTGCCCGACACAGTCGAGCAGCGTCGACTTCCCGCAGCCGCTCGGCCCGACCAAGCCGACGATCTCTCCGCCTGCCACCTCGAACGTCAAGTCGTGCCACAGTGCACGGCCTCCGCGACGCTTCGATGCGTTCCGTACCTCGATCATCGTGATCCGTTCCCTCGGTTGCGTGCAGTGCTCCGTGCCGTGACGGCCATGACGACGAGGCTGGTGGCGCTCACCGCCGCGAGCGTCACGAGCGCGAGCGCCCCGGCGACTCCGGCCGACTGCGCGACCGGGTCGAGTGCCGATCTGAGCCCGCTTCCGTCCGGGCGTTGCGACCACCAGGTGTTGACGACGGCGATGACGGCGATCGAGACCAGACCGGCTTCGATCGTCAGCAGGCCAGCATCGGTGCGGACGGGCGAGACGCCACTGGTGAACTTCGCGAACAGCGCACGGCCGTGACGGCGTCGGTGCGCGATCGTGGCGACCATCCCGAGCATGACGCTGACGGCGAGGGTGCTGACCAGGGTGCCCGTCCCGATCGCCACGGTCGTCGCTGCGTGCCGTGCCTGTTCCGCCGCAGACTGACCCACCGCGACGACCGCGCTGAACTCGTCGCGGAGGCCCGACGCGCCGATCGACCGCTCAGCGGCAGCACGGGACGTGAAGACGACGTCTCCGGTCGACAACCACGATCCGAGTTCATCGGCCGAGAAGACGTCGACCGGCGTGGAGACGACCACGATCACGGCGTCGTCGAGCCACGCGCGCGACGACGTGTCGTCCGGGTACGAGTAGACCTGCTGGCGGGCCAGCGTGCCGCCGGTGACGTGCTCGAGGAGGGCGTCGGGTGCACCCCGCAACTGCCAGTCGGTCAGACCCTCGACGAGCCGATCGCGGGAGAGCTCACTGTCGGCAGGCATCCACACGGCGATCCCCGCGCCGTCGGTGGTGATGCGGGCCCCGTCCGCGGAACGGACGTCCTGCAGGTCGAGGTAGCCCTGGTCGACGACGAGCGCAGGAACCGTCGATTTTCCTCGGCCACTCGACACCTCGACCGCGGCGGAGAGGAACGCATCATGCCGCTCGAGCGCCCCACCGGCGAAATCGCCGATGCGGTCCCAGTAGGCCTGCTCCTCGACCGGGCGGGGATCAGGGGTGACCCAGAGCTGGACGATTTCGCCGGCCGCCCGAAGATCCCGTTCTGCCGTTCCCTGTCGCGCGGTGGTCACCGCCCCGGTCAGTTCGAAGACGGCCGCGACGAGCAACAGCAGCGCGGGCACCCGTGCGATCTGTGCGACGAGCAGGAGCGCGCCCGCTGGTCGAGCGCCCCGCAGTGCGCCGGCCAACGGCTGCCGGCACGCGACCACCGTGCCGATCGTGTGCGCGACGACGACCGGTACGAGCAGCCCCACGCAGAACACCGAGATCGCGGCGGCGAGGGTCGCTGCCGAAGCGAGCCCGTTGTAGAACCAGAGCCCGATGGCGGCGACGGGTGCTCCGATGGCGGTGACGAGCACGGCGGTCCGGAGCTCAGCCAGCTCCTGGATGACGATGGCGGTTGTGGTGTCTCCGTGCAGTCGGCGGACTGCGCTGCGGCGAGGGGCCCCGACGGTCGTCATCAGGCAGAGCGCCACGCATCCCGAGACGAGTGCTCCGACCAGGGCCAGGGTCTGATCCAAGCCGTCGGTGACGCCGATGCGTTGCAGGAGCGGCACGCGCTCCACGCTGACCTCGTACCCGGCGTCTGCCAGTGCGCCCACGACGGCTCGCCGAGCCTCGTCGTCCCCGAAGACCGAGTACGAGCCGGTCGGGTCGAACTGGTCGAGTTCCGACATCGGACGGACGGTGGTGACCATCGACCTCGTGAAGTCCTCGTACCCGTCGAGGAGCCAGCCGGCACCGCGGCTCGAGGGCGCGTCGGTGACGAGCGCGACGCGGCGCGTCGTCGGAGCTGCGCGGTCCGCCACCACCCGCGCGATCGTCGCGTGCTCGGCCTCGGCGACCTGCTCCAGTGCGATCGCGACCCGCTGGTTCGATCCGGTCTCAGCACCGGCGGTAGCGGTCACCACGGACGAGGCGCCCACGATGCCGGCTTCGCTGACCTGCACCAGGCCGACGAAACCCAGGACGGCAGCCAGGAGCGGCGGGACGAGGTAGGCGAGCGCCACCGATCGGATGTTCATGGTCCCCCTTGCGGCGAGCGTGAGCCGGAGCGGACGGTCGCTCGCACCGCCCGCTCCCGGTCTCAGCAGTTGTGGTAGTACGCCTTGTTGCCGCTGCGCGCCTTCGGTGTCATCGCCATCGCGTACCGGCCGCCTGGCACGTTCGTGACGCGCTTCGACTTCTTGCCGACCGCAGTCGCGCCGTGGCACCGCTTCTCGCGGAAGTAGTTCGACCAGGTGTCGTCCTTGCCGACGCCCCATTGCCAGAAGCTCCCACCCCCGCCGTCGTTGTTGGTGCCGATGCCGCTGGTCTCACCGCTCGCACTTGCACCGGAAGCAGCGACGGTCACTCCGCCGGCTTCCGACCCTGATCCCATGACCTCGAACTGCGCAGCTGATGCCGCCGTCGCAGTGCCCGTGATCAGGCCGACGGTGAGACTGAGGCCGACGAGCATCTTCGTTCTGGACTTGTGCATGACTGTTTCCTCCCATGTGCCCCCCGATGAGGCTCGACCGATCGTGGCAGCGGCGCAGCACTGATGTCAAGAATGTGGAATGCATGTATCACCGAGTCCGAGACGCCCGACGTTGGTCTTCCCGGCCTGACTCGCTACTGTGATGGGAACTGGTCATGTCCGCGCATGACCACCGCCCAGGACCAGCAACGGAGCACGAGGGACGCATGACGAGCCGCATCACCGAGGGTGCCGAACCGAAGCACCAGCAGCTGCGGCGCATCCTGCTCGACCTCGTCACCACGCGACTGGCTCCCGGCGCTGCGATCCCGTCCGAACGTCAGCTCATCGCCGAGTACGGCGTCTCGCGGATCACCGTGCGTGAAGCACTCGGGCAGCTGGTCAACGAGGGCTACCTGGAGCGCGTCCGCGGCAAGGGCACCTTCGTCGCGCACCGGCCCGTGCAGTCGACGCTGCACCTCGCCTCGTTCACCGAGGAGATGCGGGCGATGGGGCACGAGCCGACCACCGTGGTGCTCGTGCGCGAAGAGCGGGTACCGCCGGCCGACACCGCCGCAGCCCTGCGGATCGACCCGGACGTGCCCGCCTTCCACGTGAAGCGCCTGCGGATGGCCGATGGTGCCCCGGTGTCGATCGACGACGCCTGGCTCGTGGCCGACGCGTTCCCGGGTCTGCTCGACCACGACCTGTCGGGGTCGGTGTACTCGATCATTGCCACGGAGTACGGCACCCCGATCGACCGCGCGCAGCAGACCGTCGCGGCGAACCCGGCGGCCGACGACGTCGCGACGTTGCTCGGGACGAAGACCGGAGCGCCGGTCCTCGAGTTCGACCGGGTGTCGTACGCGGGGGAACGACCCGTGGAGCACACCCGCAGCTGGTACCGATCGGATCGCTACCGCGTGCAGATGGAGGTCACCGCGACCCCCGCGGTCGCGTAGTCCGGCCAGCAACGCGAAAGCGACCGTGCGCCGCGGGTGTTCCGCAGTACACAGTCGCTCTCGAAGGGGGAAGTGGCCCTAGACCTCGAAGAGGGTGTCGCCGTCGAGCACCGTGGTGCCGACCGTCCCCTGGTCGACGCTGTCCGGCGTTGAACCGAGCACCACGACCGGGCAGATCGGCGAGTAGCCGGCTGCTGAGATGACCGAGGGGGTGAACCGGACGACGGGGTCACCGGCGGTGACGGTGTCGCCCTCGGTCGCGAGGAGCTCGAAGCCCTCGCCGGAGAGCTTCACGGTGTCGATGCCGACGTGCACCAGGACGTCGGTGCCAGCGGCGCCCTGCAGGGCGAACGCGTGCGGGTGCAGCTTGACGATGATGCCGTCGACCGGGGCCACCGCGGTGATCGCACCCTCGACGCCCGTGGGATCGACCGCGACGCCCGCGCCGACCAGCTGCCCGGCGAACACCGGGTCGGGCACGTCGGCGAGGGCGACGACCGGGCCGCCGAACGGGGTGCGGACGACGGTCACAGTTCGTCCTGGATGTCCTGGGCGAGGTTGTCGGCGACCGTGCCGACGATGACCTGCCAGCCGGTGCCACCACCGACGACGGCCTGGGCCCCGGCGGCCTGCAGGGCGGCCTTGTCGACCAGGTCCCCGTCCTCGACCTCGACGCGGAGGCGCGTGATGCAGCCCTCGACCTCTTCGATGTTCTCGGCACCGCCGAGTGCGGCGATGATGTCGGCTGCCTTGATGTCGGCCATCGTTTCCTCCTCGTTAAGGGTTTGCGTCGCAGGTTGACACCGGACCGCTCGCGGATCAGACTACGGAACTGGTCATGACCGGACAGGACCGGACCTGGCGACACCGCCGAGGTTACCTGCGCTGGCTGCACGACTCAACTCACCCCGACAGCTCCACCCAATGACGAGAGGACCTCCGATGAGCGCCACCACTGCCACGGATGTGCCGGAGAAGAAGCCGAAGAAGAAGCAGTCCAGGTTCTTCGCGAACGCCCAGCGACTCGGACGGAGCCTGCTCCTGCCGATCGCGGTCATGCCTGCCGCGGGCATCCTGCTCCGCCTCGGCCAGTCCGACATGCTCGGTGCGATCCCCGGCTTCGAGCAGGGCGCGACCATCATCGCGGCCGCCGGACAGGCCGTGTTCACATGGCTTCCGCTGCTCTTCGCGGTCGGCATCGCGATCGGCTGGGCCAAGAAGTCCGACGGCACGACCGCGCTCGCGGCCGTCGTCGGCTACATGGTCATGTACCAGGTGTTCGCCGCCATGTCGCCGATCGTGCTCGACGGGGTGAAGGACGCCGCCGGCAACCCTGCCACCATCAACTTCGGTGTCCTCGGCGGCATCGTGATGGGTCTCGTCTCCGCCGTGCTGTGGGAGAAGTTCCACCGCACGAAGATGCCCGACTTCCTCGGGTTCTTCTCGGGTCGCCGTCTGGTGCCGATCATGACCGCAGCCGCCGGTCTCGTGATCGCGGTCCTGATGTCCTTCGTGTACCGCTACTTCGACATCGCGCTCACCGCAGCCGGTCAGGCCGTCGCGGACAACGCCGTCATCGGTGGTGGCATCTTCGGGTTCGCGAACCGCATGCTCATCCCCGTCGGCCTGCACCAGCTGCTCAACTTCTTCCCGTGGTTCCAGCTCGGCAGCTTCACCGGCGCGGACGGCCTCGCCGTGCACGGCGACGTGAACCGGTTCCTCGCTGGCGACCCGACGGCCGGCACGTTCATGACCGGCTTCTTCCCGATCATGATGTTCGCGCTGCCCGCCGGTGCCCTCGCGATCTGGCGCAACGCGAAGCCGCAGAACCGCAAGCTCGTCGGCGGCATCATGCTCTCCGCCGCACTGACCTCGTTCGTGACCGGCATCACCGAGCCGCTCGAGTACTCGTTCATGTTCGTGGCGTTCCCGCTGTACGTCATCCACGCGGTGCTCACCGGTACCTCGCTGGCCCTGGTGAACGCCCTCGGGATCCATGACGGGTTCTCGTTCTCGGCCGGTGCGATCGACTACGTGCTGAACTTCGGCAAGGCGGACGGGGCGATCTGGCTCATCCCGATCGGCCTCGGCTACGCGGTCGTCTACTACTTCCTGTTCAGTTTCGTGATCAAGAAGTGGAACCTCCGCACGCCCGGGCGTGAAGAGGACACGATCGCCGAGAACACGATCGACGCGGCCACCAAGCCGTAGACGCGAGCGTCTCCACGGACGGGAGGCCCGGTGCCAGCTGGCACCGGGCCTCCCGTCCGTCTCCGGGTCGCGCTGAGAGCCCTCATAGCGGTTTTGACAATCGTTATCAGTAGGCGTTAGCGTCGTGCCATGCACAACCGCCTCCTCGCCCTCCCGCTCGTCGCCGGCGCCGCCGCGCTCGCCCTGACCGGGTGCGCCACCTCGTCCGCCTCGGGGGAGGCCAGCGGTGACGGCACGGTCAACGTCGTCGCCTCCACCAACGTCTACGGCTCGATCGTCAAGACCATCGGTGGCGACGCCGTCACCGTGACGAGCATCCTGAGCGACCCGTCGCAGGACCCGCACTCGTTCGAGTCGAGCGCCCGCACGCAGCTCTCCGTGTCGAAGGCCGACCTGCTCATCGAGAACGGTGGCGGGTACGACGACTTCATGACGACGCTCGCGAACGCCTCGGACACCAAGGCGGACACGATCAACGTCGTGAAGCTCTCCGGCCTCGACAAGGGCGGCAGCGCCGAGTTCAACGAGCACGTCTTCTACAGCTACCCGACGATGGTGAAGCTGGTCGAGGCGGTCACGAAGGACCTCAGCGCGCTCGACGAGAGCGGCAAGGACGCCTTCGAGAAGAACGCCGCAACGCTCACCACCAAGCTCGAGGACCTCGAGTCCCAGACCGACGCCGTCAAGAAGCAGGACTCCGGCGACAAGGTTGCGTACACGGAGCCGGTGCCCGGGTACCTGTTCGACGCGATGGGACTCGAGAACGAGACCCCGCCGGACTTCTCCGAGGCCATCGAGGAAGGCGACGACGTCCCGCCGGCGGCCCTCCGCGACACCCTCGCGCTGTTCACCGGCAAGCGCGTGCAGCTCCTCGCCTACAACAACCAGGCGTCCAGCCCCGAGACCGAGCAGGTCCAGAAGGCGGCCGAGCAGAACGACATCCCCGTCGTCGGTGTCACGGAGACGCTCCCCAAGGGGCAGGATTACGTCTCGTGGCAGCAGGCGAACATCGACGCGGTGAAGGCAGCGCTCCAGAAGTGACGACCTCGACCGCAGCAGCGGCGACCCCCAGCCCGGCGACCACCACGGTGGACGACCGGGCTGCAGGTCGTCCGGTCCTCGCGCTCCGCGACGCCGGGTTGTCCTACGGCGCCCGGAAGCTCTGGGCAGGCCTCGACCTCGACCTCGCGCCGGGGGAGTTCGTCGCGGTCCTCGGCCCGAACGGCGCCGGCAAGACCTCACTGCTCCGAACCGTCCTCGGGCAGCAGCGGCTCACGAGCGGCACGATGTCGTTCCTCGGGCAGCCGGTGCACCGCGGCCACCGGAAGATCGGCTACATCCCGCAGCAGCGCCTGATGGAGGCGGGGACGCCCCTGCGCGCGCGGGACATGATCGCCCAGGGCGTGACCGGGCACCGGTGGGGGATCCGACGGGCGTCGAAGGCCGACCGGATGCGCATCGACCGGGTCCTCGACGAGGTCGGCGCCACCGCCTTCGCGGACGCCCCCGTCGCCGAGCTCTCCGGCGGCGAGCAGCAGCGCACCCGCGTCGGGCAGGCCATCGCCGCCGACCCCGCACTGCTGCTGTGCGACGAACCCCTCATCTCGCTCGACCTGCGGCACCAGCGCGGGATCACCGAGCTCATCGACCGTGAGCGCCGACAGCGCGAGGCCGCCGTGCTCTTCGTGACGCACGACGTGAACCCGATCCTCGACGTGGTCGACCGGGTTCTCTACATCGCCGGGGGTCGGTTCCGGATCGGTTCCCCGGACGAAGTCCTGCGCGCCGACGTCCTGAGCGACCTGTACGGCACGCCCGTCGACGTCGTCCGCACCATGGGGCGCATCGTCATCGTCGGGGCGAACGAGGCCCACGAGCACCACCCGGGCGAGGTCGACCCGCACGTCGACCAGCCCGACGACGGGCGGATCTGATGGACGTGCTGTCGACCGTATTCTCGTTCCAGGACTACGGCCAGCTCCTCGTGCTCGTGCAGAACTCGATCTGGGCCGGCGCGGTGCTCGGCATCGTCGGTGGGCTCATCGGCCCGTTCGTCGTCGCCCGGAACATGCCGTTCGCCGTGCACGGCATCTCGGAGCTCTCGTTCGCCGGGGCCAGTGCCTCGCTGCTGCTCGGGGTGAACGTCGTGTCCGGCTCGCTCGTCGGGTCGGTCATCGCCGCCCTGCTCATCGGCCTGCTGGGCTCCAGGGCCCGGGAACGCAACTCGATCATCGCCGTCCTCATGCCATTCGGGCTCGGGCTCGGCATCCTCTGCCTGGCGCTCTACAAGGGCCGGGCCGCCAACAAGTTCGGGTTGCTCACCGGGCAGATCGTCTCGGTCGACAACCCGCAGCTGACGTTCCTGATCGTGGTCGCCGCGATCGTCGTGGCGACGCTGCTCGTCATCTGGCGACCGCTGATGTTCGCCTCGGTCGACCCCGACGTGGCTGCGGCCGCGGGGATCCCGGTGCGGACCCTCGCGATCGTGTTCATGCTCGTGCTCGGGCTGGCCACCGCCGTGTCGGTGCAGATCGTCGGTGCGTTGCTCGTGCTGTCCCTGCTCGTCACCCCGGCGGCCGCGGCCCTGCGCCTCAGCTCGCACCCGGTCGTCGTGCCGGTGCTGTCGACGGTGTTCGCGGTGGCGTCGGTCGTCGGTGGCATCCTGCTCGCACTGGGCGGTGGCCTGCCGATCAGCCCGTACGTGACGACGATCTCGTTCGCGATCTGGGTGGTCTGCCGGATCATCGGGTCGCGACGCGACAAGCGAGGACGCAACCGCGTCGCCGGCCGGAGCCAGCGTGGCTGGGGCGAGCCGGGCCTCCAGGCAGGGACGACGTCGACAGCCGGTCGGAAGGAAGAGGTGTCAGCATGAACGCCGTGCAGAAGACCAAGCGGAACACGTGGCAGCGCGAAGCGGTGCGCGGAGCCCTCGACTCGACCGAGGGGTTCGTCAGTGCGCAGGCGCTGCACCAGCACCTGCGGGACGAGGGATCGACCATCGGTCTGGCCACCGTCTACCGGGCGCTCGCCGACCTGGCCACCGAGGGTAATGCCGACTCGCTGCAGCAGGACGGCGAATCGCTGTACCGGGCGTGCACGACGGACGCGCACCACCACCACCTGATCTGCCGGAACTGCGGCAGGACCGTCGAGATCGAGGCGGACCCGGTGGAGCAGTGGGCGCAGGACGTCGCCGCCGCCAACGGGTTCACCAACGCCAGCCACGTCGTCGACATCTTCGGCGAGTGCGCCGTCTGCACGGCACCCCGCGCGACCGCCGCCACCGACGAGTAGCCTGCCCCGCATGCACGTCATCCTGGTCCCCGGGTTCTGGCTCGACGCGAGCGCGTGGGACGACGTCGCCCCGGTGCTCCGCGCGGCCGGGCACGCGGTGCAGGCGGTCACGCGCGACGGCGACACGCTCGACGAGCAGGTCGCCGCGTTGGTCGCGATCCTGGACGACGTCGCGTCGGCCGACGAACCCGTCGTGCTCGCCGGACACTCGGGTGCCGGGCCGATCGCGTACATGGCCGCCGACCAGCGCCCGTCGCTCGTCGCGCACCTGCTCTACGTCGACACGTTCCCGGGGCCCGAGGGCGGGTGCGTCAACGACGAGCTGCCCGTGGTCGACGGGGTCGTACCGCTGCCGTCATGGGACATCTGGGAACCCGCCACCGTCCGGGGCATGACGCCCGAGGTCCGGCAGGACGTCGAGCACCGGGCGATCCCCGAGCCCGCCTCGGTGCCGTCGGACCGGTTCCACTACGCCGACCCGGCACGGCACACGATCCCGGCGACGATCATCACCTGCGAGATCCCCGCCGCAGAGCTGCTGGCGATGGTGGCGGACCACCAGGCCTGGGCGGCGGAGCTCGTCGCGACCGAGGAACTCTCCATCGTCGGGCTCGAGACCGGCCACTGGCCGATGTTCACGGCGCCGCAGCAGCTCGGGGAGCTGATGGTGCAGGCGCTCGCGCCCAAGCCGACGCAGGCGCCGTAGGCCACACACGCCGTCGGCGACGCACGCCGTCGGCGACGCACGCCGTCGGCGACGCACGCCGTCGGCGACGCGTCGGGCATGACGCCGAGACGGACCGCAGCCCGCCCCGCGTAGCGTCCCGCCCGTGGACCTCGCAGCCTGGACGCAGTGGGCCGGCGCGTCCGACTACGACGTCGCCCGGTTCGTGCTGCAGCGCGGCGTCGCGGCGATCGCCTGCCTCGCCTTCCTGTCCGCCCTCGCCCAGTTCCCGGTGCTCGTCGGGGAACACGGCCTGCTCCCGGTGCCCCGGTTCATGGAGCGCCCGTACGCCCGCCGACTGCCGGTGGTCTGGCGGTGGTGGCGCTACACCGACCGACGGTTGCGGCTGCTCGCCGGCGGGGGAGCGGTGGTGTCCTTCGCCCTGGTCGCCGGTGTCCCGCAACGGGCCCCCTGGTGGGTGCCGATGCTGTGCTTCCTGCTGCTCTGGCTGGCATACCTGTCGATCTCCGACGTCGGACAGACCTTCTGGGCCTTCGGGTGGGAGTCCCTGCTGGTCGAGGCGCTGTTCACCGTCGCGTTCCTCGGCTCCGACGACGTCGCGCCGCCGATCGTCGTGCTCGTCGCGCTGCGCTGGCTGGTGTTCCGGCTCGAGTTCGGTGCCGGCATGATCAAGATGCGCGGAGACCGCTCCTGGCGTGACCTGACGGCGCTGTACTACCACCACGAGACGCAGCCGATGCCGAACCCGGTGTCGCGGACGGCCCACCTGCTGCCCCGCCCCGTGCACCGGTTCGAGACGCTCGGCAGCCACTTCGTGCAGCTGGTCGTACCGTTCTTCCTCTTCGCGCCGCAGCCCGTGGCGTCGACCGCCGCCGCCCTCGTCCTGCTCACCCAGCTCTGGTTGGTGGTCTCCGGCAACTTCGCCTGGCTGAACTGGATCACCCTCGTCCTGGCCTTCGCCGCGATCGACGACCGGTCGGTGGCGGCGGTGCTGCCCTGGCTGCACGACAGCGTCGAGGCCGGGCCGACCGCGACGCCGGTCTCCTTCGTCGCGGTGACGGTCGCCGTCGGGCTGCTGCTCGCCTGGTTGTCCTGGCCGGCCGCGAAGAACCTGGTGTCGCGGCGGCAGCTCATGAACGCCTCGTTCAACCGGTGGCACCTGGCGAACGCCTACGGTGCCTTCGGCAGCGTGACGCAGCAGCGCGACGAGGTCATCGTCGAGGGAACCCTGGCCGAGGACCCGTCCGACGAGGACTGGCAACCGTACGAGTTCCGCGGCAAGCCGGGCGACCCGAGGCGTCGGCCCGGGCAGTTCGCGCCGTACCACCTGCGGCTCGACTGGCTGATGTGGTTCCTGGCCCTCGGTGCCGACGACCGGTGGTTCCGGGTGTTCGTCGTGCGGCTGCTCGAGGCCGACCGGCCCACGCTGCGGCTGCTCGCCGACGACCCGTTCGACGGGGAACCGCCGCGCTGGGTCCGCGCACGGATGTTCCACTACCGGTTCGCCACCCGGGCGGAGCGGCGGGAGACGGGCCTGTACTGGATCCGGCGGGAGCGGTACCTGCTCATGGCACCGGTCGGGCTCCCGCGCGGTCGTGCCGCGGAGGGCGGTTCGTCCACTTCGTGAGCAGGAACGGTCGGGTCGAGGTGCCCGACCCGACCGTTCCTGCTCACGATCGCGGGCGGTGGGGGTGACCAACGGCGCCACGTGAGCGGGACGGTCGGCCGCCACGGGCCTCCAGACTGGAGGCGCGGCTTGCGACACGCCCGGTCCTCGCGTAACGTGGACCCCTGGTTCTCCGCGTCCGCGCGGCGGACCCGTTGTTCCAAGCCCTCCGACCGTCGCGAACGCCGCGGTCGCGCGGTGTCCGGCTCTCCTTCGACAGGGGATGCGGACCTGGGCGGTGCACACAACCCCCTCGCACGGCCACCCCGGTGGCAGTGCGCGTGTGCACCAGGCAAGTGAACTTGGGTGCGGCCGTCCGGTCGCACGGTACTCAGGAGGAAACCATGGCAGCAGTGTGCCAGGTGACCGGCGCCGTTCCCGGCTTCGGTCACAACATCTCGCACTCGCACCGCCGGACGAAGCGTCGCTTCGACCCGAACGTGCAGAAGAAGACGTACTACGTGCCCTCGCTTCGTCGTAACGTCACGCTCACGCTCAGCGCGAAGGGCATCAAGGTGATCGACGCACGTGGCATCGAGTCCGTCGTCAAGGATCTCCTCGCCCGTGGGGAGAAGATCTGATGGCGAAAAAGGGTCAGGACATCCGTCCGATCATCAAGCTCCGCTCGACGGCGGGCACCGGGTTCACCTACGTGACCAAGAAGAACCGTCGGAACAACCCCGACCGACTCGTGCTCAAGAAGTACGACCCGGTGATCCGCAAGCACGTCGACTTCCGTGAGGAGCGCTAAGCATGGCGAAGAAGAGCAAGATCGCGAAGAACAACCAGCGTGCCGTCATCATCGCGCGCTACGCCGAGCGTCGTCTCGAGCTGAAGAAGGCCCTCGTGGACCCGAACGGCACCGATGAGTCGCGTGAGGCCGCCCGCGTGGGCCTGCAGAAGCTGCCCCGCGACGCATCGCCCATCCGCTACCGCAACCGCGACGCCATCGACGGCCGCCCCCGTGGCCACCTCGGTGAGTTCGGCATCAGCCGTGTCCGTTTCCGTGACATGGCCCACCGCGGCGAGCTCCCCGGCATCACGAAGAGCTCCTGGTAAGCACTCGCAGTACACGACGCCCCGTCACCTCCTGGTGGCGGGGCGTTCGCTGTGTACGGGGTACATGCGAGCCGTCATTCGTCACATCTGCCCCTCCAGCACCCCCTCGGAGCCCCGACAACCCCGGAAATCCGGGCGAGTCGGCGGTTTTCACCCCCGGCGGCTGGTAGGTTCAACTCCGGTTCCGCCGGGCCCTCGGCCCACTGGCACCGTGGCACGGGGCACCCGCTCCGGGCGCCGGACGACACGTGCGTCCGACCGATACTGCAAGAAGTCCGAGGAGGACATCCATGGCTGACAAGTCACTGAACCGCACCGAGCTCGTCGCTGCCGTCGCCGCTGAGTCCGGCCAGAGCCAGGCCACCGTCAACGGCGTCGTCGACGCGCTCTTCAGCGTCGTCTCGTCGTCCGTCGCCGACGGCACGAAGGTCACGATCCCCGGTTGGATCGCCTTCGAGAAGACGCACCGCGCCGCCCGCACCGGCCGCAACCCGCAGACGGGTGACGCCATCGAGATCGCCGCGAGCGACTCGGTCAAGGTCAGCGCCGGCTCGAAGCTCAAGGCTGCGGTCAAGTAAGACTGTTCCGCGCATCGGGAGGGACGGCTTCGGCCGTCCCTTTCGTCGTTCCCGGGGCGCGCGGGCGCGTGGTGCGCGGGTCCTGGCCTGGAGGCCCGTGCCGGTTTGCACAGATCGGCCCGCCCCGTCCGTCGGCCGGGTGGGCACCGCCTAGGCTTGACGGGTGAATCGGATCGCGCGCATCGCCGGTCCCGCCGTGCTCCTGCTCGTCGGGTTCGTGGCGCTGCTCACGGCACTCGTCATCGGTGGGGGCGCGAACCCCGCACTCATCGCCGATCCGGGGCCCGGCGTCCGCTTCGGGCTGCCGATCGCCCGGCTCGTCGTCGACCTGTCCGCGGCCACCACGATCGGCGGGCTCGCGCTGGCGACCATCGGCCTGTCGCGCTCCGGCCCCGAGTGGAACCGCGCGATCGACGTCGCTGCCGGGGCCAGTGGTGTCTGGACGGTCGCGTCGGCCGTCGCCACGTTCTGCACGTTCCTCAGCGTGGCCGGTTCGCGCATCAGCATCGACGAGCAGTTCGGGCAGTCGATGGGGGTCTTCCTCACCGGCACCGAGCTCGGGCTCGCCTGGCTCGTGACCGTCCTCGTCGCCGCGGCCGTCACGGTGCTCTGCTTCGCCGTCCGTTCGAGGGGCATGGTCGCCCTGACCGCCGCGGTCTCGATGATCGGTCTCATCCCGCTCGCACAGCAGGGCCACGCCGCCGGTACCGCGAGCCACGACGCCGCCGTGACCGCACTGGGGCTGCACCTGGTCGGTGCGGCGCTGTGGGTCGGTGGGCTCGTCATGCTCGTGCTGCTGCGCGGGGTGCTGCCCGGAGACCGGCTGGCCGTGGTCGTGGCGCGGTACTCGAGCATCGCCCTCGGCTGCTTCGTGCTCGTCGCCGTCTCGGGTACCGCGTCGGCGCAGATCCGCGTCGGGGCGCTGTCGAACCTGTTCACCCCGTACGGCACGCTCGTCCTGGTGAAGATCGGTGCGATCGTCGCCATCGGGGTCCTCGGCGCGGTGCAGCGCCGTCGGGCCATCCGTGCGCTGACCACCTCGCCCGGTCGGCAGCGGCCCTTCTGGACCCTCATCGTCGTCGAACTCGCGGTGATGGGTGTGGCGTCGGGGTTCGCCGCGGCACTCGGACGAACCGCCACCCCGGTCGACCAGATCGCCCTGAGCAAGACCACCGACCCGAGCCCGGCGGAGCTCCTGACCGACGACCTGCTGCCGCACGCGCCCGGTGCGTGGGGCTGGCTGACCCAGTGGAACATCGACCTGTTCTGGCTGATGGCCGCCGTGCTGCTCGCCGCGACCTACGTGGCCGGCGTCGTGCGACTGCGGCGGAGCGGCGTGCGGTGGCCGGCGCGTCGCTCGATCGCCGCGGCCCTGGCGGTCGTGTCCCTGGTGGTCGCGACCTCGGGCTCGCTGCATCAGTACGACCGGTTCCTCGTCTCGGCGAACGTCGGTGCCCACGTGCTGCTCGGCCTGGTGGTCCCCGCCCTGGTGTGGGCGGCGGCACCCGTCGCGTTGATCCGCGCCGCCGTGCACCCCCGGAACGACGACAGCACGGGGGTGCGTGAGTGGACCGACGTCATCGTCGAGCACCCCTCCGTGCGGTACCTGGCCCAGCCGTTCCCCGCGTTCCTGCTCGCGGCGGCCCTGTGGTGGGCCTTCTTCGCCACCGATGCCGTCCGGTGGTCGGTGAGCGACCCCACCGGTCGTACCGTCAGCGACGCCGTGTTCCTGCTGGTCGGGCTGCTGGCCGTCCCGACGCTCTGCACACCGATCCCTGCCGGGCACCGTCGCCCGACCACGGCTGCCGCCGCCGTCCGGATCGTCGGGGCGATGGTGATCGCGGCGGGCACCGTCTCGCTCGGGATCGCGATGCGCGGGCCGCTCGGGCTGCTGCAGGCATCGTGGTTCGGTGCGATGGGCCGGACGTGGGGGCCGGATCCGCTCGTCGACCAGGCCCGGGCCGGGCTCGTGCTGATCGTCGCCGGGGTGCTGCTCCTGGTGACCGTGGTCGTGGTGGTGCTCGTGCGGCTGCGGCGTGACGGGGGAGACCCGGCCCACGCCGTTGACGCAGTTGCTGCCGGCGACGCAGCTGTGGCCGGCCCGACCGCCGCCGCCGAGCCCGCTTCCCAGGTTGACCAGGACGACCTGGACTTCGACGACGGCAGCGACGACCTCGAACCCTCGCCCGGAGCGGACGCCCGATGAGCATCGAGCTGAGCGACGAACAGCGCGCCGTCTTCGAGTACATCGAGCACACCCGAGACCACGTGTTCATCACCGGCCGGGCCGGCACGGGCAAGTCCACGCTCCTCAACCACCTGTCGTGGAACACCGAGAAGCAGGTCGTCATCTGCGCCCCGACGGGGGTCGCCGCGCTCAACGTCGGCGGCCAGACGATCCACTCCCTGTTCCGGCTGCCGATCGGACTCATCGCGGACGCCGAGCTGCGGCAGGGCCCGGACACCCGCAAGCTCCTCAACACGATCGACACCCTGGTCATCGACGAGGTCTCGATGGTCAACGCCGACCTGCTCGACGGCATGGACCGGTCGCTCCGCAAGGCCCGCGGTCGGCAGTTCGAGCCGTTCGGCGGTGTGCAGGTCGTGATGTTCGGCGACCCGTACCAGCTGCCCCCGGTGCCCGGCGACGCCGACGAGCGCGCCTACTTCACCGACCACTACCGGTCGATGTGGTTCTTCGACGCCAAGGTGTGGCTCGAGGCCGAGCTCAACATCATCGAGCTCGCCACGGTGCACCGGCAGCGCGACGACGCCTTCGCCGCGATGCTCACCGCCGTCCGGCACGGCCGGGTCACCGCGGACATCGCCGAGCAGCTCAACACCGCCGGGGCACGTCCGGCCCCGGACGACGCCATCACCCTGGCGACCCGCAACGACACGGTCGCCCGGATCAACAAGGCGGCCCTCGAACGGCTGCCCGGCAAGGTGAAGACCGCCAAGGCCGACGTGAACGGCGACTTCGGCGGACGGAACTTCCCGGCCGACGAAGCCCTCGAGTTGAAGCCCGGCGCGCACGTGATGTTCCTGCGCAACGACGCCGACCAGCGTTGGGTGAACGGCACCCTGGGCATCGTGACGGCCATCCGCGACACGGTGTGGGTCGACGTCGACGGTGAGTCGTTCGAGGTCCAGCCGTCGGTGTGGGAGAAGTTCAAGTACTCGTACGACGCGGACAAGAAGGAACTCAAGAAGGACACCGTCGGGGAGTTCCAGCAGTTCCCGCTCCGGCTCGCCTGGGCCGTGACCATCCACAAGTCGCAGGGCAGCACCTACGACCGGGCCGTGGTCGACCTCGGCAACCGGGTGTTCAGCGCGGGCCAGACGTACGTGGCGCTGTCGCGGCTGACCTCCCTCGAGGGGCTGTTCCTCACCCGGCCGCTCCGGCCGCAGGACATCATCGTCGACCTGGACGTCCGACGCTTCATGTCCGAGGCGCCCCGCATCGTCGCCACCGAGCTCGAGGCCCCGAAGCAGCAGCCCGACGCCGACTCCGACGCCGACTGACGCGTCCGACTGACCCGTTGGGTCCGCTTCGGCCGCACGCCGCCGGCACGCGCGCC
The DNA here is from genome assembly GCF_003234485.1 of Curtobacterium sp. MCLR17_034. NCBI lineage: Bacteria > Bacillati > Actinomycetota > Actinomycetes > Micrococcales > Microbacteriaceae > Curtobacterium > Curtobacterium sp. MCLR17_034. The sequence continues at coordinate 19,095 of NZ_QKTH01000002.1, forward strand.
TGCATGCCCGGACGCACACTGCCGAGCGGTCACGGCTCCCCGTCGGTCCTGCGCCGAGTGGTCACTCGTCGTCGCCTGGACACTCCGCATCCGACAGTTCGTGACCGGCCGACGCACCTGAGCGGGGAGTCGTGACCGGACGACACCCCCGCCGGACCACACCCGCCGGACCACCCCGCCGGACCGCCCCGCCCCCGCACACACGACGACGCCCGCCTGCCGGAGCGGCAGACGGGCGTCGGGAGTGCAGTCGAGCGGGTGCGTCAGGCGCGCGCCGCTCGCAGGGCGCGGAGGTTCTCCTTGTCGGCACCGAGCGCGGTGAGCAGCAGGAGCACACCGACGATCGCGTGGAACACGTTGTCCGTGGTGTTCAGCGCGAAGACGTTGGCGGAGGTGTCGACGAAGACGAAGCCGTACACCGCGAAGAGGACGAGCAGGACGCCGACGAGCAGGTTGCCGTTGCGTGATCCGACGGTGTTGCCGAGGCCGGTGATGAGCAGCACTGCGGCGAGCAGCACCCACACCAGGCAGAGCGCCGGGTTCACGCCGAACGCGTTCCACAGCATGCCGCCCTGGCGGTTGAAGAAGCCCGGGTCGCCGTCGGCGGCGAAGAAGAAGCCCAGGACGCCCCAGAGTGCGAGGACGCCGCCGGCCGTGAGTGCGAGACCCCGGTTCGGCGAGGCGATGATGCCCGGTTCCTTGATGGCCACTTCGGTTTCCTCCTCGTACACTGCCGACGCGACGTGCGTCGGTCCCGCGTGGTGCGACGGCCCGGCGGGGATCACCGATCCCCTCGTGTCAGCGCGCAGTGCACGGCCGACGGGGGTGCGGTTCCCAGCCTCCGGCCGGTGCTCCAACGGTATCGTGTCGGACCCCGACCGACCCAATCGCAGCGCCGCCGCCAGTCGTGCGACGAGCCCGACGACGACCACTCCGAGGAGGACCAGCCCGGTGACCTTGACACCCGAGCGCAGTGCATCCGAGTCGCGCGGACCGTGGGTCTCGCGGCGGGGGCGGTGGGCTGCGCTGGCGGCTCTGGGGTTCGTGATCGTGCCTCTCGTCTACGGGGTCGCGGTGCTGACCCCGGTCGGTCAGAAAGCGGAGGACGCCGCGCTCGGCGGGGTCCGGGAGTCCGACCTGTTCAGCTCGGACACTGCGCTCAACGTCATCTCGGTGCCGGTGATCCTGTTGCTCGTCGTCGTGATCGTCGCCGTGGCGTTCGCCAGACGGCGGCTCTCGGTGGGACTCGGCGCGGGGGTCGTGGTGCTCGCGTCGGCGGCCACCTCGACGCTCGTCAAGCGTATCGCCGTGCGCCCTGAGATCGCTCAGTCGACGACGCCGAACTCGTTCCCGTCCGGGCACGCGACGATTGCACTGGCGGCGCTGTTCGCGGTCCTGATGGTCACGCCTCGTCGGTTCCGCCCGCTGGTGACCATCGTCGGCGTCGGGTACGCGGTCTTCGTGGCGAACCAGACCGTGGTCTACGGCTGGCACCGGGTCAGCGACATCATCGGCGCCTGCGCGATCGCGATGTTCTGGCTCGGGATCGTCCGCGCGGTCGGACCCCGGGTCGACCGGGGGCTCCGGGGCGACCGTGACGGTCGGCGGGGGCCTCGGCGGGTGGTGAGCGTCGTGCTCCTCGTCGCGACCGGGCTCACGCTGGTGATCGGTGTTGCGGCGCTCGTGGTCGGCCTGACCGGTGATGGCGCGTACGACCATGCCGCGATCCTGGTGGCGGGGCGGTTGGCGTCCAGCGCGAGCGTCCTGGCGGTCGTGACCATCGTGTGGTTCCTCGACGGGATGCACCACGCCGCGCGCACCGACCCGGCCACGCTGCCGACCGCCCGCTGACCCAGCCACGCTGCAAGCCGTCGGCTGACCCGGGGAGCCGAGCCGGGCCTCCAGGCCGCCCGTCCGACGGGCGTGAGCCTGGCGGGAATGCCACGCCGTGCGCTACGTTGTACCGAGCAAGTCGATGCAAACGCATCGAAATCGCGAAAGGCGGCGCATCATGCAGTTCGGCATCTTCACGGTCAGTGACGTCACGACCGACCCCACGACCGGCACCACGCCGGACGACACCCAGCGCGTCCGCGACATCCTGACGATCGCCGAGCATGCCGACCAGGCCGGGCTCGACGTCTTCGCGACCGGTGAGCACCACAACCCGCCGTTCGTGGCCTCGTCGCCGACCACGCTGCTCGCTTACCTGGCGGCGAAGACGAAGGACATCACGCTGTCCACGTCGACGACCCTGATCACCACGAACGACCCGGTGCGCATCGCGGAGGAGTACGCGATGCTCCAGGTCGTGTCCGACGGCCGCATGGACCTGATGATGGGTCGCGGCAACACCGGCCCCGTCTACCCGTGGTTCGGGCAGGACATCCGCCAGGGCGTCAACCTGGCGATCGAGAACTACGCGCTCGTCCGCCAGCTCTGGGAGAACGACGTCGTCAACTGGCAGGGCAAGTTCCGCACGCCGCTGCAGGGCTTCACCTCGACCCCGCGTCCGCTCGACGGTGTCCCGCCGTTCGTCTGGCATGGCTCGATCCGCACGCCGGAGATCGCCGAGCAGGCCGCTTACTACGGCGACGGCTTCTTCCACAACAACATCTTCTGGCCGATCCAGCACACCGAGCAGATGGTCGGCCTGTACCGCCAGCGCTTCGAGCACTACGGGCACGGCCGCGCCGACCAGGCGATCGTCGGGCTCGGTGGGCAGTTCTTCGCGCGGAAGAACTCGCAGGACGCGATCAACGAGTTCCGGCCCTACTTCGACAACGCCCCGGTCTACGGCCACGGCCCCTCGATGGAGGACTTCACCGCCCAGACCCCGCTCACCGTCGGTTCGCCGCAGCAGGTCATCGACCGGTACGCGGCGATGAAGGACCACGTCGGCCACTACCAGCGCCAGCTGTTCCTCATCGACCACGCCGGTCTGCCGCTCAAGACGGTGCTCGAGCAGATCGACATCCTGGCCACGGACATCGTGCCGGAGCTGCGCAAGCTGAACGACGAGGGTCGTCCGGCCGACGTGCCGTCGGACCCGCCGTCGCACGCGGCACGGGCCGCTGCTGCGATGGCGGCCGGCACGGTCGGCAGCGACCACGTCGCCGCCGAGGACGAGTGGACGGGCGCGTCCGTCTGACGCTCCCAGCGCTCGCTTCGTGAGCAGGAACGGTCGGGTCCCGCGAGGTGACCCGACCATTGCTGCTCACCATGCGCGGTGGGCGCGACCCCAGATCGGACGGGAGGCCCGGTGCCAGCTGGCACCGGGCCTCCCGTCCGTCTCGGCGCGCGTGCTCGGACCGCACTCGCCTCACGGGGTCAGCGACACCTCACGGGGTCGCTGGTGCGTGAGCTGTCGCTCAGCGCGTGAGCTCGGCAGCGGGCTCCGCGACGGGGCGGGCCGGCACGAGCTTGAGGCCGACGACGCACCCGACGATGCCGGCGATGAAGAGCAGGCGCAGCACCGTGACCGGTTCGGCGCCGGTGGCCATGCCCCACAGCACCGTGAGCGCGGCGCCGGTCCCGGTCCACACCGCGTACGCCGTGCTGATCGGGATGTGCTTGAGGACGTAGCCGAAGGCGACGAGGCTGATCACGATCGTGACGGCGAACACGATCGTCGGTCGGAGCTCGGTGAAGCCGTCGCTCTCGCCGAGGGCGGTCGCCCAGACGGTCTCGAGCGCGGCGCTGACGAACAGGACGATCCAGGCCACGTCAGCTCACCACCTTGAGGCCGATGACGCACGCCACCAGGCCGAAGACCAGGGCGAGTCGGGCGAAGGACGCGGCCTCCTGTCGGCGGAGGATCGCGACGACCACGGTCAGGGATGCCCCGATGCCGACCCAGACGGCGTACGCGGTGCCGACGGGGATGCTCTTCATCGCGAACGCCAGCCCCACCATGCTCAGCGCCATCCCTGCGACGAACACGATCGTGGGGACGACCTTCTTGAAGCCGTTCGAGGCGCTGAGGGCGGTGGCCCAGACGGCCTCGAGCACGCCGCTGAGCACGAGGATTGCCCATGCCATGACGATGTCCTTTCCTGCGGGAGTCATTCGTTCTCGTTGTCGTACGACTGTGCGACAACGACCTTGACGGTAGCACGAGTTGGTACGACTGTGCGAGTATGGCGCCGTGGCCAGGAGCATGGACGTCGACGAACGGCGCCGCACCGTGTCCGAGGCGGCGTGCCGGGTCCTCGTGCGCGACGGGCTCGGAGCGTTGAGCGTGCGGAACGTCGCCGCCGAGGCCGGACTGCCGCCGAGCACGGTCCGCTACACGTTCCCGACCCAGGCGAGCGTCCGCGAGCACACCATCACGCTCGTGTTCGACCGGATCCGCGAGCGCATCGACGCCATCCCCGACGACCTCACGCCCGCCCGACGCGCACGCCGGATCGTGCTCGAGCTGCTGCCCCTCGACGAGGAGCGGGTCGTCGAGCTCGAGGTCTACCTGGCGCTCGGCAACGCCGCGCTCACCGACGTCGGGCTCCGGCCGACGCTCGACCGGACCGTCGCGGCGATGCGGACGTGGTGCGAGGAGGTCCTCGGGCTGCTCGGGGTACCGGCGGACGACCGGGAGTACGAGGCCTGCCGCCTCCACGCGCTCCTGGACGGACTCGCGATGCAGGTCGTCCGACTGGCTCCGGGGGAGTCCGGCGACTGGGCGATCGACGTGCTCGACCGGCACCTCGACGGCGTCACCGCGGGTTGAGCCGCCCCGTGCGCAGCCCCGGGCAGGAGGCGTCACCTATCCTGTCCCGGTGACGACGACCACGCGGCCGCCGCAGCGCACCCGGAGCCTCACCGGCCCCGGCCTGGTGCTGCTCGCCGTCGTCGTCCTGCTGGGCATCCGGCTGTTCTCCCCGAGCATCGGGTCGACCGGGCTGCCGGACGTCGTGCAGGACTTCCTCACACTGGCGATCAGCGTCGTCGTCGAGTCCCTGCCGTTCGTGGTGCTCGGCATCGTGCTGTCGATCGTCGTCGAGGTCTGGGTGCCGGTCGGCGCGCTCGAGAAGGTCCTGCCGCAGAACGCCTTCGGCCGTCGCGCCGTGATCTCCCTGATCGGCATGCTCTTCCCGGTGTGCGAGTGCGGCAACGTGCCCCTCGCCCGCGGCCTGATGATGCGCGGGTTCACGCCGGCCGAGGCCGTCACGTTCCTCGTCGCGGCCCCGATCCTCAACCCGCTCGTCATCATCAGCACCGCGCAGGCGTTCGGCTGGTCCGGGTGGATCCTGCCGGTGCGCATCGTCGGCGGGTTCGTCATCGCGAACCTCGTCGGCTGGATCGTCGCCGCGCACCGCCGTCCGGCCGACCTGCTGCTCCCCGCCTTCGAGGCCCGGTGCCGTGCGGCCGTCGGAGCGCCCCGCGGCCTGCACCGCTGGCGGCAGAGCGCCGCGCAGTTCGGCGGCGAGACGGCGACGATGATGCCGGCGCTGTTCGTCGGTGCCGGCCTCGCCGCGGCGATCCAGGTTGCCGTGCCCCGATCGACCCTGGTGGCCGTCGGCTCGAACCCGGTGCTGTCCGTCGCGGCGATGATGCTCCTGGCGATGACGGTGTCGCTCTGCTCGAACGTCGACGCCTTCTTCGCGCTGTCCTTCGCGTCGACGTTCCTGCCCGGGTCGATCACGGCCTTCCTGATCATCGGGCCGATCATCGACGTCAAGATGATCGCCCTGCTGCGCACGACGTTCCGGGTCCGCTTCCTGGTGCTGCTGTCCGTCGTGTGCGTCCTGTTCGCCGGAGCCGTCGGGTTGGTGATGAATGTCCTCGTCTGATGCACGCAGCAACGCGGCCGCGTACCTGGGTCTCGGGTCGGTGCTGGCCGCGGCCCTCTGCACGCTGTGGCTCGCGCTGGTCGGGCACCTCGACCTGTACATCAACCCGCGGTACTCGGTGTTCACGGTGGTACTCGCCGCCGTCGGGGTGCCCGCGTCGGTCGCCGCACTCGTCGTCATCGCCCGGGGTCACGGCCACACCCACGGCGACGACGAGGACGACCTCGATCTGCACCAGCAGCAGCGGACGGGAGGCCGCCGTCGCGCCGTCCGCCTCGCCCTCGGCGGAGCCGCCGCCGTCGTCACGATCGGCGTCACCGTCGCGATGCTCGTCCTGCCCCCGACGACCTTGTCCGCCCGCACCGCCCAGCAGCGGAGCGTGGACTCGGCGACCCTGTCCAACGCCACCGGCTCGGAGTCCGCGGTGCAGCTGCTCGGCAGCGAGGGTGTCGACACCTTGGAGTACGGCGTCAAGGACTGGGCCGCGCTGATCCGACAGACCACGGACACCACGGCCCTGGTCGGCAAGCAGGTCGAACTGACGGGCTTCGTGGTGCCGGGCGACGACGGGTCCTTCACCCTCACCCGCTTCGTGATCAGCTGCTGCGCCGTGGACGCGCAACCGGTCGGCCTCGGTGTCGTGACCGGCGACGGCACCGGGACCGTCCCCGACGAGGGCCAGTGGGTCACCGTCCGCGGAGCCCTGGCCGCCAACCCGGACCAGTCCGCCGACGCCCGCATCGTCGTCAAGGCCGCGAAGATCACCGACATCGCCCAGCCCGAGGACCCGTATGAGTTCTGAGCGCCGCGGAGACCAGCACCACGGAGACCAGCGCCGCGAGCGCCGCCCCGTCGCACACCGCTTCCACCGCCGGTACGTCGCCGTCGTGGTGGTCCTCGCCGTGGTCGCCGCGCTCGCCGCGGTCGTCGGCTCGCAGCAGGGCCCGCGGCTCCGCGACGTGTCCTACGACGCGACCGGTCTCGTCACCCGGCCGGCCCAGCGGGTGATCCTCACGGCGAACCAGGCGCTGCAGAAGGTCGCCGCCGCCGACGTCCGGGTCAGCCCGGCTGCGGCGCACACCGTGACCTCGAGCGGCAACACCATCGCCGTCGAGTTCGCCGGACCCCTGGCCTACGACCGCGAGTACACCGTGACGGTCGCGGACGTCCGGGCACCCGGGCAGCGCGCCACGTCCGACCTGACCGCGGCGATCCGCACCGGCAGCACCGACGTGCTCGCACTCGTGCCCGGGCAGGCCGGGGCGAAGGACCGCATCGTCCGACGCTCCCTCGATGCGGGCGGCGCCACCACGGTCTACGAGGGCACCGCGATCTCCGAGTACGCCCGGCTCGGCCGTTCCCTGGTCGTCGTGAGCGGCACGGACGCCAGCTCGTCCGTGGACATCGTGGCGCTGAGCGGTGGCGTGCAGGACGCCGATGCCCCCGTCGAACACCTCACCCTGCCGACCGCCGAGGGCCGCGTCACGGCGCTCCACGTCGCCGACGACGGGGCCTCGTTCGGGTTCGAGTACGCCGACACCTCGACCGGGCAGTCCCGGAACACCGGCCTGTACGTGGTCGACATGACGGGCACCCACATGCCCACGGCGATCGCGGCGAACGGCAAGCCGAAGACGGGCGCCGTGCCGATGACGGTCGGGCAGTGGGCCTACGTGCCGCGGACCGAGAGCGCGCTGGTCCGGACGGGCAGCGACGACCTGGTGCTCGTCGACATGAGCGGGCGTGCCGACCCGGTCCGGCTCGGCAGCGCCACCTACCTGCACGGCTTCGTCGGCACCGGCACCACCGCCGTCGTCGAGACGGGCACCGGCATCGAGCGGCTGGACCTGACCGACGGGTCGAAGTCGGCGCTGCAGGCGCCCGCCGCGAGCACCGATGCGGCCGTCCTCGGCCGCATCGCCCAGCTGTCCGACGACACGTACCTGCGGGTGCTGGGGGACGTGCGGTCGGACGGCACCATCGCGGCACGGATCGTGCGCGTGGACGGGGGACGGGCCTCCCGGCTGCCCGTGACGATCCCGGACGACGCGAGCGTCACCGCGGTCTGCCCGTCCCCGAACAGTCAGTTCGTCGCGGTCGCGACGAAGTCGGCGACCGGCGAGCTCGTGAGCATCGTCGACGCGGCCTCTGGTGCGCTCGAGGCGAGCATCGACGCGGGCTCCGTCGACTGGTGCGGCGCGCTGCCGTCCGGTGACGAGGTCGGCTGACGGAACCGAGACGACAGACGTGCGCGCCCCGCTCCGTGGCAACGCGAAGCGTTGCGCGGGGCGCGCCGACCGAGCCTGCGAGGGAGGGCGGTGCCAGCCGGCAACGGGCCTTCCGTCTGTCAGGTGGTGACGACTACGCCAGCGTGGCCGCGTCGATCACGAAGCGGTAGCGGACGTCCGAGGACAGCACGCGCTCGTAGGCCTCGTTGATCTGGTCGGCGCTGATGAGCTCGGTCTCCGGGAGGATCCCGTGCTCGGCGCAGAAGTCGAGCATCTCCTGGGTCTCCTGGATGCCGCCGATGGCGGAACCCGCCCAGCTGAGCCGACGCGGGATGAGCGCGAAGGCCGGCACCTCGAGCGGCTCGGACGGAGCGCCCACGTTGACGAGCGTGCCGTCGACCTTGAGCAGGCCGAGGTAGGCGCCCATCGGGATCTTCGCCGAGACGGTGTTGATGATCAGCTCGAAGGAGTTCGCGAGCTTCTCGAACGTCTCCGGGTCCTTCGTCGCGTAGTGGGCCTTCGCGCCGTAGCGGAGCGAGTCCTCCTGCTTCGAGGTGGTCTGCGACAGGACGGTGACCTCGGCGCCGAGCGCGACGGCGATCTTGACGGCCATGTGGCCGAGCCCGCCCATGCCGACGACAGCGACCTTGGTGCCGGGGCCGGCGTTCCAGTGGTGCAGGGGCGAGTAGGTGGTGATGCCGGCGCAGAGCAGCGGCGCGACCTTCTCGATGTCGAGCGACTCGGGGACACGGAGGACGAAGTCCTCGTTCACCACGACGGCCTGCGAGTAGCCGCCCTGGGTGATCGAGCCGTCGGCCGGGTCGACGCTGGCGTAGGTGCCGATGTTGCCCTTGAGGCAGTACTGCTCCTGGCCGGCGACGCAGTTCTCGCACTCGCCGCACGAGTTCACCATGCAGCCGACGCCGACGCGGTCGCCGACCTTGTGCTTGGTGACGTTCGCGCCGACCTCGGTGACGTGGCCGACGATCTCGTGGCCGACGACCTGCGGGTACTGGATGGGGCCCCACTCACCGCGGACGGTGTGGATGTCCGAGTGGCAGATGCCGGCGTAGGCGATGTCGATCGCGACGTCGTCCGGGCCGACGTCCCGACGGGTGATGGTGGTCTTGACGAGCGGCTCGGTCGCTGACGGTGCCGCGTACGCGTTGACGGTGCGCAATGATCTCCTCGTGGGGGTGGTGCGTTGCGGGCCGGTTCCGGCCCGGAACCAGTGTGCGCGCAGCCGCGGCCGGGTGGGAGGTACAACCAGGACACCCCTGTGCCCGCGGACGGGCGCGTCGCGGCGGCTGCGCGGCGCGTCGCGGCGGCTGCGCGGCGCGTCGGCGCGGGCACTGCGCCGCCACGGTACTGCGCCGCCGCGGTGCTCGCGTCGGTGCTCGCGTCGTTGCTCGCGTCGTTCTGCTCGCTCAGGCGAGCCGGGCCAGCCGCTGCCCGGCGATCGTGGCGAAGCGCAGCGGGTCGGCGAGAGCGTCGTCGGGCTCGCCGTTGGTCTGCGTCGCGAGCACGGTGAGCGACGCGGCGGCCACGTAGTCGTCGAGCGGGGCCTCGATCGCGCCGGCGACGAGCATCGAGCGGGCTCCGGGAGCGTGCGCCGCGGTCAGGCCGCGGACCACCGAGGGCACCTTGCCGACGGCGCTCTGCTCGTCGAAGCACCCTTCGCCGCTGATCACGACGTCGGCCCCGTTCGCTCCACCGGCCCCGTTCATGTCGGACCCCTCGAGCAGCGCCGGCAACCCGAGGACCTCGGCGACGGCCGCGGCCCCACCGGCGAGCGTGGCGCCCCACACCAGCAGGCCGAACCCGACACCGCCGGCGGCTCCGGCGCCTGGGGTGTCCGGGTCGACGTCGGGGAACCGCGCGGCCCAGGTGGCGAGCCGGTCGTCGAAGGACGCCACACGGTCGGGCGTGATGCCCTTCTGCGGGCCGAAGACGGCTGCGGCACCGGTCGGACCGAGCAGCGGAGAGGTCACGTCGGTGAGCACGGTGACGCCGAGCGGGGGGAGTGCCCGGAGGCCGTCGGTGCCGGCTCCGTCGCTGTCGAGTCCGAGCGCCTCGAGCACCGGACGCCCGCCGTCGGTGGACGCGCTGCCCCCGATGCCGAGCACGAGCCCCGTGGCACCGGCATCGAGCGCGGCGGCGATCGCCTCGCCGAACCCGCGGCTCGTCGCCGTGTCCGGCATCGGTGCGTCGAGCAGGGGGAGGCCGCTCGTCGCCGCGAGCTCCACCACCGCGCGGCCGTCGGGCAGCCGCAGCCAGTGGGTGTCGACCGGTGTCCCGGCCGGCCCGGTGACGGTGACGGGGACCCGGACGGCCCCGGGGACGGCGGTCTCGAAGGCGTCGAGCGTGCCCTCGCCGCCGTCGGCCATCGGGACGAGCACCACGTCGTCGTCGGGGCGTTCGGTCAGCCAGCCGGCACGGACCGCCGCAGCGATCGACGCCGCCGTCGCGGTGCCCTTGAACGAGTCCGGAGCCACGATGATGCGCACGGTTCCCACCGTAGTGGCCGGTTGCGAGACGCCGGCGTGTGCGCGGGTGTGAGACGCCGGTGTGTGCGCAGGACGCCTCGTTTTCCTCGAGACGCCTCCAGATTCGGCGGCGTCTCGACGACATGACGGCGTCGAACGAACACGCCGGCGTCTCGCGAACGACCGCGCGCTGGCGTCAGGGCGTGGGCACCAGCTCCGGCAGGGCGAAGCGCGGGTGCGGCACGCCGCCCGTCGCGAGGTCCGCGAGCATCTCGCCGAGCAGCGGCGCGAACTTGAAGCCGTGCCCGGAGAACCCCGTCGCCACGGTCAGCGGCCCGACCCGGTCGAGCACGAAGTCCTCGTCGGGGGAGTTGTCGTACAGGCAGCTGATGAACGTCGGCTTCGTCGCGTCGACCCCCGGCACGTACCGCGCGACGTACGCCTGCAGTCGCTCGGCCTCGGCCGGCACGGGAGTGAAGTCCCGGTGGTCCGGGTCGACGACTGGCCCGGTGCCGTGGAACCCGACCTTGACGCCCTCGCCCGGCGTCAGCAGCCCGTACACGTCGTCGCCGTCGGCCCAGTGCACGAAGCTCGGCCAGGCCGCGTCCGGCAGGTGGCTGGGGAAGTGGGCCGGCTGCTCCTGGGTGACGCGGATGGCCGGGAGGCCCGCCCCGCGTCCGGCGAGCAGCTCGCCGACCAGCGTGGGGGCCCACGAGCCCACCGCGGCCACCACGGACGCGGTACGGACCGCGCCGCCGTCGGACAGCGTCACGGTGACGTCGTCACCGTGGTCCTCGAGCCCGGTGACCCGCGTGTCGAACCGCAGGTCGGCGAGACCGGTCGCTTCGGCCAGCGTGAGGAACACCTCGATCGTCCGGTCGGAGCGGATGCGCCCGGCCGAGGGGTGGGCCAGCACGTTCCCCTCGAACGCGATGCCGGGCCAGCGCGCCGCCGCCTGGTCCGGCGTGAGCGACTCGTGCGGGATGTCCGCGTCGGCGAGGGCCGCGGCGATCGCGTCGACGACCTCGGGCCGACCGTGGTCGACGGCACCCGTGCGGACGATGAGCTCTTCGCCGGCAGCGGCCTCGAGCGCTTCCCACAGCGCCAGTGCGCGGGTGGTCAGCGCGACGTACTCCGGGTCGGCGTAGCCCTGCCGGAAGATCCGGGTCGCACCGTGCGAGGAACCGAGGTGGTGGCCGCGAGCGTGCTGTTCCACGAGCAGGACGCGCTCGCCGCGGGCGGTGAGGGCGTACGCGGTCGCGGCGCCGACGACCCCGGCACCGATGACGACCACGGGTGCGGTGCGTTCGGGGGAACCGGAGGAGGAGGAGGACATGCGGCGAGCGTACGTCCGACGGAGCGAGTGACGGGAATCGAACCCGCGCTACCAGCTTGGGAAGCTGGAGTTCTACCATTGAACTACACTCGCGCGCCCCGCAGAACGGGACTCGGCAAGCCTAGCGGATTCTCGCCTGGAAGCCAGCCGACCGCGCACCGTACGCCGTCTCGCGGGCGCGTGTCGCGCCTCCCGAGTCTCCGCTGTGAGGGTGCGAGCCTGACGGACAGGTGTCGCCCCCGTGTGTACCGTCCAGGGAGTTCCAGCCCCGAACCGAGGAGGACCCGGATGGTCAGGCATCCCCTCATCGACGACGTGGTCGGCTCGGCGATCGTGGTCGAGTCCGCCTCGCCCGTCGTGTGGCTGACGGACGCGCTCGCCTCGCTGCTCCGTCGGTCGGCGGACGCCGGACGGACGGTCGTGCTCCGCACCGGCCGGGCCGCGGCGATCACCCCGGCTCTCCGTCACGCGCTCGGCGCGTACGGCGCCGCGTGGGCGGTGTCCGACTTCGACGGCACGCTGCGTGACGGCCGGACCGGCGTCGCCGCCTCCGACATCGAGGACTTCGTGCACCGCGGCCCCGAACTCGTGGGCACCCCGTCGCCCGAGCACCCCGTCTCGGCCGACTCGGTGCGACAGATCAGCATCGACCTGACCCTCCGCCACCACCCAGGCCGTGCGGTCGACATGGGCTCCGCGATCGAGGCGCTGTGCCACACCGTCGGCACCTGCCCGACCCGGTGGGGCACCGCCGAACCGCTCACCGTGCCGTGGGACCGCTGGGTCGTCACGCAGTACGCGAAGCACGAGGCACCCGGCATCTCGACCTCGTACGCCGTCGGCGAGGGGTTCTCCGCGACGATGACCGCGCACCTGGTCGGCGGGGTCGTCGTCGAGACGATGTCCGCCGTGCTCACCGTGCCCGAGGAGAACACCGACCCGGGGCTGGCGAACCGGATGTTCGACGCCGTGCAGCGGGTCGCCGACCAGGTCGTCCCCGTGTTCGGCGTCGTCATGCAGCGCCGCGGCGACGCGGACCACCTGGTCCGGGCCGTCTCGCACGGGGAGCCGTCGCCGCTCGCCGTCGTCGTGGGCCCCGAGGCCGCCGGCTTCCTGGACCGCGACGGCGTCTGGCCGCCACCGCGCACCACGACCGCGACCTTCGCGGCCGGCTCAGGCTCGGCCGCCCGTCCGGATGCCGACGCGGCTGACGACGGCGGCATGATCGTCCGCTTCGAGGACGGCTGGGAAGCGCTCGAGTCGTTCCTCGACCGCATCGACGAGGATCGCTTCCTGCAGCTGGTCGGCGGCGCACCGCTCGACCCCGCGCACGACGAGGGCACGCTCGACGGACACGTCCGCGACGACCGGATGGTGGGCGGTCAGGGTGCCGCGTGACGTCACCATCCTCTGCCGCCAGCCGGTGGAGACGCGCGAGGTGGCGGAGGCGCTCCTGCTGCACGACGAGACCTGGGGTGTCCGGGCGCTCGACGACGGCCCGATGATGCAGGTCTGCCGTGACGCCACCCACCCGGTGATCACCGTGCTCGGCGTGCGCCGGGTGGACTCCTTCGACGAGGTCGAGCGGATCCTGCCGGATGCCCCGACCCTGGCGACGCCGCTCTGGTGGGTCGACACCGTGACGCCCGCCGGCCCCGACGGCGAATCGGGGATCTCGGCCGCGCTCGAGGCCGCGATGGACCTGGACGCGGTCTGCATCGTCCACGGGGACTGACCGGGGCCGCGCCCGCCGTGTGGCCGGTGCTGTGGGTCAGTCCCGCTTGCTCATCGCCGCCAGGCGCTCGTTGTACGCCTTCAGGTCGGCGTCACCGTCGCGGTCGGCCTTGCGGTCGAGGCGCTTCGCGTCGCGCTTGTCCGAGCGCATCCAGTTCCGGACGACGAGCAGGGCCACGAACACCATCGGGAGCTCCGAAGCGCCCCAGGCGATGCCGCCGCCGGTGTGCTGGTCGTCGAGCAGTGCGGCGTCGTTCGTCTGGCCCAGTGCGTGGAACCAGTCGATCGCGAACACCGACTGCGACGTCATGACCGCGACGCCGAAGAACGCGTGGAATGCCAGGGTGGCCAGCAGGGTGATGATGAGCATCGGGTACGGCGGGCGCTGGGGGCCCGGGTCGACGCCGACGAAGACCCAGAAGAACAGGTAGCCGCTCAGGACGAAGTGGATGATCATCGCGACGTGCCACTCGTGCGACTGCATCGCGGCCTGGTACGCCGGCGTGAAGTAGAACACCACGAGGGAGCCGGCGAAGATGATGCCCGCGACGGCGGGCTTGCCGAGGAACTGCATCCAGCGGGAGTGCACGAAGAGCATGAGCCACTCGCGGGCGCCGCGTGAGCCGTCGTTCCGGACCGGCAGGGTGCGGAGCGCGAGCAGCACCGGGCCGCCGAGCACGAGCGGCAGCGGGACGAACATCATCAGCAGCATGTGCTGGAGCATGTGCGACGAGAAGTGGATCATGCCGTACACGGCGGGGCCGGCCGACGTGGTCCAGATGAACAGGGCGCAGCCGATCAGCCAGGCGATGGTGCGCCCGACGGGCCAGGCGTCGCCGCGCTTCCGGAGCTTGCGCACCGCCAGCAGGTACCAGACGGCCCCGACGACGGCCAGGCCGAGCCACACCCAGTCGATGTGCCACTGGGTCAGGTAGGTCTGCGTGGTCTGTGCCGGCGGGAACGGGAACCCGATCAGGCCGGAGCGGGTGTCCTCGCCCGTCGCGGGGGTCTGCGGGATCGGCGGCTGCGAGCGGGACACGGCGACCGAGACGCCGATGGCCACGGCCATGAACACGATCTCGGCCAGCGCGAACCGGGTGAACAGGCGGCGGTCGAGCGGCGCGCGGAGGAGCCCGGGCACGAGCTTCCGGCGCTGCACGATCCCCGCGATGCCGAGCAGCACGAGGATGAGCGCCTTGACGGTGATCAGCCAGCCGTACGTCGTCGTGAACAGGTCGAGCGGGCCGGTCAGGCGGAGCGACGCGTTGACGATGCCGGAGAACGCCACGGCCCCGAACGACCAGCCGGCGAGCGTCGAGTACCGGGCGATCACGCGTCCGGTCGCGCCCTTCGTGCGGGTGCGGAGCAGGACCACGGCGACCAGGCCACCGGCCCACACGCACACCCCGACCAGGTGGATCGCGAGCGAGTTCACCGCGTTCGCGTGCTCGAGCGAGCCGGCGGCGTGCCCGGACAGGGCCAGGGGGAGCAGGGCGAACAGGCCGATCACGGTGGCGAACGCCAGGGTCGTCACCCGGGTGGCGAAGGCGGCGACCACCGTGGCGACGAGGATCGCGGCTGCCGACACCACGAGCGCCTGGCCGATCTCGACCTGGAACGCGAAGAGCATGAAGTTGCGGGCGAACACCGGGCTGGTGAGCGGGACACCGAGGGTGTTCGCGCCGGTCAGGACGATGCTCACCGCGGCGGCCAGGAACCAGACGGCGCCGGTCGCTGCAGCCCACCGGGTCGCACGGTGCTGCACGCTGGACAGGGCGCCGTGGTCCTTCTTCTGCGCGGGCAGCGCGAAGGCGGCGACGATGAGGAGCCCGATGGTCAGCGCTGCCATCGTGTCGTGCACGACGCGGGCGATCGGCAGGCCGTACTCGACGACCTCGCCGGCGGACACCAGCTGCTGACTCGCGCTGAAGGCACCGGTGATCGTCAGCCCGAGGATCGAGCACGCGACGGCCAGCGGGATCGCGATGACGAGGACCGTCGCGACGGTGGACGAGCGCCCGGTGGTGGGGGCGGCGTCCGGCGCTGACCCCGTGGGCTGGGTTTCGGGTGACGTGACGGTCATGACCGTCCAATCGTAGGCGTGTCGGCTGGACGGCGGCCCCTCGGATGCGCGCTCAGACCCGCCGTTCCCAGATGCCCTCGCAGCCGACGCCGACGAACCCGACGGCCTCGTTCACGTCGAGCATGTGGCGGTTCTCCTCCGCGTTGAACGTGATGACCGAGGGGCGCCCCGGGAACCGCCGCTCGAGCTCTCGGATCCCGACGACCTTGAGCAGCCAGCCGAGCCGGTGGCCGCGGTGTTCGCGGAGCACCAGGGTGTCCCACTGCTGTGCCGGCCGTGCGGGGTCGTCCGGGACGGACAGCTGCGTGAAACCGGCCAGGGTGGTCGTCGGCAGGTGCTCGACGGCCACGGTGAGCAGGGTGCGCGGTGCCCGGGCGAGCTCGTCCTCGTGCTCCCGGAGCCGTTCGGCGGTCCAGACGTCCTCGGGCTCCTCCATGTCCCCGGCGGGCGCGTCGGTGCTCATCCGGGTCTCGAGCAGGGCGATGCCGTCGAGCCACTGCTCCGGCGTGCGACCGGTCCAGGCGTGCACGCGGTACTCCGGCCCGGCGGCAGCAGACGCCCGCTCGTGCAGTCCGCGCACCACGGATGCGTCGGCGGGCAGCGGGAGCCGGCTGATCCGGTTCACCTGGCCGAAGTGCCAGCCGCGGGCGGTCAGGAACCGCACCCCCGCCTCGTCCTCCGGGACGGCGCCGAACCCCGTCAGGGCCTGCACGTACCCGGGCCCGGATGCGGGCCCGACCTGCCGCGAGACGGCGTACGTCTTCCACTGCGTCCGGCCGTCGGCGCGGGCCATCGACTCCAGGTGGTCGGCGAGCAGCGTCCCGACACCGCGGCGCTGGTGCTCGAGGTCGACGCCGACCGACAGCCAGCAGTTGGTGGTGCCGGGCTCCTGCTTCGTGTCGTACGAGCCCGCACCGACCACGGTGCCACGGTCGTCTCGGGCGACGACGAGCCGGCTCGGGGCGCCCGGCTCGCGGCACAGCGGCAGGTACTCCTCCGGTGTCCAGGCCAACTCGTGCAGCCCGTGCACGGCGGCTTCGGCGCCGTCGGACACCGCGAGCCACTCGGCGAAGGTCGCGACGGTCGCCGGGTCGTCGTCCATGGTGGCGGGCACCGTGATCTCGTCGACGGTGTAGGTGGTCATCACTGCTCCGAACGCCGCCCGCCCGGGCGGTGGGCAGCCTGGCAGCATACCGGCGCGACGCCCGCTGCCGCTAGGCTTCGTCCGTGCTGCTCTCCGACCGCGACATCACCGCCCAGCTCGCTGCAGGCCGGATCGGCCTCGACCCGTACGACGCCTCGCTCGTGCAGCCGTCGAGCATCGACGTCCGGCTCGACAAGTTCTTCCGGCTGTTCGACAACCACAAGTACCCGCACATCGACCCCGCGGTGGACCAGCCCGACCTGACCCGCCTGGTCGAGACCGACCCGGACGAGGCGTTCGTGCTGCACCCGGGCGAGTTCGTCCTCGGCTCCACGTTCGAGGTCGTGACGCTGCCCGACGACATCGCCGCTCGGCTCGAGGGCAAGAGCTCGCTCGGCCGTCTCGGCCTCCTGACCCACTCGACCGCGGGCTTCATCGACCCCGGGTTCTCCGGGCACGTGACGCTCGAGCTGTCGAACGTCGCGACGCTGCCCATCAAGCTGTGGCCGGGGATGAAGATCGGACAGCTGTGCTTCTTCCAGCTGTCGAGCCCGGCCGAGAAGCCCTACGGTTCCGCCGAGTACCAGTCCCGCTACCAGGGCCAGCGTGGCCCGACCGCGTCCCGCTCGGCGCAGAACTTCCACCGGGCGGACGTCTCCGACCCCCGCTGAGCACGTGCCGCTCCGGCGGCGGACGAAATGTTGGATGCTGTGTATCGTTGCAGCATGTCCGCTGTTCCCCCACGGTCCGCCCCGCCGCTGTCGGCCGCGGTGCTCATCCGCGACGCCCGTGAACGCGCCGAACTGACCCAGGTCCAGCTCGCCCAGCGCGCCGGCGTCACGCAGAGCGTCATCAGCACCTACGAGAACGGTCGTCGCGAACCGTCGCTCGCAGCCCTGCAGCGGATGCTCCGCGCGGCGGGCTTCACGACGACGATCGACCTGCAGCCGGTCGAGGAACCCCCGCCGCTCCTCGAGCGTGTGGTCGCGGCCCGGCAGGACCTCATCGAGATCGTGCAGCGGTTCGGCGGGCGGAACCCCCGGATCTTCGGCAGCGTCGCGCGGGGTGAGGACGGTCCGGACAGTGACGTCGACCTGATGGTCGACGTCGACGCGGGGCTCGGCATCTTCGCGCTGATGCGCATCCAGGACGCCGCCGAACGGTTGCTCGGAGTCCGCGTCGACGTCGTCGACGCCGCGGGCATGCGCCCCGGGGTCGTCCGGACCGCGGTGCCGCTGTGAGTGGGCAGCCCGGCATCCGCCGTGCCGTGGCCGACCGCCTCGACGACGTCATCCGGGCGTGCGAGGCGATCCGGCGCTACATCGACGACGAGCGGGTGCCCGAGGACCTGGTGCACGACGCGGTCCGGATGCGCCTGGTCGAGATCGGTGAGGCGGTCCGGGTGCTCCCCGCCGGGGTCACCGCGAGCGAGCCCGGCATCCCGTGGTCGCGCGTGTCCGACCTGGGGGAGCGGCTGACCCGGCGGTACTTCGACACGACGCGTGCGCTGGTGTTCGGCACCGCCCGCACCGACGTCCCGCACCTCGCCGACGCCGCGCGCCGGTTGCGCGCTGCCCACCCCTGACGGACGCGGGCACGGACCGGGCGCGGCCACGTGCCCTGGGCGGACCACACGGCGGACTGGAGGCACGGATCACGACGTGCACCGAGCCTCCCGTCCGCCGTGTGGCCGGCCCCCGGACGACGCAGGACGGCCCCGTCTCGCCGAGGCGAGACGGGGCCGTCCGTGGTGCTGGGGAGATCAGCCCTTCTTGGCGAGCTCCTCGAGGGTGTCGTTGCCCTTGTAGGCCTCGACGGCGTTGTCCTTGGTGACCAGGACCGGCGTGAGCTCGATCGCGGGGACCGTCTTCTTGCCGTTGTAGTTGTTCGTCTTGTCCATCTTCGTGTCGGGCTTGTCGCCCTTCGACAGCGTGGAGACGAGGTCGACGGCCGCCTGGGCCTCCTTCGACGTGTCCTTGAAGATCGTCGAGTACTGCGTGCCCTGCATGATGAGCGGGATGGACGCGGTCTCCGAGTCCTGGCCCGTCACGACGGGGTTGTCCTTGCCGGCGGCCTTGGTCGCGGTGAGGATCGCACGGGCGAGGGTGTCGTTCGGCGACAGGACGCCGTCGAGCTCGGTGTCACCCGTGTAGTACTGCGAGAGCAGGTCGGTCATGCGCGACTGGGCCTTCTGCGCGAGCCAGCCCTGCGTGACGACCTTCTGGAACGTGGTCTGACCGGAGACGACCTTGATGGTGCCGTCGTCGATCTTCGGCTGGAGGACGTCCATCGCACCGTTGAAGAACACGGTCGCGTTGGCGTCGTCCGGCGAACCGGCGAAGAGCTCGACGTTGTACGGCTTGTCGCCCTTCTTCTCCTCGAGGCCCTTGAGCAGCGCCTCGGCCTGGAGCTGGCCGACCTTGAAGTTGTTGAACGCCACGTAGTAGTCGACGTTCTTCGTGTTCAGGATGTTGCGGTCCCAGGCGATGACGACGGCGCCGCGGTCCTTGGCGGACTTGACCTGCGCGGTCAGCTGCGAACCGTCGGCGGCACCGATGATGACGGCCTTG
Organism: Curtobacterium sp. MCLR17_034; assembly: GCF_003234485.1. Lineage (NCBI taxonomy): Bacteria > Bacillati > Actinomycetota > Actinomycetes > Micrococcales > Microbacteriaceae > Curtobacterium > Curtobacterium sp. MCLR17_034. The sequence goes on from NZ_QKTH01000002.1 coordinate 38,465, forward strand.
GCGCCCTTGGTGATCATGCCCGAGATCTGCGACTGCTGGTCGGGGACCGGGTTGCCGGCGTTGGCGTACTGGATGTCGGCCTTGAAGCCGGCGTCCTCGATCGACTTCTTGAACGCGGCGCCCGCGAGGACCCAGTTCTGCGAGGTCTTGGCCGGCAGGGCGACGCCGATGAGGTCGCCCTTCTTGATGGTGCTGGTGCTGCCGGCGTCGTCGGACGAGCCGCGTGCCGAGCAACCGCTGAGGGCGAGGCCCGCGATGAGCGCCAGGCTGAGGCCGGCGACGATCTTCTTGCGCATGTGATTGCTTTCTCTTCGTTGAGGAGGTGTGGGGCCGAGGCCCCGGTGTGGGGAGTTGGGACTAGGGGAGGGTGATCTTGTCCGGCTGGTCCTCGATGGACCGCGGCTGCTGGGCGGCCACCGTGTTCTGCTCGGTGTCCTTCCGCTGGAACTGCCGCATCATGCCGCCGATCAGCGACGGGCGTCCCTGCGACTTCGAGTAGACGTCGAAGGCGACGGCGACGAGCAGGACGAGACCGCGGATGATCTGCACCTGGTTGGACTCGAGGCCCATCAGCTGCAGGCCGTTCGACAGCAGCGCCATCACGAGACCACCGATGATCGAGCCGGAGATCGTGCCGACACCACCGGCGACCGCTGCACCACCGACGAACACGGCGGCGATCGCGTCGAGCTCCCAGCCGGTGCCGTCCGCGGGGCCCGAGGCACCGGAGTAGGCGACGAACACCATGCCGGCGATCGCGGCGAGGACCGACATGTTCATCATGACGAAGAAGTTGACCTTCTTCGCGGAGACACCGGACAGGACGGCGGCGTTCGCGTTGCCACCGACGGCGTAGACCTGGCGACCGAAGATCGTGTTCTTCGTGACGAAGCCGTAGACGATGGTCAGGACACCGAGGATGATCGCGACGATCGGGACCGAGGTGCCGACCGGGCCGGCACCGAACAGGTAGGTGGCGACGAGCGTGACGGCGACCAGGATGCCGGTGCGGACGATCGAGACCCACAGCGGCGGGACCTCTGCCTGCATCTTCCGGCGGCGGGCGCGGCCGCGGGCCTCGATGATGATGAGCGCGAGGATCGTGACGAGCCCGATGAGCAGCGTGCCGTTGCTGAAGCCGAAGTCGGGGCCGAAGTCACCGAGGAAGCCGGCGCCGATCGGGGTGAAGCCGTTCGGGACGGGGACGGACGTCGAGTTGCCGATGATCTGGTTCACGCCACGGAAGATGAGCTGACCGGCCAGCGTCACGATGAAGGCCGGGACCTTCACGAACGCGACCCAGAAGCCCTGCCACGCACCGATCAGGGCGCCGCACGCGAGACCCAGGATGATGGCGGCCCACACCGGGAAGTCCCACACGGCCATGGACTGCGCCACGACGATGCCGACGACCGCTGCGACCGAACCCACCGACAGGTCGATGTGCCCCGCGATGATGACCATGACCATGCCGAGCGCCAGGATCAGGATGTAGGAGTACTGCAGGAACAGGTTGATGACGTTGGTCGGCTCGAGGATGAGCCCGTTCGTCGTGATCGAGAAGAAGATCAGCAGCACGATGAGGGCGATGATCATGCCGTACTGGCCGATGCTGTTGCCCTTGCCGAAGAGCAGTTTCAGGTTGTTCATGAGGCGGTGGCGCCCTTCCGCGCGGAGGTCATGCTGCGCATGAGCGATTCGGGATCGGCCTGGTCGGCCGGGAGGTCAGCGGTGATCTGGCCCTCGAAGATGGTGTAGATCCGGTCGGAGAGACCGAGGAGTTCGGGGAGCTCGGACGAGATGAGGATGATGCCCTTCCCCTCGGCCGCGAGCTGCTGGATGATCCCGTAGATCTCGAACTTGGCACCCACGTCGATGCCGCGGGTGGGCTCGTCGAGGATCAGGATGTCCGGGTCGGTGAACATCCACTTGGACAGGACGACCTTCTGCTGGTTGCCACCAGAGAGCTTGCCGACGTTGTCCTCGACGCTCGGCACCTTGGTACGGAGCATCTTGCGGTACTTCTCGGCGACCGAGTACTCCTCGAGCGAGTCGACGACACCGGCCTTCGAGATCTTCTTCAGGTCGGCGGCGACCGTCGAGCGCTTCACGGTGTCGAGCAGGTTCAGGCCGAGCGCCTTGCGGTCCTCGGAGACGTAGCCGATGCCGTTCTCGATCGCCTGCTGGACGTTCGTGACCTTGATCTCGCGGCCGTCCTTGATGATCTGGCCGTCGAGCCAGGTGCCGTAGGAGCGACCGAACAGGCTCATCGCCAGCTCGGTGCGTCCGGCACCCATCAGGCCGGCGAAGCCGACGATCTCGCCCTTGCGGACGTGGAAGTTCGACGCCTTGCAGACCAGGCGCGACGGGTCGATCGGGTGCTGCACGGTCCAGTTGCGGACCTCGAAGAAGGTCTCGCCGATCTTCGGGGTGCGGTCGGGGAAGCGCGACTCGAGCGAGCGGCCCACCATGCCGCGGATGATGCGGTCCTCGTTGACGCCGTCCGCCTTGACGTTGAGCGTCTCGATGGCCTTGCCGTCACGGATGATCGTGATCTCGTCCGCGATCTGCTCGATCTCGTTGAGCTTGTGGCTGATGATGATGCTCGCGATGCCCTTGGCCTTCAGCCCGACGATCAGGTCGAGCAGGTGCTGCGAGTCGTTCTCGTTGAGCGCGGCGGTCGGCTCGTCGAGGATCAGGAGCTTGACGTCCTTGTGCAGGGCCTTCGCGATCTCGACGAGCTGCTGCTTGCCGACACCGATGTTCTTGATCTGCGTGTCCGGGTCGTCGGCCAGGCCGACGCGGGCAAGCAGGTCCTGCGCACGGAGCTGTGCGGCGGTCCAGTTGATGACGCCACCGCGGCTCGGCTCGTTGCCCAGGAACAGGTTCTCGGTGATCGAGAGCTCCGGGACGAGCGCCAGCTCCTGGTGGATGATGACGATGCCGGCCTGCTCGGACTGCTTGATGTTCGAGAAGCGGACTTCCTCGCCCTCGTAGACGATCTCGCCGCTGTAGGTGCCGTACGGGTAGACGCCCGACAGGACCTTCATCAGGGTCGACTTGCCGGCGCCGTTCTCGCCGCAGATCGCGTGGATCTCGCCGGCGCGGACGCTGAGGGAGACGTCGGCCAGCGCCTTCACACCAGGGAACTCCTTGGTGATAGAGCGCATCTCGAGGATCGTCTCGGGTGCGGTGATCGACCGGGTCTCGAGGCCGGTGTCGATCGGGGTTGACGCCACAGTGCATCTCCTTCTGCCGCTTCGGTGCGGCAGTGTGTTCGGGTGGTTCTGCTGCGGCAGCGAAAGCACAGGGGGCCTGTGTGGACTTCGTTGTCGCGTCCGGATCCGGCTCGGTGTGACGCTCATGTGAACGGTCACATCGGCTGGACGGAGGCAATTTACGCACAGCCTCGGTGCGGCTGTCAATTCGGATTGGTCGCGTTTTCGTAACGGCGTGCGTGATCCGGCGAGAACGCCCCCCGGGTTGGGGCCAGGGGGCTCGGGAGCGCGCGTTTCGTTGCGCGAATCCGCATGCGCGGACGGGAGGCCCGTGGCGGGCCCGCCACGGGCCTCCCGTCCGCCTCGTGGTCGCGTCCGGAGCCGCGCTCGCCTTGTCGGAGCGGGCTTGGCTGGTGCTTCCGGGCGTCCCTGGTCGGAAGTTCGTGGCAGGTACGCCCGTTTGTGGCAGGTACTCCGGGGCGGCCGGTTGGTTCCGGGCGTACCGGGACGTTTCGGGCGTACCTGGTCGGAAGTTCGTGGCAGGTATGCCCGTTCCTGGCAGGTACTCCGGGGTGGCCGGTTGGTTCCGGGCGTACCCAGTCGTTCCGGGCGTACCTGGTCGTTCCGGGTGTTCCGGCTCGTTTCGAACGTCCCTGGCCAGAACTTCGTGGCAGGCATGCCCGTTTGTGGCAGGTACTCCGGGGTGGCCGGTTGGTTCCGGGCGTACCGAGACGTTTCGGGCGTGCCTGGTCGTTTCGGGCGTGCCTGGGCAGTACTTCGTGGCCGGTATGCCCGTTCCTGGCAGGTACTGCGGGGTGGCCGGGTGGTTCCGGGCGTACCGAGACCTCTCGGGCGTACCTGGTCGTTTCGGGCGTGCGGGTGTCTCCGGACGTCCCTGGTTGGACGTTCGGGGCAGGTACTCCGGGGCGCCGGACCAGCCCGAGGTGCGTCAGCGCGTGCGGGGTGCGCTCGTGGAGGCGCGCACGACCAGCTGCGGGACGATGTCGATGGGGCGGAGCAGTTCGCCCTCACTCGGCAGCAGCAGGTCCACGCAGCGCCGCCCGAGCTCGGCGAAGTCGACCTGCACCGTGGTGAGCGGCGGCCAGAAGTGCTTCGCCTCGGGGATGTCGTCGTAGCCGACCACGGACAGGTCACCTGGGACGTCGAGCCCGTACGAGCGTGCCGCGTGCATGACGCCGAGCGCCATCTGGTCGTTCGAGCAGAAGATCGCGGTGCAGTCCCGCCACCGCAGCAGCTCGCGGCCGGCGTGGTAGCCGAAGTCGGCGGTCCAGTCGCCCAGGATCGGCGGCGCGACGGCCATGTCACGGTCGGACATCTCGCGCAGGAACCCCTGCATGCGGGCGTCGGCCTCGATCCAGTCCTGTGGTCCGGCGATGTGCCGCACGTACTCGTGGCCGAGGTCGAGCAGGTGCGCGGTCGCGAGCCGGGCGCCCTCCATCTGGTCCACCCACAGGGCCGTCGGGTCCTCGCCGACACTGGCGCGCATGGTGACGTAGGGGGTGCGGATGCCGAGTTCCGCGATCAGGTCGAAGACCCGCTGCTGGGGTGCGATGACGACGATGCCCTCGACGTCGAGGTCGAGCAGGTGTCCGAGTCCTTCACGCACGGCGGCGTCGGTCGCCTCGGCGATGTTCGCCGTCGTGACCGAGTAGCCCCGGAGCATCGCGGCGTCCTCGATCGCCTGCAGCGCGACGGCGGGACCGTAGTGGGCGCGGCGGGCCGTCAGGACGCCGATCGTGTGGGTCCGGCTCGTGACCAGGGCGCGTGCGGCCCGGTTCGGCCGGTACTGCAGCTGCTCCATGGCCGCCAGGACCTTGTCGCGTGTCTCGGCCCGGATCGCATCCGAGTTGTTCAGCACCCGCGAGACGGTCTGGTGCGAGACGCCCGCGATCCGTGCGACGTCACGGATGCTGGGCGAACGCGGTTGCTGTGTCCGCGATGACGCCATTGCTGCTCGTTTCCGCCCGGGCGTCGTGGCACATCGATGTGCACGTTCACATTCCGGGCCAGATCATTATGCACGTCCGGCGGATCGACGCCACCTGTGCGCCGATCCGCCGTCCGCTCAGAGCCAGTTGCGCTTGCGGAAGATCGCCCAGAGCACGCCCATCAGCAGGAGCATGCCGAGGATCGCGACCGGGTAGCCGTAGTGCCAGTGCAGCTCGGGCATGTGGTCGAAGTTCATCCCGTAGACACCGGCGATCAGGCCGGGCGCGAACAGGATCGCCGCCCACGACGAGATCTTCTTGACCTCCTCGCCCTGGCGGTGTGCTGCCCGGGCGAGTTGCCGGCTCTCCTCGCCCTGGGCCAGGCTCGCGCTGGTCATCCGGCGCATCGCCTCGTTCTGCTCCTGCGACACCAGGGTGGCGTGCAGGGTCAGGGCGTTCTCGAGCAGGGCGCGGAACGAGTCGACGCGCTCGGTGACGCGGAGTGCGTGGTCGTGCACGTTGCGGAGTCGGTGCTGCACGTCGTCGTCGACGCCGTACTTGTCGGCACCGCGGAGCAGCCCCGTGACCATCGCCGGCACCGGGGTGGTGGCCCGCTGGAACGCGAGGACCTCGCTGAGCAGCTGGTAGATGCGCTTCGAGACCCCCGGGTCGACCTGCCCGGCGAACAGCTGGTCCTCGATGGCGTCGATCTGCTCCTGCAGGACCTGGACGACGGGGCCGTAGCCGTCGACGACCTCGTCGAGCACGGCCGCGGTCACGGCATCGGACCCCTTCGCCAGGAACTCCGGGTCCGCCTCGACCTGTGCGCGCAGCACCGCCAGGTCGGGTCGGGCGGCGTGCCGGACACTCACGACGAAGTGGTCGCCGACGAACAGGTGCACCTCGCCGAACTCGACGGTGCCCGAGGCCTGGTCGAACCAGGCCGGCCGGAGCACCAGGAACAGGGTGTCGCCGTAGCGCTCGAGCTTGGCGCGCTGGTGTCCCTTGCGGGCGTCCTCGACGGCGTTCTCGTGCAGGTCGAACTCGGTGGCGACGGCCTCGAGTTCGTGCGGGTCGGGCCGGAGCAGCCCGATCCACGTCAGGTCGCCACGAGCCGGTCGCGACAGGGTCGACGGAGACTCCACGCGGCGTCCCCGGACGTAGATCGCGTTGTCGATCAGTGCCATGTGCGTGCTCCTTCGGTGCGGAGCAGACGGGCGCGATGGCGCCCCGGAGGTGATCCGGGACGCAGGCAGGGTCAGCGAGCGGGCGCGACGACCGACACGGGCGGCCGGCCCGATCGAGGATGGTCACCCGACATCGCGCCTCACCTGCCCTTCTCGTCTCGTCGTGGCGGCGCCCAGAGCGCTGCCGACCGTCGAGCGTACGCCTGCGGCGCGGGCGGGACAACCCGGCCCGACAGGCGCAGGAGCGTCAGCGCGTGACGTGCAGCCCGGCGGTCTCGAGCTCGGCGAGCTGCCACCCGAGCCACGGGCTCCAGGCGAACGGTGCGCCGGCGACGGCCTGCCTGAGAGAGTCCTCGGACACCCATGCCCACTCGGCGACCTCGTCGTCCGCGGGCGCCGGAGTGTCGTCGGTCACGGCACGGAAGACGGGGCAGACCTCGTTCTCCACGATGCCCGAGGCGTCGACCGCGCGGTACCGGAACTCCGGCAGCACGACCTCGACGTCGCGCACGGTGATGCCGAGCTCGCGAGAGGCCCGACGGCCGATGGCGTCCTCGAAGGACTCGTCCGGACCGGGGTGGCCGCAGAAGGTGTTCGTCCACACCCCCGGCCAGGTCTTCTTCGACAGTGCTCGTCGGGTCACCAGGACTTCACCGTCGGTGTTCCGGACGTGGCACGAGAACGCCAGGTGCAGGGGCGTGTGGGCTGTGTGCACCGTGAACTTGTCCGCCGTGCCGATCGGGGTACGGTCGTCGGCCAGGAGCACCACGGATTCAGGGAAAGCGTTCATCTGTGTCGATAGGTTAGGCCAATGAGCGAGGAAGCGACCACCGTGCCGCACATCGACCTCGCGCTCGTCGACGACTGCCTCGAGCGCTTCTTCGCCGTGTCGTCGGCACGCGCCGAGCGCTACGGCCGACCGTCCGAAGAACTGTGGCGCGTGCTCCGCAAGGCGAGCATGGGCGGCAAGCGCTTCCGGCCCCGCATGGTCATGACCGCGTACGCCGGCATGGGCGGCACCGACATGCACGCAGCCGCCAACGTCGCGGCAGCGTACGAACTCCTGCACACCGCACTCGTGGTGCACGACGACGTCATCGACCGCGACTGGTCGCGCCGCGGGCAGCCGAACGTCGCCGGGTCGTTCCGTGACAACGGGACGACGGGCGGTCTCCCGCTGCCGACCGCCGAGCACCGGGGGATGAGTGCGGCCGTGATCGCCGGTGACCTGGCCCTCGCCGGCGCGCCCCGCTTCATCGAGGCGGCTGGCGTCGATGGCATCCGCCGCGAGCGGCTGCTCGAACTGCTCGACGAAGCCGTGTTCGCCAGTGCCGCAGGCGAGATGACCGACGTCGATCTGGCACTCGGCGTGATGCCGACGGTGGACGAGGTCCTGGCGATGGAGCGGGCGAAGACGAGCGTGTACTCGTTCGAGGCCCCGCTGCAGTCCGGCGCCGTGCTGGCCGGCGCCGACGAGGAGGTCGTCACCGCCCTCGGGGCCTTCGGTCGCGAGATCGGCATCGCGTACCAGATCGTCGACGACCTGCTCGGGGTCTTCGGCGACGAGACCATGACCGGCAAGACCGTGCTCGGCGACCTGCGCGAGGGCAAGCGCACCATGCTGATCGCGTACGCGGCGACCACCGACTGCTGGCCCGACCTCGAGCCGTACCTCGGCGACCCGGACCTGACCGAGGCCCGCGCGGACGAGGTCCGTGCGACCCTGGTCTCCTGCGGTGCGCGCGGCGCCGCGGAAGCACGTGTCGCCGACCACACCGCACTCGCCCGGGCCGAGCTCGCCCGGCTGCCGTACGACCTCGCCGACCGCCTGGAGGCCCTCGTGACCGAACTCGTGGAGCGCGCCCGGTGACCCACAGCACCACCACGGCGACCGGATCCCGTCCGGCTCGCCTCCAGCTCTACGACGCCACGGCCGAAGCCGCGTCGGGGGTCGTCATCGACCGGTACTCGACGTCGTTCGGCCTGGCGAGCCGCATGCTCGCCCGCGACACGCGCGAGCACATCCGGAACGTCTACGCGTTGGTCCGCGTCGCGGACGAGGTCGTCGACGGCCCCGCGACCGAGGCCGGGCTCGACCGCGAGCTCGCCCGCACGGTGCTCGACGAGCTCGAGGCCGACACCGAACGGGCCATCGCACTCGGCTTCTCGGTGAACCCGGTCGTCCACGCGTTCGCCCGCACCGCCCGCGCCACCGGCTTCGGCGCCGAGCTCACCGCCCCGTTCTTCGCCTCGATGCGCATGGACCTCGACCGCACCGAGCACGACGACGCCTCGTTCGACGCGTACGTGTACGGCTCGGCCGAGGTCGTCGGCCTGATGTGCCTGCGCGCGTTCGTGTACCGCGCCGGTCGGCCGACGTTCGACCAGGCCGAACTCGTCGCCGGTGCACGTGCGCTCGGCGCCGCGTTCCAGAAGGTGAACTTCCTGCGTGACCTGCACGCCGACTTCGAGGTGCTCGGTCGCTCGTACTTCCCGGGCGTCGACATCCGCTCCTTCGACGAGGCCACCAAGCACCGCCTGGTCGCCGACGTGCAGGCCGACCTCGACCACGCAGCACGCACGATCCGGCTGCTGCCGGCCGACGCCCGCAACGCCGTCGGACTCGCACACGCGCTGTTCCAGGAACTCAACGACCGACTCGCGCGCACCCCGGCGAGCCGCCTCGTCACGACGCGCGTGCGCGTCCCCAATCCGGTGAAGGTGCGCCTCGCGGCGCAGGTCCTCGCCGGACGCGCACCGCTCCGGTCGCGCGTCACCACCCACCGGCCGGGAGGCTCCTCATGACCCCGCCCCGCGCCTCCCGACCGACGACGGTCGCCACCACCACCCGGCGCAAGGTGCCCGCACGCCGAGCCGTCGTCATCGGCGGCGGCATCAGCGGCCTGGCGGCCGCCGCGCTGCTCGCACGCGACGGCTTCTCGGTGACGGTGCTCGAGCAGCGCACGCAGCTCGGCGGCCGTGCCGGCTCGTGGGAGCAGGACGGGTTCCGGTTCGACACCGGGCCGTCGTGGTACCTCATGCCCGAGGTCTTCGACCACTTCTTCCAGCTGCTCGGGACGTCGGCCGAGGCCGAACTCGACCTGGTGAAGCTCGACCCCGGCTACCGCGTCTACAGCGAGGGCCACGACGAGCCGATCGACCTGCGCGCCGACGCCGAGGCCAACATCGCCTTGTTCGAGTCCATCGAGCCCGGTGCCGGCGAGCGGATGCGGAAGTACCTCGCGTCGGCCGAGGACACCTACACGATGGCCGTGCGCCGGTTCCTCTACACGAGCTTCCAGGACCTCACGAAGCTCGCCGCACCCGACGTCCTGCGTCGCCTGCCCAAGCTCGCGCGCCTGCTGCTCGAGCCGCTCTCCACCTTCGCCGAGACCGCCGTGCGCGACCGTCGTCTGTGGCAGATCCTCGGCTACCCCGCGGTGTTCCTCGGCACGAGCCCGTACGCGGCGCCGAGCATGTACCACCTGATGAGCCACCTCGACCTGGCCGACGGCGTGCTCTACCCGAAGGGCGGCATCACCGAGGTGATCTCCGCCGTCGAGCGGGTCGCCCGGGCCGAGGGCGCGAAGATCATCGCCGGCGCGAAGGTCGAACGGATCGTCGTCGAGGACGGTGTCGCCACCGGGGTCGTCCACCGCGACCGCGACGGTGTGCAGCACACGGCGCCCGCCGACCTCGTGGTCAGCGCTGCCGACATGCAGCACACCGAGATGCAGCTGCTCGAGCGTGAGCACCGCACCCACGGCGCCGACCACTGGAAGAAGCGCGACCCGGGCCCGAGTGCTGTGCTCGTGTACCTCGGCATCGACGGTCCGACGCCGGGCCTGCTGCACCACACCCTGATGTTCACCGCGGACTGGAAGGCGAACTTCGGCGCGATCTTCGGGGACGACCGGCACGTGCCGGACCCCGCCTCGATCTACGTCTGCGCCCCGTCCGAGACCGACCCGAGCGTCTCGCCGCCCGGCACCAGCAACCTGTTCATCCTGGTGCCGCTGCCCGCCGACCTGTCGATCGGCAAGGGCGGCATCGACGGTGCCGGTGACTACCAGGTCGAGCAGATCGCGGACCGTGCCATCGACGTGCTGGCCGAGCGCGCCGGGGTGCCGGACCTGCGCGACCGCATCCGGGTCCGCCGGACGATCGGGCCGCGCGACTTCGCCGACGACCTGAACGCCTGGAACGGCTCGATGCTCGGCCCGGCGCACACCCTGAAGCAGAGTGCGTTCTTCCGCGAGAAGAACGCGTCGAAGAAGGTCGAGGGGCTCTACTACGTCGGCGCCTCGACGATCCCGGGCATCGGTCTGCCGATGTGCCTGATCAGCGCCGAGGTCCTGCTCAAGCGCATCCACGGCGACCGGAGCACCGAGCCGCTGCCGACGCCCCTCGGGGCCCCGTGGGACCGGACCGAGACCGCCTGATGCCCGGGGTCTACCTCGCCGGCCTGGTGGTGTCCCTGGTCGGCATGACCGTGCTGGACGCCCGCTTCCGGCTGTTCTTCTGGCGGGCACCGTGGCGGGCGGCTGCCGTGATGGTCGTCGGTGTCGCGTTCTTCATGGTGTGGGACGTCGCCGGTGTCGCTGCCGGCATCTTCTTCATCGGGCCGCAGAACCTGCTCACCGGGGTGCTCCTGGCGCCCGAGGTCCCGCTCGAGGAACTCTTCTTCCTGCTGCTGCTCTGCTACTCGACGATGGACCTGGTCGGTTTCGTCCGGCCCCTCGTGCAGCGGGCGACCGATCGGCGGCGCGCGTGAACGGCACCGGGGCGTACGCGCTCCTGGCCCTGCCGTTCTTCGGCGTCACGGCCGTCGTGGCCGTGGTCGCCGGCGTCGTCGCCGCCCGCCGGGCCCGTGCGGCGGGTCGACGGCCCGCGGTCGGGCGCCGGGTCGCGGTGCTCACGTCCGTGATCGCCGGCGTCGCGTTGCTGGTGATGACGATGGTGTTCGACAACGTCATCGTCACGCTGCGGATCGTCGCCTACGACCCCTCGCTCATCAGCGGTGCGAAGATCGGTGCGATCCCGGTCGAGGACCTCGCCTACGCGATGTCCGCCATCGTGCTGCTGCCCAGCCTGTGGGTCCTGTTCGACCGGACCGGCGCGCGCCCCGCGCTCGGCCCGACCACAGCACCAGCAGAGGACATGAAGTGAACGCCAGCACCGCCTCCAGGCCGTCGACCCTGCGCGCCCTGTTCGTGTCGTCGCGCCCGATCAGCTGGGTGAACACCGCCTACCCGTTCGGCGCCGCGTACCTGCTCGGCAGCGGGGTCGGCGTCGAGGGCGGCGGCGGGTTCTCGCTCGTCGCGTTCCTGGTCGGTGTCGTGTACTTCCTGGTGCCCTACAACCTGGCGATGTACGGCATCAACGACGTCTTCGACTACGAGTCCGACCTGCGCAACCCGCGCAAGGGCGGCGTCGAGGGTGCACTGCTCGACAAGAGCGTCCACCGCACCACGCTGTGGGCCGTCGTCGTCACGAACGTCCCCTTCCTCGTCGCGCTCGTGGTGCTCGGCGCGGTCAGCGGCAACGGGCCGTGGTCGTGGCTCGTCCTGGCGATCAGCGTCTTCGCGGTCATCGCGTACTCGGCACCGGGGCTGCGGTTCAAGGAGAAGCCGTTCCTCGACTCGCTCACGTCGAGCACCCACTTCGTCTCCCCGGCGATCTACGGCCTCGCCCTGGCGGGCCCGCACTGGACCGGTGAGCTCGTCGCTGTGTGCATCGCGTTCTTCCTGTGGGGTGTGGCCTCGCACGCGTTCGGTGCCGTGCAGGACGTCCTGGCCGACCGTGCCGGCGGCATCGGCTCCGTCGCGACCGTGATCGGCGCCCGGGCCACCGTCCGCCTGGCCTTCGTCGCCTACCTGGTCGCCGGCGTCGCGCTGCTGTTCTCGGCGTTCCCCGGGCCGATCGCCGCGATCGTCGTCATCCCGTACGCGCTCAACGTGCTGCCGTGGTGGAACATCACCGACCAGGGCGCCGAGGCCGCGAACGCCGGATGGAAGCGCTTCCTCTGGATCAACTACCTGGCGGGCTTCATCGTCACGATGGCACTCATCGCGTACGCCTTCACGCACTGACAGACTGGACGCACGCACCGCGGCGTCCGTGGTGCGTCACCAGTCACGACGGCAGTCACGAAGGAGTGCGCGCATGAGCGTCCGGATCATCCACGTCGGTCTCGGAGGGTGGGGCGGCAACTGGGCCCGCACCGCCATTCCAGAGGTGTCGGAAGTGCAGGTGGTCGGGATCGTCGACCCGTCGGCACCGACGCTCGAGGCCGTGCGGACCGACCTCGGGCTCCCGGCCTCCGCGGCGTTCGGGTCCCTGACCGAGGCGCTCGCCGCGGTCGAGGCCGACGCCGTCGTCATCACCGCCCCGGCCGTGACGCACGTGCCGCTCGCGCTCGAGGCCCTCGATGCCGGCAAGCACGTCCTGGTCGAGAAGCCCTTCGCCAACACCACCGACGAGGCCGTCACCGCGGTCCGTCGCGCCGAGGAGCTCGGCCTGGTGCTGCAGGTCAGCCAGAACTACCGCTGGTACCCGGCACCGCGGGTCGTGCAGGAGATGCTCGAGGCGGACGTCGTCGGCGAGGTCTCCGCGATCAACGTCGACTTCCGGCAGTGGGACAACGACCAGCCCGCCGAGACGTACCCGCACTACCGGTTCCCGCACGCGATGATCAACGACATGGCGATCCACCACTTCGACCTGCTCCGGATGATCACCGGGCAAGAGGCCGTCCGGGTCTTCGCCAAGGCGAGCTACCCCGCGTACAGCAAGTACCAGGACGAAGCGGTCGCCTCGATGATCATCGAGCTCGACGGCGGCACGGTCGTCAACTACCGCGGCAGCTGGCTGAGCCGCGGCCCGCGCACCGCCTGGGCCGGCGAGTGGAGCATCGAGGGCGAGGACGGCGAGCTCTGGTTCACGAGCCGTGACGGTGAGCCGAACGCGGTCGACGGCGACCGGGTCACCGTCCGCCGCACGCAGGACGACGTCGCCGAGCCGGTCGAGCTCCCCGTGCTCGCGCACACCGACCGCCAGGGCGGGCTGCAGGCGTTCGCCCGCTCGGTGCAGGGCGGCCCCGCCCCGGAGACGAGCGGTCGCGACAACCTGCGGAGCCTCGCGCTGATGGAGGCCGCCGGCCGCTCCGCGGCGTCCGGTCTGCCCGAGGACGTCGTCGTCCCGTCCTGACCGCACCCACCCACGGCCTGGAGGCGCGGGGCGGGCCCGCACCGAGCCTCCAGGCCGGCTCTGGTCGCGCCCACCGCGTCAAAGCGACAGTGGGCTGCGGAACGTTCGCGGCATACTGTCGCTTTCGCGAACCAGACCCGGTGCGGTCCGCCTGATCTGTCGCTCGCGCGTCAGGCGGTGCCGGCCGCCCGCCGCGCCTGCGCGACGGCCCGCCGCACGCCGAGCGACCAGCCCGGCCCGTGGCCGGGCAGCACGTGCTTCGCCTCGGTGTCCGCGAGCCGGTCGAGCGACGCGACCGCCGTGTCGACGTCGGAGGTCGCCGCGGGTGCGACGATCCGCGGTCCGATCCCGCCCGTGTACGGGTCGAAGGTGACGAGCGCGTCCCCGGCGATCACGGCGTCACGGTCGGCGAAGTGCAGGGCCACGTGGCCGTCGGTGTGCCCCGGGGTCTCGATGATCCACGGGTTGCCCGGCACGTCGGCGCGGCTCTCCATCGGTTCGGTGTCCGCGATGCCGTCGACCGTGACCGCACCGGCCAGCAGCATCCGGCCCAGGGGGCGCAGACCACCCGGGTGGAGTGCCACGAACCCGAAGCGGTTCGTCTGCGGCCGGTACGAGTATGGGTGCGCGGCGAGGTGCCGATCGCCCGGGTGGACGAACACGGGCGTGCCCCAGTCGCGGTGCATCCGTGCGGCGGTGCCGACGTGGTCGAAGTGCCCGTGCGTGAGTAGGAGCCCCTCGACCTGGTCGGGCGTGTAGCCCAGGTCGTGCACGGCGAGCTGCAGGTGCGGCCACGCGGCGGGCAACCCCGCGTCGACGACGAGCAACCGATCGCCGGTCTCGACGAGGTACGTGTTGGTGTGTGCGATCTCGAGGCGGTGGATCCCCTCGGCGGCGTCCCGGAAGAGCATGTGCGGCACGGTAGACGCGGCCTGCTGGGCACGATCCCGGGTGGGACGTGTACGAAATGGGGAATGGCCAAGGACAGTCTGCCCGAGCTCGAACTCGCCAACGTGCGCACCCGTGAGGGCATCACGGACACCGTGACGGAGCTGAAGCGACGCGCGGACCTGCCCGCCCGCACGCGGCTCGCGGTCGCCAAGACGAAGCAGCGGTGGCACCGCGACCCCACGCCGCTGGTGGCGATGGGCATCACCGGGCTGACCGGTGTCGCGGCGATCGTCCTCGGCATCGCACTGCGGAACCGCCCCGCCGGGCACCTGGCCCAGCCGCCGGCGAACTCGGCCTTCACCGCGTTGCTGCCGTTCGGCGCGCGTGGCGACGCCCCCTCGGCGAAGGAGCAGGCGCAGGCAGGTCGCAAGGGCCGGAAGGCGCGGGCCAAGGCGGCGGAGGAAGCCCTGGAGCAGGACCCGGCGCACCGCGCCCGCGTGAAGCAGCAGGTCGGCATCGCGGCGGTGCAGCGACGGGCGAACAAGAACCGCAAGCAGGCGGTCAAGCGGTCGAAGCAGGCCGTGAAGGCGAGAGGGTAGGCACATGGCGCACGAGGAGCACAAGCCGGATCCGGACGACGCCCGGAAGCCCGACAACCCCACCGACCTCAAGAAGCCGACGCTCGTCTACACGCTGAAGAAGACGCTGCGCGAGTTCACGAGCGACC
The DNA here is from genome assembly GCF_003234485.1 of Curtobacterium sp. MCLR17_034. NCBI lineage: Bacteria > Bacillati > Actinomycetota > Actinomycetes > Micrococcales > Microbacteriaceae > Curtobacterium > Curtobacterium sp. MCLR17_034. The sequence goes on from NZ_QKTH01000002.1 coordinate 53,646, forward strand.
AGTGCACCGACCTGGCGGCGAGCCTGACGTACTACTCCGTGCTCGCGCTGTTCCCCGGGCTGCTGGCGGTCGTGTCGATCCTCGGCCTGGTGTCGGATCCGAAGAAGACGATCGACACGCTCCTCGAGATCATCGGCAACATCGGGTCGCAGCAGGTCGTCGAACTGATCCGCGACCCGGTCGAGGGGCTCGTCCGCTCGCCCGCCGCCCCCATCACGTTCATCGTCGGTATCCTCGGTGCCCTCTGGTCGGCCTCCGGCTACGTCGGCGCGTTCGGCCGTGCCATGAACCGGATCTACAACGTCCGCGAGGGCCGCCCGATCTGGAAGCTCCGCCCGACCATGCTCGGCGTGACCGTCACCACCGTCGTCCTGCTCGTGGTCGGTCTGCTGGTGCTGGTGAGCGCTCCGCTCGCCCGCAGCTTCGGCGACGTCATCGGCCTCGGCGACGTGGCCGTCACCGTCCTGTCGATCGTGCAGTGGCCGATCCTGCTCGTCATCGCGATCATCGTCGTCGCGGTGCTCTACTACTGGTCGCCGAACGTCAAGCAGCCGAAGTTCACCTGGGTCAGCGGCGGCTCGATCCTGGCGCTCCTCATCTGGATCATCGCGAGCGTCGGCTTCGGGTTCTACGTCGGGAACTTCTCGAACTACAACGCCACGTACGGCTCCCTGGGTGGGGTCATCGTGTTCCTGCTGTGGATCTGGATCACGAACAACGCCCTGCTCTTCGGTGCCGAGTTCGACGCCGAGATCGAGCGGGGCCGCGAGCTGCAGGCCGGCATCCGCGCGGAGGAGGACATCCAGCTCCCCGAGCGCGACACCCGCCAGATCGAGAAGCAGGACGAGCAGCGCGCGCAGGACGTGCTCGAGGGCATCCGCATCCGCCAGGGCGTCGACAACGACTGACCGCGGCTCGTCCGACCACCGCTGACGGGCGCTCTCCGGGTCGGGGCGCTACGGTGCGAGCGTGCCGTCCTTCCTCGAGGGGCTCCCGTTCCGGTGGCTCGTCCTCGCGCTCTTCGTGATCGTGTTCTGCCGTGCGCAGGCCACGTACTGGGTCGCGCGGCTCGCGGTGACGGGTGCGTCCAGATCGCGGTGGGGAGGCTGGCTGCGCTCGCCGGCGGTCCGTCGCGGTTCGGCGCTGCTCGACCGCTGGGGCCTGCCCGTCGTGACGGTGAGCTTCGTCGTGGTCGGCCTGCAGACGGTGATGAACGCCGCAGCCGGGCTGGCACGGGTCGCCTGGTGGCGGTACACGATCGCGATGGCGCCCGGGTGCGTGGCATGGGCGTTCCTGTACGCGACGGTCGGGCTCGCCGTGTTCTGGGCGGTCGTCGCGGCGCTCGCCGGCTCGCCGTGGGGCATCGCGGCGCTCGTGGGCCTGGTGGTCGTCGCCGTCGTCGCGCTGACGGTCCTGCGTCGTCGTCGCGACCGCACAGGAGGCCCGGCCCGGCTTCCGTAGGCTGGCCCACGTGACGACAGACCAGCTCCAGAACCGTCCGGTCGCCCTGGTGACCGGAGCCACCCGCGGCATCGGCCGCGCGATCGCCGCCGACCTCGGCCGCACCCACCACGTGCTCGTGGGCGGCCGGTCCGCCGACGCCGTGGACGCCCTCGTCCAGGAGCTGCCGAGCGGGGCGCCGTTCGTCGGTGACCTGGGCGCGGGCGAGGTCCCGGCGCTGCCGGATCGGCTCGACGTGCTCGTGCACTCAGCTGGTGTCGAGCAGGGCACCACCGTCGCCGACACCCCGCGCGCAGTGTGGGAGCAGGTCTTCGCGACGAACGTGTTCGCGGTCGCCGAGCTCACCCGGCTGGCGCTCCCGGCACTGCGGGCGGCGCGGGGCATCGTCGTGCCGATCAACAGCGGCTCCGGGTTCCACTCGGGCCCCGGTGGTGGCGTGTACGCGGCGTCGAAGTTCGCGCTGCGGGCCTTCGCCGACGCCCTGCGCGAAGAGGAGCGGGCGAACGGCGTGCGGGTGTCGAGCGTGCACCCGGGCCGGACCGACTCGGACATGCAGCGGCAGCTCGTGGCGAAGCTCGGGGAGTCCTACGACACCGACTACTACCTGGCGCCGGAGGACGTGGCCGCCGCGGTCCGCACCGTCGTCGACATGCCCGAGCGCGGCACCGTCGAGTCGCTCGCGATCCGGCCGACCCGACGGCGCTGATGTTCGGACGGCGCTGACGCCGACCCTCGGCTACCGCAGCTCGATCCGTTCGTCGAGCTCGAGCCGTTCCAGGAACGTCTCGTCGTGGCTCACCACGACGAGTGCTCCCCGGTAGGCCCGCAGTGCGTCCACGAGCTGGTCGACGCTCGTCAGGTCGAGGTCGTTCGTCGGCTCGTCGAGCACGAGCAGCTGCGGCGGCGGGTCGGCGAGCACCAGGGCCGCCAGCGCGACCCGGAACCGCTCGCCGCCGGACAGGTCCCCGGCCGGGCGGTCGACGGTGTCCCCGCGCACCAGGAACTTCGCCAGCCGGTTGCGGACCTCGGCGACGGGCACGTGCGGGGCGTCCCGGCGCACGTTGTCGAGCACCGTGGCGGTGTCGTCCAGGCTGTCCTTCCGCTGCGGCAGGTACGCGATCCGGTCGACGTGGGCGACGGCCGTGGTCTCGGGCAGCGGGTGCTCCCGCGCGGCGGAGTCGCCGACGAGCTGCTCGAGCAGGGTGGACTTGCCGACGCCGTTGTCCCCGGTGACGGCGATCCGTTCCGGCCCCTGCACGATGACGTCCCGTCCGCGGACGGTCACGGTGGCGATCCGACGCGATGCCGGCACGTCCGGGTCGGGCAGGGTGACGTGGATCGATTCGTCGTCGCGCAGGCGGAGCTCGGCCTCGCGCTTGGTAGCGAGTGCGGCGGCTTCGTCGTCCGCGTACCCGACGCGCAGTCGACCGGCGGTCTCCTGCGCCTTCTTCCGCTGCTCGTTCGCCAGGATCTTCGGCATCGAGCGGCCCGCCTTCTCGCCGGCCTTCGCACGTCGGGCGATCTTCGTCTCCGCCTCGATGCGCTGCCGCTTCTCGGTGCGGTGCCGCTGTTCGGCGACCCGGACCTCGCGCTCGACGGCTGCCTGCTGCACGGCGAGGTGCTCCTCGAACGCGCTGAACGTCCCGCCGAACACCGTCATCGCCCCGGCGCGGAGCTCCACGGTCTCGCCGACGTGCTCCAGGAGTTCCCGGTCGTGGCTGACGAGCACCAGGGTGCCGCGCCAGTCGTCGACCAGGTCGAGGAGCAGCCCGCGGGCCCGGCGGTCCAGGTTGTTCGTCGGCTCGTCCAGGAACACGATCGGCCGGGCGCGCAACCGCACCCCGGCGACGGCGACGAGCACCGACTGCCCGCCGGACAGCGTCGACACCGGCCGGTCGAGGTCGGTGCCGTCGAGCCCGACCCGGTCGAGCACCGCGGCGGCCCGTTCCTCCAGGTCCCAGTCGTCGCCGACTGCCTCGAGCTGTGCTGCCGTGGCGTCGCCGGCCAGGACGGCCCGGAGTGCGGTGAGTGTGGGCCGGACGCCGAGCAGGTCGGCGACGGTGTCGTCGATCCCCGTTGCAAGGCGCTGCGGCAGGTGGTCGACGGGACCCGACGTCGCGATGCTGCCCGTCGTGGGGTGGAGCCGGCCGGTCGCGAGCCGGACCAGCGTGGACTTGCCGGCCCCGTTCCTCCCGACCAGCCCGGTCCGGCCACGTCCGAAGGCGGCGGTGAGGTGGTCGAGCGCGACGGTGCCGTCGGGCCAGGCGAAGGTGACGTCGTGCAGGACGACGGACGGACTGGTGGGCATGGGGGTGTCTCCCGGTGTCGATGCTGGGCGCACGACACCGAGGCCACCGCGGTGCGGTGGAGCGCCCGACGGGGCGCACGATCACGGTGTCAGCGCGTGGGCTGAGCGGTACCGGTGATCGACAGCAATCCGTCTGCTTCCGTCGGGGGACCCCCGTGTCCGCCATCCGTTCCGCCGGTCGGTCTCCCGCCCCGGCGGCCCCGCGATGACGACGAGGTGACCTCCACGGTAATCCCGTGACACGGGCACCCGCAAGGGATGACAGGCTGGGGGCATGCCGGAGAACCTGTTGCCGACCCCGTCGTCGAACCCCGAGACCCTGCTGCCCGCCGAGCCGGAGGTGACCGCCGCGATCGAGGCGGAGGCCCCCGTCGCCAGCGTGGTGGTGTCCTACCCGTCGTCGAGCCTGGCGTGGGCGCTGCTCGCCGACGAGGCGTGGGCGCGCGGCGCGACCCTCGAGTCCTATGCGTACGCCCGTGTCGGGTACCACCGTGGGCTCGATGCCCTGCGCAAGGCCGGCTGGCGCGGTGTGGGGCCGGTGCCGTGGTCGCACGAGCCCAACCGTGGCGTGCTGCGGGCGCTGTTCGCCCTGCGCCGTGCCGCCGAGGCGATCGAGGAGCCCGGCGAGGCCGAGCGCCTGACCGACTTCCTGAACGCGAGCGACCCCGAGGCCCTGCGCGAACTGTCCGCCGGCGCGTAGGCGGCGCGCTCCGCACAGCCAAAGTCACCTCGAACCGCGTTGATCCGCGGTTCAGGAGCACTTCGGTTGTGCACGGCGCGCCGCGGCCCGCGCCGCGCCCCGCCCCGGTCATCGCGCCCCGAAGAGACGGGGCGCGATGACCGCAGCGGGGCGCAGCCCGCGGGCCAGCTCGCGGAGCCGACCCGCGGGCTGCTCGCCCCGACCTACGCCAGCGCGACGCTCCAACTGAACGCCTCCGGCCAGAGCTGATGCTCCGGCAGCACGTCGAGCCCGCACGCCCGGCTACCGAGCCCGTGCTGCGCGGCGTCGAGGTACAGGTACAGGTGGTCTGACGTCGGCAGCTCGTACGGGTGCTCGGCGCGGTCGATCTGCTGCGCGGTCCACGGCGACAGGGTGAACCCCGCACGGTGCGACCCCACCGTCGTCACGGTGAACGGCCCGACCGACAACGAACGCAGCGAGGGCCGGTGCCCGGTCTCCTGCGGTCGCGAGTACTCCACCCCGAGCGACCGCACCGGCGCGGTGAACCGGCCGACACGGGCAGCGTGCGAGGAATCGGCGTACGACTCCAGCGGTCCGGTCCCGAACCAGGTCGCGTCCGCATCCGCCAGCGACGCCGGCAGGTCGAACCGCACCCCGATCCGCGGCCACGTGACGTCCCAGGCGCCGAACGGCACGGCGTCGGTCTGCAGCACGAGCCCGTCGGACGTCAGGGTCCAGCGGTGCGTGACCTCGAGCCCCCACCCGCTGTTCGCCGCCGCGACGCGGACACGCTGCTCCAGACCGGAGTCGGTGCGCGACACCGACACCAGCCGGTGCGTCAGCCGGTCCAGCCCGCGGTCGCGCCAGCGCGTCGCCGCCGGGGGAGCGGTCGGGTCGCCGACCCCGTGCGTGAGCACCGGGTCCGCGGTCTCGTAGCCGCCCTGTGACGCCAGGCTGTCGTTGTCCGTCGGTGCACGCCACAGCTCCAGACGGGGCCCGGCGACCTCGTGGCCCTTCCAGGACACCAGGTCACCGCGGGCACTGAAGGTGCCGTCACCCAGGTGGTCGCCGTCCCACCCCTGCCGGGAGGCCCGTGGTGCGTCCGCCGCGCGCGCTGCGACGAGCCGCTGGGTGCGGGCGACGACGTGGCCGGTGTCCGCCCACGCGGTCGGCCCCGCCAGTTCCACGGTCAGGTCGAACCAGAGCTCGTCGCCGGGTGCGAGTTCGGACGTGGCCGCGGCGAGCACCTCGGAGGGCACCGGGACCGTCGCCGACTCCCGGGCGGCGACGATGCCCGTGGACAGGCGCCCCGAGGCCTCGACGACGCCGTTCCGCGACAGGGTCCAGCACAGCCGGAGCCCGGCGGTCGAGGCCGAGTGGTACCGGTTCTCGACCAGCACCGTGGTGTCCGAGACCGCGAGCCGGATCGGGGCCACGACGGCGGCGAACTCGGCGAGCCCCGGCGTCGGGGTGTCGTCGGGCAGCACCAGGCCGTCCATCACGAAGTTGCCGTCGTGCACGACCTCGCCGAAGTCCCCGCCGTAGGCGTAGTAGTCCTCGCCGGCGGGCGTCTTCGCGAGCAGGCCGTGGTCCCGCCACTCCCACACGAACCCGCCGTGCAGCCGCGGGTACCGGTCGACCAGGGCCTCGTACTCGGCGATCTGCCCCGGGCCGTTGCCCATCGCGTGCACGTACTCGCAGTGGATGAAGGGCTTCGACCGCTGCCGTGCGGCCTCGGCCGGGCCGCAGCCGAGCAGGGGCGTCGGGGTGCCGCCGCCGATCGACTCGGTCTCCTGCAGCGTCGGGTACATCCGCGAGTAGACGTCGGTGTACTCGCCCGTGTAGTCGCCCTCGTAGTGCACGGGGCGCTCGGCGTCGCGGTCGTGCACCCACTGCGACATGGCCGCGAGGTTCCGGCCGGTGCCGGACTCGTTGCCGAGCGACCACATCACGATCGACGCGTGGTTCTTGTCGCGCTCGACGGTGCGGGCGATGCGGTCCAGGTAGGCCTCGGCCCACGCCGGGTCGTCGGAGGGGTTGCCGACCCAGTCGGTGAACAGGAACCCGTGGGTCTCCAGGTCGCATTCCAGGATCACCCAGAACCCGAGCTCGTCGGCCAGGTCGAGCACACGGGGGTGCGGCGGGTAGTGCGAGGTGCGGATGGCGTTGACGTTGTTGCGCTTCATCAGCGCCATGTCGGCGCGGGCGTGCTCCTCGTCGAACACCCGGCCGCGCACGGGGTGGGTCTCGTGCCGGTTCACGCCGTGGAACACCACGCGCTCGCCGTTCACCAGGAACCGGTCGCCGACGATGGACACGGTGCGGAACCCGAGTCGGAGCGACACCGTCTCACCGCCCGAGGCGCCCGCGCCGGCCGCCGCGGAACCGGTCGACAGCATCGCGTCGTACAGCTTCGGCAGCTCGGCGCTCCACGGTTCGACGCCCTCGACCTCGATCGGCGCGACGTCGTCCGCCGTGGCCCAGGTCACGTCGACGCCCAGGCCGGGCACCGCGAACCGCACCGGGAACACCGCGTCGAGCGTCGGGAACGTGATCGTGCCGGTCCCCGTCTCCGGCCGTCCCGACGCCGCGGTGCCGGACGAGGCAGCCGTGCCGAGCGTCGCCCGCCAACCGGCGCGCACGAACGCGTCGTCGATCGGTGCCGTGGGCCGGGCGAGCAGGGTGACGTCGCGGAAGATGCCGGGCAGCCACCACTGGTCCTGGTCCTCCAGGTAGGACGCCGCCGACCACTGGTGCACCCGGACCGCGAGCTCGTTCGCCCCCGGGCGCACCAGTTCGGTGACGTCGAACTCGGTCGCCAGGCGCGAGCCCGTCGACCACCCCACGAGCATCCCGTTCAGCCACACCCGGAAGTGCGACTCGACCCCGTCGAACCGCAGCAGCACCCGGCCGGCACCGTCGAACGACGACGGCAGCTCGAACGTGCGGCGGTGGTCACCGGTCGGGTTCTCCTCCGGCGGGTGCGGCGGGTCGATCGGGAACGGGTACTGCAGGTTCGTGTAGCTCGGAGCGCCGTGGCCGTGCAGCACCCAGTGCGACGGCACCGCGAGCTCGCCCCAGGCCGGGTCGTCGTCCTCCCCACCCTCGGTCGCGAAGTCCTCGGAGACCGAGGCGACGGGCGACCACCGGAACCGCCAGTCCCCGTTCAGCGACAGGGACGGGGCGTCGGTGTGCAGCCAGGCACGGGGTGCCAGCCGCGAGTCGGAGCCGGGTGCGGTGGACGAGAGTGCGGAGTGGGTCAACCCTTGACCGATCCTTCCGTGAGGCCTCCACGCCAGAAGCGCTGGAGGACGATGATGGCGATGACGAGCGGGATGACCGAGACGAGCACCCCGCCGGTGGTGAGCTGGTAGAACTCCGGCAGGCGGTCGACCTGCGAGCGCCAGTTGTTCAGACCCAGTGTTATCGGGTACAGCTTCTGGTCTGCCAGCATGATGAGCGGCAGGAAGAAGTTGTTCCAGATCCCGACCACCTGGAACAGGAACACGGTGACGAGCGCCGGGGTCATCTGCCGGAGCACCACGGTGTGGAAGATCCGCAGCTCACCGGCACCGTCGATGCGTGCCTGTTCGAGCAGGGTGGTGTCCACCGACGCGGCGGCGTAGACCCGGCACAGGAACAGCCCGAACGGTGACACCAGGCTCGGGATGAGCACGCTCCAGTACGTGTCGGTCAGGCCCATCGACGAGAACAGCAGGAACAGCGGCAGCGCCGTCGCGGTCCCCGGCACGAGCACGCCGCCGAGGATCGTGCCGAACACGAACTGGCGCCCCCGGAAGTCGTACTTCGCCAGCGCGTACCCGCCGGCCGCGGCGAAGTAGGTCGCCAGGACGGCACCGACGCCGGAGTACAGGATGCTGTTCGCGATCCACCGGACGAAGATGCCGCCGTCGTAGGTGAACACCTGCTGCAGGTTGCTCCAGAGCGCGAACTCGCCGCCGAACCAGAACCCGTTGGTCGAGAACAGCGCGCCCGTGGTCTTCGTCGCGGCGATGACGACCCAGTACAGCGGGACGATGAAGTACAGCGCGACGACGACGAGGATCCCCGTGACGACGATCTGCGAGCGCGGCGACCGGTCGAGCTTGCGGCGCTGGTGCGCCGAGATCGACGTGGTGTCCACGGGGACGGCGGTCTTCGCCGTGGCCGGCGCTTCGATGGCTTCGCTGGTCATCGGTCAGTCCCTTCGGTGGTCGCGACGCGACCGGCCTGGAGGCCCGGGTCGGCTTGGGTGGTGACCGTGCTGCCCGCCGCAGCGCGCGTCTGGAGCGCGGTGCGGGCCTCCCGGCCGTCGCGCCGTGCGCGCTTGCGTCGGTCGCGTTCGTCCTTGGGCGGTCGGTTCGTCAGCGCGAGGAACGTGAACGACAGGATGAACGCGGCCAGCGCGATGATGACCGCCTGCGCACTCGCGACGCCGTACTCGTTGAACGCGAACGCGTTCGTGTAGGCGGCGTAGTTCGGCGTGTACTCGGTGTCGATCGCCGGGGCGACCGTCGACAGGATCTGCGGCTCCGCGAAGAGCTGCAGGGTGCCGATGATCGAGAACACCGTCGTGAGCACCAGGGCCGGTGCGATGAGCGGGATCTGGATCCGCCACGCGACCTGGAACGCGTTCGCGCCGTCGACCTTGGCGGCCTCGTAGACCTCGCCGGGGATGGACTTCAGCTGCGCCACGATGATGAGCATGTTGTAGCCGGTGTACGTCCACGTGACGATGTTCGCGATCGACCACAGCACACTGTTGGCGCCGAGGAAGTCCGGCTGCAGCCCCATCGACTGCAGCAGCGACACGATCGGCGACAGGCCGGGCACGTACAGGAACGACCACAGGATCGTGGCGATGACCCCGGGGACGCCGTAGGGCATGAAGTAGATCGCCCGGAAGAAGCCCGGCCAGCGGGCGCTCGCCGACTCGAGCAGCAGCGCGAGGATCGTGCAGGCGATGATCATCACCGGGACCTGGACGATGCCGAACAGCAGCATGCGACCGATCGAGGCGACGAACCCGCTGTCCTGCAGGGCGATCGCGTAGTTGTCGAACCCGGCGAACCGACCGACGACGCCGTCCTCGCCGAACAGGCCTTCACGGTCGACGGTGGTGAACGACTGGAACAGGGCGCTGATGATCGGGATGACGAACGTCAGCAGGAACAGGGCCAGGAACGGGGCGAGCAGGATCCACGGGGCACGCTTCTGCGCGCTCGTGGCCTTCGTGCTCGTGCGGAATGCGGGGGTGCCGCCGGCCGATCGGCCGGTGGACTGCCTGGTGGTGGTCTGCTGGGTCATCGTGCCGTCCTGACGCTGAGGCCCTTGTCCTTGAAGGACTGGACGATCTCCCGCTGTGCGAGCTCCACGGCGTCACTGAGCTTCAGGCCCGAGGTGAGCTTGCGGCGGAACTGGTTCTGCAGGCTGGTGAAGGCCGACTGGGTCACCGGGGACCACGACCAGTCGATGTTCTGCTCCTTCGAGGCCGGCACGAAGACGTCCTCGTTGTAGTTCTGGCCGGAGAACCACTTCGACGGCTTCTCGCGCTGCGCCCCGATGTAGTCGACGGCGGGCGACCAGCCGATGCCGCAGTGCTTGATCATGGCGTCGATGCCCTCCTTCGAGGTGGTCATCCACGTGATGAACTCGAGCGCCTCCTTCGGGTGCTTCGCGTTCGCCAGCACCGCGGCCGTCGAACCGCCGATGGCGCTCGAGCCGAAGCCGTCGGCGCCCCACTTCTGCATCGGGGCGACCTTCCACTTGCCCTCGCCGCCCTGCACCGACTCGATCAGGGCGTCACCCCAGCTCGCGCTCGTGACCGCGGCGATCTTGCCGCTCGCGGCCGCCGCGTACCACCCGGGGGAGTACGCGCCGGCACTCGTGTCGACCAGCTTGTCGTCGATGACCCCGTCGAAGAAGTCCGCGACCATCAGGGTCTTGTCGTCGGTCATGTCGACGACCCACTCGTCGCCGTCGACCTTGAACCAGCGCGCGCCGGCCTGCTGTGCGTACGCGGCGAACGGTGAGGCGTCGGCGACCGGGAACACCTCGAGGTAGTTCTGCTTCCCGGTGCTCCGGACCTTGTCGGCCAGGTCACGCCACTCGTCCCAGGTCGTCGGGGGTTCGCCACCGGCCTGCTCGAGGATCGCGGTCTGGTAGTAGAACCCCATCGGGCCGGTGTCCTGCGGGATGCCGTAGATGCCGTCGACGAACGACACCTGCGCCCAGGCGGCCTCGTCGTACTTCGACTGGAAGTCCTTCGCGCCGTACCGGGCCAGGTCGACCAGGCCGTTCGCGAGCATGAACTCCGGGATCTGCCGGAGCTCGACCTGCCCGATGTCCGGGCCGCCGCCGGCCGCGAGCGCGGAGTACATCTTCTGGTACCCGCCGCTGTTGCCGCCGGGGATCCAGTTCGCCGACACCTGGATGTTCGGATGTGTCTTGTTCCAGACGTCGCAGACCTTCTGCAGGTCCTTGAGCCAGGCCCAGTAGGTGAGCTGGACGGTCTCACCCGAGGCCGCGGCGGGCACGAGGGCCGCCTTGTTGACGTTGGTCGAGCCCGGGACCGCACAGCCGGCGAGGAGTCCCGCCGCCGCGGTGCCGAGGCCGAAGCCCAACAGGTGTCGTCTCGTGATGGGTCGTGGTCGTGGCGCCATTGCCGCACTCCGTTCGTCGTTGATCGGGGTTGTCGACACCCAATCACAGAACCGAACGCCGTTGTGGTTTCGTGACCGTACCGACACTGCGCGTTCCCGGCGCACCTTGGAACGGCCCCAGGCCCGGGCGCGGACCGTGGGGTCACAGAGCAGACACCGACGCCCCGGACGGCGAAGGCCGCCGGTGGCACGACCGGGAGGAGAAGCGATGACCGAACGCGGGAACACCACCCATCGCCCCGAACTCGACGAGCAGCTCGCGCACGAGGCGCAGAGCATCGTCCAGGGGCACGGCAGCAACGCCCACGTCGAGGAGTTCCGGCAGTCCGAGCCGGTCCCCGACGACACCGACAGCCCGGAGACCCTCGCCGCGTCGGGCTACGACGGCGAGCTCGAGGGCGAGCTGCAGGACGACACCACCGACGTGCTCCCCGAGGACGACGCCGACCGTGCCGACCCGCTGCCGACCGGCGAGGGCGACGGAGCCGACGCGACCGTGTACCGCACCGAGACCGGGGAGGGCAGCACCGATGGCTCTGACGCAGAATGACGCGCCGCACCTGCAGTCCGGCATCGCCGAACGCCTGAAGCGCGGGGGCACGTGGACGTGGGCCTACGTCGACGCGTCCGGTGACCGTGAGGACCCGCAGCACCTCGCCGCCCTGCAGCGCCGGAAGGCCGAGGACGTGCTGCGGTCGGCCGGGGCGGACGCCGAGGTCATCGACACCGTGATGGCCGAACTCGAGGAGACGCCCGGGGTGCCGGCGCCGGTCAGCCGGTACGTGCTCGTGCACGACGGCGAACTCGTGCTCAGCGAGGTCCTGCCCGGGGCGATGCACGCCCCGACGTCGATCGGCCACGACCCCGTGCCCGACCTGCTGCCGCTCCTGGCACACCGGCCGCTCGACCTGCCGTTCCTGATCGTCGAGGTCGGTCGCGAAGGTGGTGGCTACCGCGCCTACCGCCTGGGCCACGCCGACGTGCCGGACCGTCGCGACGAGCAGCGCGTGCAGGGCCGCACCGACACGCTCCACAAGTTCCAGGGCGGCGGCTGGTCGCACCTGCGGTGGCAGCACCACACCGAGGAGATCTGGCGCGACAACCAGAACGAGGTCGCCACGGCCGTCGACGAGGCGTTCCGGCGGCTGCAGCCGAAGCTCATCGTGGTCGCGGGGGACATCCGCGCACGGGGGCTCCTGCTCGACCAGCTGTCCACCGAGGCGCGCGCCGTCGTCTCCGAGGTCCCGGTCGACACCCGGGCTTCGGATGCGTCGGAGACCGCGCTCGTCGAGCACGTCGACATCGCGCTCGCCCGGGTCATCGCGACCCGTCGGCACGACTTCGAGGACCTGCTCCGCACGCACGTCGGCCGCGGGGACAACCAGACGGTCACCGGCCTCGGGTCCGTCGTCGAGGCGCTGCAGCAGGCGCAGGCCTCGGTCGTCGCGATCGACGCCGCCGCGATCGGCGACCGCACCCTGCTCGCGCTGGGAGCGGTGCCGTGGATCGCCACGGCACCCGAGCAGGCGGCGGGTGCACCGGTCATCGGACCGGTCCCGGCCGTGTGCGCGATCGTCCGGGCGGTCGCCCTCACCGACGCGGAGCTGCTGCTCGTGAACGCCGCGTCGCTCCCGAACGGCGCGCCAGCCGCGGCGTTGCTGCGGTGGCCGGTGGGACCGGCGGTGCCGGCCGCCTGAGTGGTGACCGGACGACGGACGGGAGGCCCGGTGCCGGCTGGCACCGGGCCTCCCGTCCGTCTCGGCGCGATCCTGCGGGCCGCCACGACGGCCGCGTATAGCGTCCCGGCCATGACCGACGACCGCCGACGTGAGCTCGGCACCAGTGACGCACCCGTGGAGGACGAACTCGCGGAGTCCTTCGACGCGACCATCGAGGAGGGCGCGGAGCGGCTGCAACGGACGACCCGGGCCGTCATCGTCACGGGGTTCTTCGGCGGCCTCGAGGTCGGTCTCGGGGTGATGGCGTACCTCGCGGTGCTCACCGAGACCGACAGCCACCTGCTCGCCGGGCTGGCCTTCGGCATCGGGTTCATCGCACTGCACCTGGCGCACAGCGAACTCTTCACCGAGAACTTCCTGATGCCGGTCGCGGCCGTGGTCGCCCGCGAGGGGACCGTGCTGCAGCTCGTGCGACTGTGGGGCGGCACCCTCGTGGCGAACCTGGCCGGGGGATGGGTGTTCATGTGGCTCGTCGTCCAGGCGTTCCCGCAGTGGCACGCCACGCTCTCGGAGTCGGCGCACCACTACGTCGACGCGCCGTTCGGACTGCAGAGCATCGTGCTGGCGGTCCTGGGCGGCAGCACCATCACCCTGATGACGCGGATGCAGCAGGGCACCGACTCGGACCCCGCGAAGCTCGTCGCCGCCGTCGCCGGAGGCTTCCTGCTCGCCGGGCTGCAGCTCTTCCACTCGATCCTCGACTCGCTGCTCGTCTTCGGGGCGATCCAGTCGGGCGCGGACATCACCTACGGGCAGTGGCTCGGCTGGTTCGGGTACACGCTGCTGTTCAACGTCCTGGGTGGGCTGGTGCTCGTGACGGCGCTGCGCCTGCTCCGGACGAAGGAGCTCATGCAGGACCGCCGCCGGGACTCCCAGGACGACCCCGAGCGCGCCGACCACGAACAGGGGTGACGGTCGCGACGGGCGGAGCGGACCGACGGGGCCGTTCGCAGTCAGTCGTGCGGACCCTCAGTCGTGCGACCGGTCGCGTCGGGGCACCAGCGGGACCGCGAGCAGCGGGAGCACCGCCACGATTCCGAACGACGCCGCGAACCCGAGCGCACCGACCAGCGCGCCGATGCCCGGACCGACGGCGCTCGCCGCGATGAACTGCCCGGTGTTCTGCGCCCCGAGCGCCCGGCCGGACCAGAACGGCCCCGCCGCCTCGGCGACCGACGTGTACGCCAGCCCGTTGTCGGCGACCGTCACGCTCGTCGCGAGCACCAGGAACACCGCGGCCCCGGCCAGGTGCGTCGCGTCGACGACCGCGAGCACCGCCATCACCACCGCGGCGCTCACCGCGACGATGCGCAGGGGTCCGACGCGCGATCCGGCACGGTCGCTCCAGCCACCGACCAGGATCCGGCCGATCGCCCCGACGAACTGCGCGGCGCCGACGAGCAGCCCGGCCGCCGGTGTCGACCAGCCGAGGCCGACGAGCCAGACGAGCCCGTACGTCGACAGGGTGAACTGCGGCACCACGAGCAGGACCGACACCGCGTGCACCCGCCACAGGAAGCCGCTCGAGCGGTAGGGGTTCGCGGTCGCCGTCGTCGCCACCGTGGCCCGGGCAGGGCGTGGCGGGTCGGTGATCCCGATCGCGCAGCAGACGGCGAGCACGGCGCACAGCACGATCGGCAGGACCAGGGCCGTGCGGATCCCGGAGCCCTCGGCGAGCTGCGGCACCGTGACCGCCGCGAGCGTCACGCCGAGCGGCTGCGACATCTGCCGGATGCCCATCGCGAGACCCCGGCGCTCCTTCGGGAACCACCCCACCACGACCCGACCGCTCGCGGCGTTCGTCGAGGCACTCGTCATCCCACCGGCCAGGAACGCCAACCCGAGCAGCACCGGGTCGCCCGCAGCGAGCCAGGCGCCCACCACGGCCAGCGTGGTGAGCACGAGACCGCCGGCGATGACGACGCGCTCGCCGAACCGGTCGGTGATCGCGCCCCAGGCGATGAGCGTCAGCACCATGCCGAAGGTCGGGGCGGCCGCGAGCAGCCCGGCGGCCGGCAGGGACGTGCCGCGGCTGAGCAGGTGGGGGATGAGGAGCGCCGGCGCGGACACGACGAGCGTTCCCGCCGCCTGGGCCGCAACCCCGAGGGCGAGCATCGTCCAGGCGCGGGCGGAGACCGGCGGCGTCGTGGTGGATCGATGCGGGGCGTCGGTCGTGGGCATGGGTCGTCTCGGCCGTTCGTCGTCGTTCCATCGCGGAACCGATTGGTATACCAGAACGGTATACCATTCCCGCCGTCGCGCCGCTAGGCTTGTCCGCCGTGACCGACACGACCGACGCCGCGCCCGTGTCGCAGACGGCCCAGCTCTACGACAACCTGCGCGCAGCCATCCTGACCCTCGACATCGCACCGGGGGAGCGCATCTCGGAGCGGGGGCTCGAGGCACGGTTCCACGCCTCGCGCACGCCGGTCCGCGCCGCACTGTCGCGGCTCGAGCGCGAGGGGCTCATCCTGCACGAGGGCCGCTCGTGGACGGTCACCCCGATCGACCTCGACGAGATCGCCTCGCTCGCCGAACTCCGCGGCATCCTCGAGCCCGCTGCCGTCCGGTTGGCCGTCCAGCGTGCCACCCCCGAGCAGCTGGCCGAGGTCCGCGGGCACCTCGACGCGCTCCAGCCCACCCCCGACCAGCAGGCCGGCATCCGCATGGGGTCGACGTTCCACCTCGACCTCGCCGCGCTCGGTGGCAACCGGTTCGTCACCGACGCCATCGCCGACGCCCTGACGCGGCTCGAGCGCACGCGCTGGATCGAGGTCCGCACGCCCGAGGCACGCGACGCTGCCTGGGACGAGCACAGCGCCATCATCGACGCCGTGCGCGACGGGGACGCGGACCGCGCAGCGGAACTCGTCGCCGCGCACGTCTCCGGCACGAACGACCGGCTCCTCAGCTGGATCGCGCAGGAGCGTCGACGCCTGCGCGGGGCAGGCATGACGATCGTGGGCGCGACCGCGGGCTGAGTGCCCGCGGACGTGAGCGGTCTGCGGGCGCTGCCCGGGCCTCCTGGCCGTGTCCGGGGGGAGGCCGGGCACGAGCCGCTAGCGCAGGTCCGTCGTCTCCTGCGGTGCGTCGAGGTCGTCGAACGTGCGGATCGAATCCGTGCGTTCGAGCAGCGCGTCGCGCACCTCGGCCTCGTCGTGGCTCGCGCGGAGTGCGAGCTTGCTCCCGGAACGTGTCGACTGTGACATGTCGTGTCCTTCCCCTGTGTGTGGGCAACCTGATCGGTGCGGGCCCGCGGCCCGCCGGTGCGCTTCCTCACGGGACGTACTGAGGTCGGATCAGTGTCGCGCGAGCGGTGGCGTCCCGCAAGCGTTTCCGGCACCGTGTGGAGAACTCCCGGGACACGGCATGCCTAGGATGGTCCGGCCGCACAGCGCGAGGCGCGGCACCAGCGGACGTCGAAGGGGAGGCACGGGTTGGCCGACCAGCGCACCGCACCTCCCACGGTCTACGACGTCGCGTCTGCAGCCGGCGTCTCCATCGCCACCGTCTCGCGCGTGCTCCGCACGCCCGACGCCGTCCGCGAGGGCACCCGGGACCGCGTGCAGGCGGCGATCCGGAGCCTCGGGTACGTCCCGTCCGGCAACGCCCGGGCCCTCGCCGGCAAGCGCACCGGCGTCGTCGGACTGCTGCTGCCCGGGTTCGACGTGGTGCCCGACGAGCGGCCGGACCTGGTCACCGACGGCGGCGTCCGCGTGGTCGACGACCGGCGCCACGTGACGCAGCCGTTCTCGTCCAACCTGTACTTCGACGAGGTCCTGCGCGGTGCCGAGACCGAGGCCTGGCAGCGGGGGCTCGCGCTCATGGTCGCCGCCGGGCGGGGCTCGTCGCGCGACGTGATCGTGAACGACGTCGCCGGCCGGGTCGACGGGCTCGCCGTGCTGGCACAGACCGTGCCCGACGACCTGCTCGAGCACGTCGCCCGCCGCATCCCCGTCGTGGTGCTCGCCGACGACCGGCGCTCGCACGGGTTCGACTCGGTGAGCGTGGACAACGCCGCGGGCATGCGGACCCTGGCGTCGCACGTGATCGGGCGCCTGGGGATCCGGTCCCTCGCGTACGTGGCGGGGCCGATCGACTCGCCCGACGACATGGAGCGCTCGGCGGGGTTCCGCGCGGCGCTGGCCGACCACGGGGTGCCGGCCTCGACGGTGCGCACCGTGCACGGCGACTTCGGGCGGGCCCGGGCGCGGGAGCTCGCGGTCTCGCTGCTGGCCGACGACGTCCCGCGCGCCGTGGTCTGCTCGAACGACCAGTCCGCGCTCGGGGTGCTCGACGCCGCCGCTGCCCGGGGGCTCCGCGTGCCCGAGGACCTCGTCGTGACCGGGTTCGACGGCATCGACGCCGGTCGGTTCTCGTCGCCGCGCCTGACGACGGTGCACCAGCCGATGGGGGCGCTCGGCCGTGCTGCCGTCCTGGCGATCGTGGACCGGCTGGAGCGCCGCGAGGGGCCGCCGCGCGCCGTGCGCCTCCCCGTCGAGGTGCTGCTGCGCGAGAGCTGCCCGCCCGCGCTGTAGGCGTGCGTGCCGTCGCGAGGCCGCACCGTGCAGCCTTCCGCATCCCGTGCGACCTTCCGCGCCCCGTGCGAGTCCGTAGCAGTGCACAGAGCGGGCAACCTCGCACCAGTCGGCGCACCTCGCACCGTGCGCCGCCCTCCCTCAGGACCGCATCCTCGCACCAGTCGGCGCACCTCGCACCGTGCCGCCCCGCGAAACAACACCCGCAGTTGCACGTCGCGATGTAAGCGCATACATTGAGTACGTACCGAATCGACATGGAGGTCGACCGAGCAATGACGCTTCCCCCACAGCGCACGCGCGGCACGCGTGACCCAGGCCCCCGCCGTCGAGGCCGCCTCGTCGCGGCCATCGCAGGCCTCGCCGCAGTGGCCCTCGTGGCCACCGGCTGCAGCATCCAGGTCCGATCCGAACCCGATCCCACCATCGGCAAGGACACGATGCTCATCAACGCGGACCGCGGCAACCCGCTGTTCGACCGCAACTTCAACCCGTACATCGCGAACGCCCGCACGGCCTCCAAGTGGATGTACGAGCCCCTCATCGAGGTGAACCCCCTCGACGGCAAGCGCAACCCGTGGCTCGCCAGCGCGTGGAGCCAGCCCGACGCGAAGACGATCGACATGACGATCCGCTCGGGTGTCGAGTGGTCCGACGGGTCGCCGTTCAGCGCGAAGGACGTCGTCTTCACCTTCGACCTGCTCAAGAAGTTCCCCGCCATGGACGTCAAGGGCGCCTGGCAGCACATCAAGAGCATCGAGCAGGACGGCGACCACGTCGTCTTCCACCTCAAGAGCGAGGACGTCCCGAGCCTGACGATCATCGGGCAGACGTACATCCTCGGCGAGGACCACTGGGGCGGCGTGCAGGACCCGACGACCTGGCGCGACCCGAACCCGGTCGGCACCGGGCCGTTCGTCCTCGGCAACTACACCGACCAGCAGTACTCGATGAACAAGAACCCGAAGTACTGGCAGGCCGACAAGATCGCCATCAAGCACCTCATCCTGCCGGCGACGAACACGCAGCTCGACACCGTCACCCGCGGCTACGACTGGGCGTACTCGTTCATCTCCGACGTCAAGGGCACCTGGGGCGCCGCGTCGAAGACGAACGAGTGGTGGTTCCCGGCCGGCGGTGTGATCGGCCTCATCCCGAACCTCACGAAGGCGCCGTACAACGACGTCAACGTCCGCCGGGGCATCTCGCTCGCGCTGGACCGCGACGCCATCGCCGAGACCGCCTCCGAGGGCAACCTGTCGGCGGCGGGCCAGACCGGCCTGATCCTGCCGAACCAGGAGCGCTACCTCAACCCGGACATCCCCGACAAGGGCATGATCACGCAGGACACGAAGGCGGCGCTCGCCAGCCTCGAGAAGTCCGGCTACACCGTGCAGGGCGGCAAGGTCGTCAAGGACGGCAAGCAGCTCGCCATCACGATCATGACCGCGAACGGCTACTCCGACTGGCTCCGCGCCGCGCAGGAGGTCCGCCGCGAGCTGACGGCCATCGGCATCAAGGTGACGATCCAGGCGCCGCAGCCCGCCGGGTACCAGCAGAACATCAACAACGGCACGTTCGACATGGCGATGGGCGGCATGGGCAACGGTGACGTCTACCAGGCGTTCAACTCCCTGCTCAGCAGCGAGTTCTACCAGCCCGTCGGCAAGTCGACGGTCAACAACTACGAGCGGTACAAGGACGCCGACACCCAGAAGCTCCTCGACGAGTACAAGGCGACGACGGACACCGCGAAGCAGCAGGAGATCCTCGACCAGCTGCAGCAGACCGTCTACGACGAGCTCCCCGTCATCGGCATGTACTACGGCGGGCTCTGGGGCCTGTTCAACACCGGCAAGTTCGTCGGCTGGCCGAGCGCGAAGGACCCCTACATGGCACCGCAGAACTACGACTCGGCACCGCTGCTCATCTTCACCAAGCTCCGGCTCCGCGACAGCGCCGCCGGCAAGCAGATCCTGCAGGAGCAGAACGCCGCGCAGCAGGAGGACCAGAAGTGAAGTACATCCTCCAGAAACTCGTCCTCTTCGTCCTGACCCTCTGGGCCGCGGTCACGCTGAACTTCGTGCTCCCGCGCCTGATGCCCGGCAGCCCGGCCGACGCCGCACTCGCGAAGCTCAGCCAGAACGGTCCGGTCACCGACGCCACCAAGAAGGCCATCGAGGCCCAGCTCGGGGTGCCGACCGGCAACCTCTGGGACCAGTACGTCAGCTACCTGCACCAGGTCATCACCCTCGACTTCGGCACGAGCTACACGTTCTACCCGCAGCCCGTCGGCGACCTCGTGTCGAAGGCCCTGCCCTACACGCTGATCCTCGTCGGGGTCGTCACGATCCTGGCGTTCGTCTTCGGCACCCTGATCGGTGTCGCGGCGGCATGGAAGCGCGGCACCTGGCTCGACTCGCTGCCCACCCTGTCGGGCAGCTTCATGTCGACGTTCCCGTACTTCTGGACCGCCCTGCTGCTGCTGTTCTTCCTCGGCTACGTGCTGCACTGGTTCCCGACCACGGGCGCCTACTCGGCGACGACGACGCCCGGGCTCAACGGAGCCTTCTTCGGCGACGCCCTGCAGCACGCGGTGCTGCCGGCGGTCACGATCCTGGTGACGAGCCTCGGCGGCTGGATCATCGGCATGCGCAACGCGATGATCAACACCCTCGGTGACGACTACGTGACCTTCGCCGAGGCCAACGGCCTCCGCGGACGCACCGTCGCCATCCGCTACGCGGCCCGCAACGCGATCCTGCCGAACCTGACCGGCTTCGGTCTGGCGCTCGGTGGCGTGGTCGGCGGTTCCGTCCTGGTCGAGCAGGTCTTCGGCTACCCGGGCATCGGCTACCTGCTGTTCAACGCCGTCATCGGGCAGGACTACCCGCTCATGCAGGCCCTCTTCCTGATGATCACCGTGTCGGTGCTCATCGCCAACTTCATCGTGGACGTCATGTACGGCGTTCTGGACCCGAGGACGCGTCGATGACCAACACCACCACCCCGGACGCCACAGTCGCAGTCCGCACGCAAGAAGAAGCAGCCCAGGCGCCGAGCAAGCTCCGCGCCGCCGCCCGCCAGTTCGGCGTCGTCTGGTCGAACAAGAAGGCCCGGATCGGCATCATCATCCTCGGTGTCTTCGTGTTCGTCGCGGTCTTCGCCCCGCTCCTGGCCCCGTACGGCGCCAGCCAGAACGGCTTCGCCCGGTCCGCCGACGCGACGCCCGACCACTGGATGGGCACCACCGCCGCCGGCGAGGACGTCCTGTCCCAGATCATCTACGGCGCCCGCATCTCGGTCATGGTCGGCGCGGTCGCGGGCATCCTGTCCACGCTCGTCGCCGTCGCGATCGGCCTCAGCTGGGGCTACGTCCGCGGCTGGATCGCCGAGGTCATCGGGTTCATCGTGAACCTGTTCCTCGTCATCCCGGGTCTGCCCCTGATGATCGTCATCGCCGCCTACCTGCAGAACGGCGGCATCGCGGTGATCATCGCGGTCATCGTCGTGACCGGTTGGGCATGGGGCGCTCGCGTGCTCCGTTCGCAGACGCAGTCGCTGCGCGGCCGGGACTTCGTCACCGCCGCCCAGTTCTCGGGTGAGGGCGCGACCCGCATCGTGTTCCGCGAGATCCTGCCGAACATGACGTCCCTGATCGTCGGCAGTTTCTTCGGGGCCGCCACCAGCGCCATCCTCGCCGAGGCGGGCCTCGAGTTCCTCGGACTCGGCGACTCGTCGATCGTCAGCTGGGGCACGATCCTGTACTGGGCGCAGAACTCGAACGCGCTCCTCACCGGGCAGTGGATCCTGCTCTTCGCGCCGGGTCTCTGCATCGCGCTGCTCGCGATGAGTCTCACCCTGATCAACTTCGGCGTCGACGCCGTGTCCAACCCGCGGCTGCGCGACGGCGCACGGCCCCGTAAGGAGAAGCGCGCATGAGCGGCTTGCCAGAAACGCACCCGGCAGACGGCCTGGAGGCGCCCACCGGCGCCGCCACGGGCCTCCAGTCCGACAGCGGTGACGTCCAGGACGTCCTGCTCGACGTCCGGGACCTGTCGGTCGTCTACGAATCGGCCGGCCAGAGCGCCGTCCAGGCCGTCGACCACGTGTCGTTCCAACTGAAGAAGGGCGAGTTCGTCGGCCTGGTCGGCGAGTCCGGTTCCGGCAAGTCGACGCTCGGTTACGCGCTGACCCGGCTGCAGAAGCCGCCGGCGCGCACGAACGGCGGCAGCATCGTCTTCGCGGGCAAGGACATCCGCGACCTCGACGACGAAGCCCTGCGCCAGCAGCGGCAGGGCGGCTTCGCGATGGTGCTGCAGTCCGGCATGAACGCGCTCAACCCGGTGCGCACCATCCGGAACCACTTCATCGACGTCTTCAAGGCGCACGGCCACGTGTCGCGCGACCGCTGGGACGCCCGGATGAAGGAGCTCATCGAGAAGGTGAAGCTGCCGACGTCGATGCTCGCCCGGTTCCCCGGGGAGCTCTCCGGCGGCATGCGGCAGCGCGTCTCCATCGCCCTGGCACTCTCGCTCGAGCCGCAGCTCATGGTGTTCGACGAGCCGACGACGGCGCTCGACGTCCTCGTGCAGCACGCCGTGATGGACACGATCATCGAGCTCCAGCGCACCGAGGGCTTCACGGCGATCCTGATCAGCCACGACCTCGGCATCGTCCTCGAGGCCACCGAGCGCGTCCTCGTGATGCACGAGGGCCGGATCGTCGAGGACGGCGGCTCCCGCGAGATCCTCCGCGACCCGCAGGACGAGTACACGCAGATGCTCCTGTCGCACTACGCCGACCCCCGCGCCGAGGTGGTGTCGCTGCCGGGCTTCCCGGACCGCTCGCTCCGCGCCGAGGCCGGCGAGAAGCGGCAGGAGACGACCTCGTCGTTCAGCACCGTCGGGTCCCGCGAGCGCAGTGCCGCCCGCAACCCGATCGTCGTCGACCACATCGTGAAGACCTACCCGGCACCCCGCCGCGGTGAGCAGCCGGTGCAGGCCGTGCGCGACGTGTCGTTCACCCTCGAGCCCGGACAGTCGCTCGCCCTGGTCGGCCAGTCCGGTTCGGGCAAGTCGACCATCGCGAAGCTGCTCACCGGCGTCGAGAAGCCGACCACCGGCAACGTCCGGTTCGGGGACCTCGACGTCGCCCGCCTCGGCAAGCGCGGTCTGCGCGACCTCCGCTCGGAGGTGCAGATGGTGTTCCAGGACCCGTACTCGGCGCTCAACCCGCTGCACACGGTCGAGTACACGCTGTCCCGGCCGATCGCGAACTACACCGGGCTCACCGGCCGCGATGCCCGGCGCCGGGTGCTCGAGCTGCTCGAGACGGTGGGGCTCACCCCCGTCGAGCAGTTCGCGCAGAAGCTCCCGCACCAGCTCTCCGGCGGGCAGCGGCAGCGCGTGGTGATCGCCCGGGCGCTCGCGAGCGACCCGCAGGTGATCATCGCCGACGAGCCGGTGTCCATGCTCGACGTGACGCTGCGTGCCGGTGTGCTCGCGCTGCTCGAGGACCTCCGCGAGCAGTGGGGCGTCTCGCTCCTCTACATCACGCACGACCTGCTGAGTGCGCGGCTCATCACGGACGACATCATGGTGCTCCACGAGGGCGCCGTGGTCGAGCGGGGTCACACGGCCCAGGTGCTGCAGGACCCGCAGGACCCGTACACGATCGCCCTCCTCGACGCCGTTCCCAACCCGCGGAGGACCCTGCGCGCATGACGAACCTGCACGACTTCCCGACGGTCCCGCCGTTCGGACACCTGCCCACCCCGGACGGCGTCGACGTCGTCGGGATCGACGTCCCGGTCGGGCGGCTCACGGCCTACCGGATCGTGCCCGAGGGGGTGTCGAAGGGCACCGTGCTCATCGTCCCCGGGTACACCGGCTCGAAGGAGGACTGGCGGACCTTCCTGCCCGTCCTCCGCGACGCCGGGTGGACCGCGGTCGCGATCAGCCGGCGCGGTCAGGCCGACTCGGCCGCGCCGACCGAACCCCGTGACTACTCCCTCGACGAAGAAGCCGCCGACGTCGTCCGGGTCGCGCGCCTGCTCGACGACGGTGCCCCCGTGCACCTGGTCGGGCACTCGCTCGGCGGTGTGATCGTCCGGGCCGCCGCGCTCCAGGACCCGACGGCCTTCCGCGACGTCGTGCAGTTCTGCTCCGGTCCGCACGGGTGGCCGTACCGCAAGGTCGCCGAGCTGACGATCCTGCACGACACCGGCGGGAACCTCCGGCAGCTGTTCGACTCGACGAACCCGCTCTGGGCGTACCGGCCCGACGACGAGCTGCCCGACGACGTCCGGATGGTGCGCGACCGCTTCGACGCGACGAGCCCGCTCAGCGTCGTCGCCGGAGGTCACATCCTCGAGGACCACACCGACGCCTCCGACGCCCTGCGCGCCACCGGCCTGCCGGTCCTCGTCGCCCACGGCGAGTGGGACAACGCCTGGCCGATCCCGTGGCAGCGGGCGATGGCCGAGCAGACCGGCGCCGAGTACGTCGTCATCCCCGCGAGCTACCACGGCCCCCAGGTCGAGAACCCGCTCGGGACGGTCGCCGTCTTCGACGCATTCTTGTCACAGCACTGAAAGGCACCATCATCTCCACGCTGCAGTTCCCCGACGGCTTCCTCTGGGGTGCCGCCACCGCCGCCCACCAGATCGAGGGCAACAACGTCAACAGCAACTGGTGGGTGCACGAGCACGAGCCGGACACCACCATCGTCGAGCCCTCGGGTGACGCGGCGGACAGCTACCACCGGTACCGCGAGGACATCCGCATCGCGGCCGAGCTCGGGCTGAACTCCTACCGGTTCAGCATCGAGTGGGCCCGCATCGAGCCCGAGCGCGGGTTCGTCAGCCGTGCCGAGGTCGACCACTACCGCCGCATGGTCGATGCCTGCCACGAGTTCGGCATCGAGCCGATCGTCACCCTCATGCACTTCACCGTGCCGCGCTGGTTCGAACGCGACGGCTTCTGGCGGGCACCCGACGCCGCCGACCTCTTCGCCCGCTACACCGAGGCCGCGCTCCCCGTGGTGCAGGACGGCGTCCGCTACGTCTGCACGATCAACGAGCCGAACATCGCGGCGATGCTCGCCGGCGGCGAGGACGCGGCCAACCTGGTGGCGTTCGGCCTGCCGAACCCGGACCTGGGGGTCGCCGACGCCCTGCTGGCCAGCCACAAGCGGTCGCGCGAGGTCCTGTCACAGGTGTCGGGCCTCCAGTCGGGGTGGACCATCGCGACGCAGGCCTTCAAGTCGTCCGGCGAGCCCGGGGCGGACGCCATGCTCCGCGAGTACGGGTACCCGCGCGACGACTGGTACCTCGAGCAGGCCGCCGGCGACGACTTCCTGGGGGTGCAGGCCTACACCCGCACGTTCATCGGTCCGGACGGGCCCCTGCCCGTCGCCGACGACGTCGAGACGACCCTGACCGGCTGGGAGTTCTACCCCGAGGCCTCGGCCGACGGGCTCCGCAGCGCGTGGGAGCTCTCCGGTGGCGTCCCGCTGATGATCACCGAGAACGGCATCGCCACCGCTGACGACTCCCGCCGGCAGGCGTACACCCAGGGCGCCCTCGAGGGCATCCACCGCTGCATCGAGGACGGTATCGAGGTCCTGGGCTACCAGCACTGGTCGCTCCTGGACAACTACGAGTGGGCCTCCGGCTTCCGCCCGACGTTCGGGTTGGTCGCGTGGGACCGCGAGACCTTCGAGCGCACGCCGAAGGACTCCGCGCGCTGGTACGGGCGGGTCGCGCAGGCGAACGCCATCGAGCAGGTCACCGTCTAGGACGGTCGACCCCGCAGGCGCGCGGCGGACGGGAGGCCCTGCTCCCGTCCGCCGCGCTTCCGTGCGCCCCGCACCTGACCGGGGCACGGGCCGTGGTGCGGGCCGCGATCAGGCCGCGGCGAGCAGGTCGGCGACGGCCGTCTCGCGGAGCAGCTCCGCGCGGTCCACGGCGCTCGAGCCCTCGTCGTCGACGGCGTCCCGGTCGACGTCGAGCGACAGCACGACCCGGACCGTGTCGAGGTCGCCGGAGTCGACGGCCGCGATCAGCAGCGTCGCCCCCCGTGACCCGCGCGCCCTGGTGTCCGCACCCGCGGTGGCGAGCGCACGCACGATCGCGGCGTGCCCACCCCACGCAGCGCGGACGATCGGTGTGTTGCCGTCGCCGTCACGAGCCTCCAGGTCGGCACCCGCTCCGACCAGCACGTCGACCGCCCGTCGCGCGTCGCGGTCGATCGCCAGCGTCAGCGGTGTCCGCCCCTCGGTGTCCTCCAGCTGCAGGGTCGCGCCGCGGCGCAGGAGTTCCTCGAGCATCTCGGGGTGGTCGAACCACGCGGCGGCGTGCAGTGGGGCGAAGCCCCAGCGGGGATCGACGTCGTCGACGTCGCTCGCGTCGTCGGCCAGGTGCAGTCCGCCGAGGTCACCGTAGGCCGCTGCCCGCACCACCTCGGTCGTCCACTCGACCCAGCCGTCCGGCACCGGGCCGTGCCAGCCGCGTGCCGGGCGTGCCTCGAGGTCGGCGTACACGCTCTCGGCGACGCTCCGGATCGCCACCCGGACGCCCCGGAACCGGATCGCGACCTCGCCGACGGGGGAGACCAGTAGGCGGAGTTCCCAGGCGTCGTGCTCGTTCAGGTACTCGAGCTCGCCCCGGGCGACGTGGGCGTCACCGGCGAGCAGTGCTGCGGCGTCGACACCCGGCGGGTCGATGACGGCGTCCCGGAGCCGGAGCGACACCCTGGCGTGGTTCCAGCGGCGCCACAGGCCGCTCGGGGTGTCGAGGACCTCGTCGTTGCGGACCACGATGTCGGCGCGCACGACGACCGGGTCGGGCACACCGTGTCCCGGCAGGTCGACGGGGGTCGTCACGTCGTCCTCGTCGGCGTCCGGGTCGACGACGGCGTCGGCGGACTCCACGACCCAGCGTTCGATCCGTGAGTCGGTCCACTTGACGGTCAGGAGCGCGGCGACCGTGGGCGGGGCGTCCTCGAGCAACCGGGTCACGTGTTCGCGCTGGCCGTCGAAGTCCTCGAGGGAGACGTAGCCAACGGAGGGCCAGTTCACTCGACTCCATCGCACGGGACGACACTACCGGCGTCCGGCGGCGGGGCTGCGGTGCGAACTCATCGCACTTGCAATTATCACACTTGATATGTCGTACCGGTATATCGTATGGTGGTTCGGCAGCGGAGGTCCCGCCGCGCCTGATCCGGAAGCGCACCCATGACCCCCAGTCCCACCCTCCCGACCGCGTTCATCGCCCCGGCAGCCGTCGTGTCGCCCTCGGCGGCCATCGCTCCCGGGGTCCGCATCTGGGACGACTCCCACGTCGAGGCGCACGCGTCCGTCGGCAGCGAGACCCTCGTCGGTCGTGGCGTCACGATCGGCGCCGGCGTTGGCATCGGAGCGCGCTGCAAGGTCCAGAACGGTGCCCTCGTCTACGGACCGGCGGTCGTCGGCGACGGTGTCTTCATCGGCCCCGGTGCCGTCCTCACCAACGACAACACGCCGCGGGCGATCAACCCGGACGGTTCCGTGCAGGACGCCGACGACTGGCGGCCCACGGCCGTCGTCGTCGAGCACGGCGCGTCGATCGGCGCCGGGGCGCTCTGCGTCGCCCCCATCCGCATCGGCCGGTGGGCGATGGTCGCGGCCGGCGCCGTCGTCGTCCACGACGTCCCGGACCACGCGCTCGTCGCCGGGGTCCCCGCCCGCCGCATCGGCTGGGTGAGCCGGACCGGCCGACGGCTGGCGCAGGTCGACGACCGAACGCTGGTCTGCACCGAGACCGGCGACCGCTTCCTCCACTCCGAGACCACCGACACGATCGAGGCGATCCGTTGACCACCACACTCGAACTCATCCCCGCGGCGAAGCCCCTCATCGGCCTCGAAGAACGCCGCGCCGTCGATGCCGTCCTCGAGGGGGGTGGTCTCGCGCAGGGCCCCGAGGTCGCCGCCTTCGAGCGCGAGTTCGGCGACGTCCTCGTCGCCGGAGCCTCGGTCACCGCGGTCAACAGCGGCACCGCTGCCCTGCACCTGGCGCTCGTCGCGCTCGGCATCGGTCCGGGTGACGAGGTCATCGTCCCCTCGTTCACCTTCGCGGCCACGGCGAACGCGGTCCGACTCGTCGGCGCCGAGCCGGTGTTCGTCGACATCGATCCCCTGACCTACTGCGTGGACCCGGCGGCTGTCCGGGCCGCCGTCACCCCGGCGACCCGTGCGGTCATGCCGGTGCACCTCTACGGGCACCCGGCCGACATGACCGCGATCACCCGGATCGCCGAGGAGCACGACCTGCTCGTGGTCGAGGACGCTGCGCAGGCGCACGGAGCCCGGTGGGCCGGCACGCGCGTCGGCAGTTCGTCCGACGCCGCGGCGTTCAGCCTCTACCCCACCAAGAACATGACCGCGGGCGAAGGGGGCATGGTCTCGACCCGCGACGCCGCGGTGGACCGGATGCTCCGGCTGCTGCGGAACCAGGGCATGGAGCAGCGCTACGCGAACGAGGTCATCGGCTTCAACGCGCGGATGACCGACATCCACGCTGCGATCGGGCGTGTGCAGCTCCGCAAGGTGCTCGGGTGGACCGCACAGCGGCAGGCGAACGCGGCCTACTTCAGCCGTGAACTCGACGGGGTGGTGACACCGACGACCGACCCCCGAGCCGAGCACGTCTTCCACCAGTACGTCGTGCGGGTGCCGTCCGACCGCGACGGCTTCGCGGCCGCACTGCGCTCCGAGTTCGGCATCGGGACCGGGGTCTACTACCCGACGCCCGTCCACCGCCTCCCGTCGTTCGCACACGACCTCGACCTGCCCGAGACCGAGCGTGCCGCGTCCGAGGTCCTCGCGCTCCCCGTCTACCCGACCCTGACGCTCTCCCAGCTCGACCGCGTCGTCGAGGCCGTCAACACCCTCGCCGGGGCCGGACGATGAGCGGCGTGCTGCGGGCCGGGGTCATCGGCCTCGGGATGATGGGGCGGCACCACGCCCGGGTCCTCCGGTCGCTCGAGGGGGTCGAGCTCGTCGGCGTCGCCGATGCCCTCGGTGACCCGCACGACGTCGCCCAGGGCGTGCCGGTCGTCCGGTCCGTCGGTGAGCTCGTCGCACTCGGGCTCGACACTGCGGTCGTCGCGGTCCCCACGGCGCACCACGAAGCCGTCGGTCTGGAACTCGCCGCGGCGGGGGTGCACGCCCTGATCGAGAAGCCCGTCGCGGTCGACGGTCCGGCTGCCGCGCGCCTCGTGGCCGCCTTCGACCGCGCCGGACTCGTCGGCGCGGTAGGCCACATCGAGCGCTACAACCCGGCGTTGCAGGCGCTGCGACAGCGGCTCGACGCCGGTGAGCTGGGCGACGTCTACCAGATCGTCACGCGTCGCCAGGGGCCCTTCCCCGCACGGATCGCGGACGTCGGCGTCGTGAAGGACCTCGCCACGCACGACATCGACTCGACGTCGTGGATCGCCCGGTCACCGTTCGTCCACGTCGGAGCGCTCGCGGGCACCAAGAGCGGGCGTCCCCATGAGGACCTCGTCACCGTCACCGGACGCCTGGCCGACGGCACCCTGACCTCGCACCTCGTGAACTGGCTCACCCCGTACAAGGAACGTCTGTTGATCGTCACCGGTGACCGCGGCACGTTCGTCGCCGACACCCTCACCGCCGACCTGACCTTCCACGAGAACGGCACCGTCCAGACCGAGTGGGACCAGGTCGCCGCGTTCCGGGGTGTGTCCGAGGGGGCCAGCACCCGGTTCGCCATCACCAAGCGCGAGCCGCTCCTGGTCGAGCACGAGGCGTTCCGCGACGCCGTGCTCGGGCGGCCGTCGGACATCGTCACCCTCCGCGACGGCCTCCGGACGGTGCTCGTCGCCGAGGCCGTCCTCGAGTCCTCGCGGATCCAGCAGACCGTGCAGCTCGGCACGGACGCCGAAGGAGCAGCAGCATGAACGTCGTCGTCGTCGGTCTCGGCAAGATCGGGCTCCCGCTCGCCGTCCAGTACGCACGATCCGGTGCACACGTCACCGGCCTCGACGTCGCGAGCGGGGTGGTCGACGCCGTGAACGCTGCGACCGAGCCGTTCCCCGGCGAGCACGGGCTCGCCGACGGCCTGCGTGAGGTCGTCCCCGCGGGGCTGCTCCGCGCGACCACGGACGCCGCGGCAGCGATCCCCGACGCCGACGTCGTCGTGGTCGTCGTGCCGCTCTTCGTCGATGCCGACGGCATCCCCGACTTCGGCTGGATGGACGCCGCCACCGACACGATCGGCGACCACCTGCGACCCGGCACCCTGGTCGCGTACGAGACGACGCTGCCGGTCGGGACGACCCGTGGCCGCTGGGCGCCCCGGCTCGAGGCCCGCTCCGGACTCGTCGAGGGGCAGGACTTCCACGTCGTCTTCTCGCCGGAGCGGGTCCTGACCGGCCGGGTGTTCGCCGACCTCCGGCGCTACCCGAAGCTCGTCGGTGGTCTCTCCGACCAGGGCTCGGCGCGCGGCCGGGCCTTCTACGAAGCGGTGCTGCAGTTCGACGAGCGCGACGACCTCGGTCGGCCGAACGGCGTCTGGGACCTCCGCACCGCCGAGGCCGCCGAGCTCGCGAAGCTCGCCGAGACCACCTACCGCGACGTCAACATCGCGCTGGCGAACGAGTTCGCCCGGTTCGCCGAACGGCAGTCCATCGACATCGCCGCGGTCATCGACGCCTGCAACTCCCAGCCGTACAGCCACATCCACCGGCCCGGGATCGCGGTCGGCGGTCACTGCATCCCGGTGTACCCGCGGCTGTACCTCTGGAACGACCCGGAGGCCACGGTCGTCCGTGCCGCACGTGCCAGGAACGCCGCGATGCCGGCCCACGCGGTCGACCTCCTCGAGCGCCTGCACGGGGACCTGCGGGGCCAGCGGGTCGTGGTCCTCGGTGCCGCCTACCGTGGCGGCGTGAAGGAGACCGCGTTCTCCGGGGTCTTCGGCACCGTCGACGCGCTCCGGGTCCACGGCGCAGTGGTGACCGTGTCCGACCCCCTGTACTCGGACGTCGAACTCCGCAGTCTCGGCTTCGAGCCCCACGTCGACGGCGAACCGGTGGACGCGGCGGTCGTGCAGGCCGACCACGCCGAGTACGCGACGTGGGACGAGTCCCGGCTCCCCGGCGTCCGCACGGTCGTCGACGGCCGACGGGTCCTCGACGTCGAACGGTGGGCGTCCACCACGGTGACCGCGATCGGTGCTCCGCCCGTGGTCCCCGTGGCCTGACACCGTGCGGTCCTCGCCCCGACGGCGCCTCCCGGCGATCGCGACGATCCTCGTCGGCACGGTCCTCGGACAGGGCCTGGTCGTGGCGATCTCACCGCTGCTGACCCGGCTCTACACCCCGGCGGACTTCGGCACGCTCGCGGTCGTCACGGCGGTCGCGAGCATCCTCGGAGCCGGTGCGACGCTCGGCACCGACCGTGCGCTGGTCGTCGCACACGACCGGGCGACGACCAGCGCGCTGGTCGCACTCGGTCTGCTCTCGACGCTGGTCGTCGGCGTCGGCACCACCGGGGTCGCCTGGGTCCTCCGCGGCCACGCGGCACGGTGGTTCACCGCACCGGCCCTCGAAGACCTGTGGTGGGCCGTCCCCGTGACGGTCGTCGCGGTGGGGGTGCAACGGATCGCCTCCGCCGTGCTCGCGCGGCGGCAGCAGCACCGGTCCATCGCCGTGCGCAACGCCTGCCAGGGCATCGGCCAGTCCGTCTGGAACCTGGCGATGGCCGCGGTCGGTCCGGTCGGGCTGGTGGGCGGCTTGGCGGTCGGCCGGATCGCAGCCGTGCTCGGGATGGTCCGGTTCCGGCGGGGTGACGGCGAGCGGATCACCCCTCGGTCGCTCTCGGCCGCCGCCCGTCACCACCGGCGGTTCCTCGTCGTCACGCCGTGGTCCTCGATGCTGAACGTCGTCGGGCAGCAGGCTCCCGGTCTGCTCATCGCGGCGCTGCACGGCAGCGTCGCCGCGGGCTTCGTCGCCCTCACGATGCGGGTGCTCGGTGCGCCCGTCGGCATGGTCGCCGACGCGACCGCGCAGTACGCCGCCGGGGCGTTCGGACTCCGCATCCGATCCGGCGATCCCGTGCGCCGGCTCGTCCTGCGGCTCGTCGTGCGTCTCGCCACCGCGGGTGCGGTCGCGGTGCTCGTCGTCGTGCTGCTCGGACCCGCGGTGTTCTCGACCGTGTTCGGTGTGGAGTGGGCGGTCTCCGGCACCTACTCCCAGGTCCTCGTCCCGGCGTTCGCAGTCCAGGTCGCCGCATCGCCGGTCACGCAGGTGCTGTCGATGCTGCAGCGGCAGGGGGCACAGCTGACGTGGGACGCATCGCGTCTCGTGGTGTGCGCCGCCGCGGTGCTCGTGCCGTCCGTGCTCGGGGCCCCGATGCCGGTCGTGCTCGTCGCGCTCGCCTCGGCGATGACGGTCTCCTACGCGGCGGTCCTGCTGCTCGTGGTGCGGGCGACCCGCCACCACGACGACGATCTGCTCGGCGCGATGCCGTGAGCGGCCCGCCTGCTGGAATGCAACATGTAGATAACTCGCTCGGGGGCCGCGCCGCCCCATAGTTTCGCTGCATGGCCCCTCGACCCCGCCCGTTCGACATCGTCCACGTCTCGAGCGCCCACCCGTGGACCGACAACCGAGTGCACCTCCGTGCTGCGGCGAGCGCGGCGCGTGCCGGGTACCGCACGGCGTTGGTCGCCGTCGCTGCCGCAGGCGTCGGCGCTGATCCGGACTGGCACCTGCCCGATCCCGAGACGGGGGTGTACGTCCGACGCATCCCGGCTCGGCGTCGCGGGCGACGGGTCCTGGTGTCCTCGGTCCAGGTCGTCGGGGCGGCACTCTCGTCACGGGCGCCGATCGTGCACCTGCACGACCCCGAACTGTTGTGGGCGCTCCCGCTCCTGCGTGTGCTGCACCGGACGGTGGTGTACGACGCCCACGAAGACCTGCCGGAGCAGGTGCGGGGCAAGGAGTACCTCGGCCCCGTGGCCCGCCGCGGCAGCACGGTGGCGGCGCACGCGGCAGTGGCCCTCGCACGCCGGTCACGCACCGTGGTGGCCGCGACGCCGACCATCGCGCGCCGCTTCCGCGCCGACCGGACCGTCCTGGTCCGGAACGTCCCACGGCTCCGAGCCGAGGAGACCGACGCCCCGCCGGCCGCTGCTCGTGGTCGGGTGGCCGTCTACCTCGGGTCGATGAGCCGCGACCGGGGGATCGACGTCCTGACCGGGGTCGCGGCGTCGCCCGAGCTCCCGGACGGCTGGCGCGTGGTCACCGCCGGTCCGATCGACTCCGCGGTCGACCGCGGTGCGTTCGATGCGCTGGTCGACACCGGGCGCATCGACCACCGCGGCGTCCTGGCACCCCACGCAGCCCGCGACCTGTTGGTGACGGCCCGCGTCGGGCTCCTCCCACTCCTGCCGACGCCGGCCTACGCGGCGTCGATCCCCACCAAGCTGTTCGAGTACCTGGCGGCCGGACTGGCGGTCGTCGCGACCGACGTCCCGCTCTGGCGCGAGCTGCTCGACGGCGCCGACTGCGCGACGTGGGTGCCACCGGGTGACCCGGAGGCCGTCGTGGCCGCACTCCGCCGGTACGACGGCGATCCTGAGCTGCTGCGACAGCACGCCGAAGCCGGCCGCGCCCTGGTGCTCGAACGCTTCCGGTGGGACCACGAAGAGCACGTCCTGCTCGACCTGTACCGCTCGCTGTCCGGCGTCTCGCCGATGCCGGAAGCAGTCGGGCGGTGACGCCGCTCCGGACACCCCGGTCGGTCGTCAGCCGACGGGGTGCGCTGTTCGGCGCGGCCGGAGCGATCCCCGCCGCGCTGCTCGCCACCGGGACCCGCCCGGCTGCCGCGTCCGGGCGCTCGAATCCCGCTCCAGCAGACACGGCCCGGACGGTGACCGACGCCGGGGTCGCCCGGTTGCAGGACGCCGTCGCGGCCACCGACGCGGGTGCCGTGCTCGTCGTGACCCGGCACTGGGCGCTGTCCGAGCCGCTGCGGATCGACCGCGCGATGACGATCCGGTTCGTCGGCGGATCGCTCTCCACCACGCGCGACATCGACCTGGTCGTCGTCGCCGCGTCGGACGTCACCATCATCGACGCGGTCCTCCGTGGCTCCGGGTCGGACCACTCCGGACTCGGTCGGGGTGTCCACGTCGTCGGCACCGTCACCCGGCCGTTCCGCGACGTCCGGATCCACGGCGCCGACATCCGCGACTTCTCCCACGACGGTGTCCTGCTCGACCACTGCATGGCGTTCACCGTCGCGGACTGCGTCATCGCCGACGTCGGCTACGCCGGGGTGCTCATGTTCTCGTGCATCGACGGCACGGTGCGCGGCAACCGCATCGCGCGGGTGACCCAGCCCGCGCCGTACCTGAACTCCTACGGCATCGAGGCCGTCCGCGCGACCACCACCGGACTCCTCGGCGCACCACGTTCGGCCCGGATCGTCATCGCGGACAACCACGTCTCCGACGTCCCTGCGTGGGAAGGCATCGACACCCACGGCGGGCAGTCCATCGCGATCCTCCGCAACCTCGTCGAGAACTGCCGGGTGGGGATCGCCGTCGTCCCCTCGAAGGACGAGGCGAACGCCGGCGCCACGAAGTACGCGCCCCTCGACTGCTCGGTCATCGACAACGTCGTCCGCCGCACGACGTCCGGCCCCGGGTCCGGCATCGTCATCCGCGGCGCGGGCGAGACCGTCGGGGACCCCGCCGAACGGGCGAACGGCATCGTCCTCCGCAACACGGTGACGGGGTACGGGGACGGTGACCGCGACGGGGCCGTGCTCGTCTACCTGACGCGGCACCTGATCGTCGCGCACAACCACTGCCCGGGCGGAGTCCGTCGCGGGCTCTCCCTGTACCACTCGAACGACGGCATCACGCTCGTCGGCAACCGGATCGCGGGGCTGCGGCGACAGGGCACGGCGACGTCCGTCGCGATCGACGTCCGCGCCACCGAGAACCGCGGGCACCTGGTGGGCAACCGGTACGAGGGCAGCGTCGAGAGCGGTGCCGTCTACGGGGTGCTGTGCCGCCAGACGGCCAACGACCTGGTGCTCGTGGACAACGACTGGGCTGCGACGACGACAGCGGTCGTGGCCGGTGCCGGCGCGGTGCTCCGGGTCCGCGAGGGCTGAGCTGCCCGACGCCCCGGCACCTTCCGCCGGTCGGTCCGGCCAGCGATCCGCGCACGTGCTGCAGCATCGCGGCGCCCAGCACCCTGCACCGGCACCGCGCGGAGCAGCATCGGGGCCGGTGCCGACACCTGTGTCAGCGCGGGCGCGGGTGCTCCGCCCACGATCGCCGAACGGCGGCCGCTCCGGGACCGTGCTCGCAGCCGATCGTCGCCCGGAGCGGTGGGCCGCCGTCTGGGCGAGGCCCGCTCCCAGCCGCTGCGCGGGGCGATCAGCAGGATCAGCGTCCCCATCAGCAGCCCGTGCGAGAGCATCGCCGTGAAGATGGACGTGTTGGACAGCATGATGCTCGGCATCACCACTGCCATCGCCGCGACCCGCATCGGGAGCCCCCGGCTCGCGCCGTCGAGGAACCGCAGCCAGACGAACAGCGCAGCCGCCGCGACGAAGATCCCGATCCACCCCAGGTTCGCGAACCCGTCGGCGAACAGGTTGGCGTTCGCGTAGCCCACCGACCCGGGCACCAGGTAGTCGGAGATCCGTTTCGGCGGCGGCAGATCGTACGGGTACTCGATCCAGGGGCTGAGGAACGAGTACCCGTAGCGTGCGACGGGGTTGTCGGAGAAGTAGTCGACGTAGACCGATGACAGCAGCCCCGGCGTCAGCATGAAGCGACGGGTGAACACCGACGTCCAGGTGATGCCGCCCTGCACCTCGTCGGCGACCGCGGAGACGATCATGATCGCGAGGGGCGCGCCGAGGAAGGCGAGCGACCGCGCCGGCTTCGCGCCCCGGAACAGCACCGCCATCCCGAGGACGGCGATGAACGAGAACAGGACTGCCTTGAACCCGGTGCTCGAGTACAGCAGGAACTGCCCGGCCAGGGCGAGGACCACCAGGGACGGGCGGCGACGGAAGATGCCGCGCGCGAGGACCAGCGGGTTGATCACGTACGCCTGACCGGTCAGCAGGTACCCGAGGGCACCACCGGTCCCGACGTCGGCCGAGTAGTCGGCACGCACCTCGTAGATGTCGTCGAGCGCCAGGAACCGGATGTGGATGCCGACCGTGGCCGCCATCAGGCCGTAGGTGACGAGGGAGTAGAGGCCGCACACCAGCCAGGTGAGCGTGCCACGGTCGATCCGCCGCGCGCCGATGACCAGCACGTCGTCCGCCGGCTCGACCCGGGCTGCCGGAGCAGTCGCGCCGCTCGGCGTGGCCAGGCTGACCAGTGCGAACGCCGTCCCCACCGCGGCACTGAGCGCGATCGCCGTGGCGGTGGACACGTACCCGGTCGAGATGCTCATGATCATCGTCGGGCTGACGCACACCACGAAGATCGTCCAGAGCACGACGTGCGACGGCCGGACGAGCACCCGGGGGAGCGTCAGCGCCACCCCGGTCGTCAGCACGATGACGACGAGCAGTGCCTGCCAGGGCGCGGGGACGTAGCCGTACCCCAGGTACGAGAAGATCGGCGCGACGAGGTTCGCCGAGATCCAGTTCATCGTGAGGCCGAGGAGCCCGACCGCGACGAACACGCCCGTCACCCGTCCGACCGGACGTGCGAGCTCGGCCCGGTCGATCGTCGCCCGCGTCACCGGGTGGCCGTCGGCGTCGATCGTGCTGCGCGGACGCCGGGCAGGAGTTCGTCGTACATCTCGACCAACCGCTCGGCCTCCGGGGCCCAGGTGAACCGCGCGGCCGCCCGCCGGGCCTCGGCACCGTGCCGCTCGAGGAGCGCGGGGTCGTCCGCGTACCGGCGGATCGCCTCGGCGATGGCCGTGGGGTCGTCAGCGGGGACGAAGGTCACGCACTCGACCCCGCGCAACAGGTGCCGCCACAGGGGGATGTCGGTGGCGATGACGGCGAGTCCGGCCGCGAGGTACTCGAACAGCTTCGTCGGGAAGATCTGGTCGGTGACGGGCGTCCGACGGAAGGGGACCACGCCGATCCGGGCGCGGAGGAGCAGGTCGCGCGCTTCCATCGGACCGACGACGCCGCCGTGCACAGCCCGGCCGGTGGCCTCGGCGGCACGCAACCGCTCCGTCGACGTCGCCCGGTCGATCGAGCCGACCATCTCGACCCGCCATCCCGCCGGGAACGACGGTTCCTCGACGACGGACGCGAGCACGTCGATGCCACGGTCGTGACTCAGGACGCCGACGTGCGCGACCAGGGCGGGCCGCGCCTCCAGGCCGACCTGGGCGTCGTCTTCCGGACGCGCGAAGGGGAAGTTGTGGATCGCGATCCGGCGCGGTGCCGGGAACCGGCGTCCGGTCCACTCGGTCGCGGTGACCACCCGGTTCGCCGTGCCGGCCACGCGGAGCAGCCCGTGCGAGAGCCACGCGAACACGGCACGCTGCCGGTGGGTCAGGTAGTCCTTGCCCCAGACCTGGTCGGGCAGGTCCTCGTGCGCGTCGTAGACGACGGTGCGACCGGCCAGCCGGAGCACCGGGATGGTCCAGATGAGTTCGGGATCGTGCAGGTGCACCACCCGGGCACGCGACCGCAGCGCGAGGGCGAGTGCCTGCGTCGTCGACACGACCATGCGCCGGACACGCGCTCGCCGTGGGATCCGCACCACCTCGACGGCCGTGGGTGGGGCGCCGAGGTCGGACTCGACCGCGATGAGGCGGACGCGGTAGCCGGCGTCGGCCGCTGCCGCGGCTTCCCGCAGATGGACGCGGTTGTCGACCCAGGGGTGGGCGCTGGAGACGTGGACGATGTCGGGGAGCATGCTCGGGTTTCCTCGGACGGGACGGACAGGACGGGACGGGACAGGGAGGGGTCAGGCGGCGACGGTGTCGTCGAGGACGCCGGCCAGGACGCCGGCCAGGACTCGGTAGTCGTGCTCGCGCACGACATGGTCGCGGCCGCGGGCACCCATGGCCTCGCGTTCGGCGGCGGACATCGCCGCGAGCGTGAGGATGCCCTCGGCGATCGCCTCGGGGTCGTCCGGCCGGACGTGCAGGCCGCTGGCGGAAGCGACCACGGGTTCGAGGGGGACGGGTGCTCCGACGAGCAACGGGCGGCCGAGCAGCATGTACTCGTACTGCTTGTTCATCGAGACGCCGTGTTGGTACAGCGGCAGGTCGTGCATGTTGACGACCAGGCAGTCCGCTCGGCGCCCGATGCGGCGGGCGTCGTCCTGCGGCACCCGTCCGTCCCAGATCACGTCCACGCCGGCCTGGAGGCGCGACGCGCGTTCCCGGAGCGCGCTGACGTCCGATCCGTCCCCGACCATGCGGAGCACCAGACGCCGGCCGCCGCTCGCGGCTGCCCGGCGGGCGGCGAGGTCGAAGCCGTCGAGGACGGCTTCGAGCGCGTTCGCCGGCCCCATCGAGCCGATGTAGGTGACCGTGAAGCGGTCGTCAGCGGGCGCGAGTGCGGTGTCGGGCTCGTCCGCAGGCTCTTCGGGTGCGTCGGGTGTGTCGGGTTCGCCGGGTTCGTCGGCTCGCTCGTCGAGCGCGACACCGTTCGGGACCCAGGTGAAGGGCGTGGGCTGACCGCGGTCGGCGTAGTACCGGCCGACGCCCTCGAGCGGGGAGACGATGTGCGCTGCCCGGCGGACGACGGTCCGTTCCAGCCGCCGGAGCAGCCGGACCAGCGGGTGCCGTTCGGTCATGCCCGCCAGCCCGAGGGCTGATTCCGGCCAGAGGTCGCGCGGCTCGAAGACGAACGGCACGTCCATCCGTCGTGCGAGCACCGAGGCGCCCCACGCCGCCAGGGGATGGAAGGACCCACCGATCACGACGTCCGGTCGGGGGAGCCCTCGGAGCGAACCCGGCCGGAGCAGCAGCGCGGTGAACAGGCCGATGTCGGCGATGCGACGGATCGCCCGGCGAGCGCCGGCACCACGGTGGTCGACTCCCCGGAGCCAGCAGAACTCGTACCCGTCGCCGGTCCAGCGCTCGCGCAGCGTCGTCCCGTGCAGGTGGGAGCGGCCGGAGGGGTGGTCCGTGCCGGCGGCGATGACCACCGTGCGCCACCCGTGCTCGGTCAGACCCGCGGCGAGGTGCTGGTGGCGGGTCGCGCGGCCGTCCCGCTCGCGGTGGTGCGCGTAGTGGTTGACGATCCAGACGGTCCTCACCGTGATCCACCCGTCATCGCCGCGGTCCCCTCGAAGTCGTCGGAACTGACGTGGCCCGGCGCGGCGATGCCCTCGCGTCGGAGCACGACGACGACCGTGCGGAGCAGGATGCGGAGGTCGAGGCCGAGCGACACGGTGTCGACGTACTCGACGTCCGACCGGAGGCGCTCGGGCCACGGGAGCGCGTTGCGGCCACGGACCTGGGAGAGACCGGTCAGACCGGGCAGGACGTCGTGTCGGCGGGACTCCTCGGCGGTGTAGAGGTCGAGGTACCGGCAGAGGGTCGGGCGGGGACCGACGAAGCTCATGTCACCCCGCAGGATGTTCCACAGGCTGGGGAGCTCGTCGAGGCTCGTCGACCGGAGGAACGAGCCGAACGACGTGAGGCGATCACGGTCGCTGACGAGGCCGGCGGCGGGGTCGGGTTCGAGCATCGTCCGGAACTTCAGGATGGTGAACGTCACGCCGTTGAGTCCGGGACGCAGCTGCCGGAAGAGCACTGGTCGACCGAGCCGGATCGCCACGAGCCCCGCCACGACGGCGAGGACCGGTGACAGTGCGACGAGCGCGACGGCGGCACCGACGATGTCGAGGAGGCGCTTCGTGCGGAGGGTGCGTGTGCGGCGGGGGGACTGCATCGATCGTGTCCTTGTCGTCGGTCAGGTGGTGCGAGGGCTCGTGTAGTCCGAGCGGTAGTACGCACTGCGGGAAGCCTTGTGCTTGGTCTTGGTGAGGACGATGCCGGCGACCTGCTGCCCGACCCGTGCCAGTGCCTCGATCGCCAGCCGGACGTCGGAGCGCTTCGTCTGGTTGGCGGCGGTGACCAGCAGGGTCGTCGACACGAGGGTGCTGACGAGTGCCGAGTCGGTGACGGCCAGGACCGGCGGTGTGTCGACCAGCACGACGTCGAACCGCGACGCGAGCTCGGCGAGGACGCGGGTCATCGCCTCCGACCCGATCAGTTCACTCGGGTTCGGCGGGATCGTGCCGGCCGGCAGTACGGCGAGACCATCGAGGCCCCAGTCCTGCAGGACGTCTTCCAGCTCGACGCGTCCGACGAGCAGGTCGGTGAGCCCCACGGCCCCCTCGATGCTCATCACGGAGGCCACGTTCGGTCGACGGAGGTCGGCGTCGATGATCACCGTGCGCATGCCGCTCTTGCTCAACGCGATGCCCAGGTTGGCGGTGGTGGTGGTCTTGCCCTCGGACGGTCTGGCGCTGGTCACGGCAATGGTGGGGGCGCCGCTGGTGCGGAGGAACTGGATGTTCGTGCGGAGGCTGCGGAAGGCCTCCGATCTCGGGGTGTTCACCTCGTCCCGGACGATCAAGGGACGGCGAGCGGCATCGGTGTCGAACGCGATGTCCCCGACCACGGGGACGTCGACGTCGAGGTCCTCTCCCGAGCGGATGCGGGTGTCGACCGCAGCCCGGAGCAGGGCGAGGGCAGCACCGGCGGCGAGGCCAGCGGCCAGACCGAGCGTGAGGTCTGCTGCTTTCCGAGGGGAGATCGGGGTGGTGGGCTCGCTCGCAGGCGTGACCTCTTCGAGTCGCACCGACGGCGTCTGGTCGGCGCCGCGGGGTTCGATCTGCTGCACCACGCCGGCGAGCCGCTTGCCGACCTGCTCGGCGATCGTGGCGGCGACCTTCGGGGACCCGTCCTGGACGGCGATCTTGATGATCACGGTGCCGGCGTCGACGGAGGTGGTGATCCTGGATGCCAGGGCCGCCGGAGTGGTGTCGAGTTCGAGCTCGTCAACCACGCCCTGCAGGACGCGGGGGGAGGTCGCGAGTTGCATGTACGACTTGATCTTCTGCTGTGCGGCGTTCGACCCCTGCGCGATCTCGCCGGCGGATGCCGAGGTGTCCCCGGCGACGGACACGTAGTAGGAGGTCGATGCCTGGTAGGTGGGCGGCGTGATGCTCGTCACGACGAGGGAGAGGCCTGCTCCGAGGAGCGTGGCACCTGCGATGATCCACCAGCCCGAGACGAGGGCGCGGATGACGACGAGGTAGTTCAAGGGGGCCTCCGGTCGGGTTCGGTGATCAGTCTAAAACATCACATCTGAAAGAACAATACTGCACGCAGAAGGGGACGGAAGTGAGGCTTCCGTCCCCTCCTCGTTGTGGCTGCGCGGGCTGGACTCAGCCGGCCGCCGTGACGGTGTTCCCCTTGCCCTGGTCGTCGACCTTGGGGGCTTCCCCCTCGTAGGTCAGGCTGTTGTTGGATCCGCTGAAGAAGACCTTCTTCGTCGAGGAGACCGAGATCGTGGCGTTGCTCGCCTCGACCGTGATGGTGCCGATCGTGCCGAGGTCGTAGGTGCGGTTCGAGCTGATGAGGTTCGCCGCTGCGCAGTCCTCTGTCGTGATCGTCTTGTCCGAGTCCTCGTCCTCGTCCCAGAGCTGCACGGCTCCGTCGATGCACTCGTTGTAGGTGGTCTGAGCAGCCTTCGTCGTGCTCGAGGCGGTGGGCGCGGGGCCCTTCGCGTCAGACGTGCTGCAGGCGGTGACGCCGAACGCGGCGACGAGGGCGATGGATGCTGCGGCGAGGCCGCGGCGGATCGTGGTGTTCATCGGGTTCCTTCCGGGAGCAGAGGGGGGCGGCCCTCCTGTCGTGGTGCGACAGGAGGGCCGCCGGGGAGCTACTGGGTGTCGGCTGCGAGGGTGAAGAGCTCGCTGACCTCGGTACGGCCGTTCTTGGTGACCTCGAGGGCGAATCGGAATTCGGTTGCACCGCGGGACACGACGCGGTCGAAGGCCCACTTGCCGTCGTTGCCGACCTGGAAGCTGCCGGGGACGATCTGCGTACCCGAGACGTTCAGGACACGGTAGGTCGCGCCGGGCTCACCGGTGCCGGTGAAGTGGTTCGACACTCCCGGCGTGACCGAGCGGTTGTCGACCGTGACGGGGGCGAAGTCCGCAGCGTCGATCGTGAACAGCTTCGACTTCTCGATCTGGCCGTTCTTGGTCTGTTCGATCACGAAGCGGAAGTTCGGTGCGCCGTTGGAGACGACGCGGTTGAACGTCCAGCGGCCGTCGGCGCCGACCTGGAAGGTGCCGGGGACGATCTGGGTGCCGGAGACGTTGAGCACGCGGTAGGTGGCGCCGGGCTCACCGGTGCCGGTGAAGGTGTTCGAGCGACCCGGGATGACGCGGTCCGGCGTCGTGACCGTCACCGGCGTGAGCTCGGTGGCGTTGATCGTGAACAGGTCGGAGCGGACGGTCTGGCCGTTCTTGGTCTGTTCGATCACGAAGCGGAAGTTCGGTGCGCCGTTGGAGACGACGCGGTTGAACGTCCAGCGGCCGTCGGCGCCGACCTCGAAGGCGCCGGGGACGATCTGGGTGCCGGAGACGTTGAGCACGCGGAAGGTGGCGCCGGGCTCGGCGGTGCCGGTGAACGTGTTCGAGACACCGGGGCGGACGGCGGCCGGCCCCGTGACGGTCACCGGTGCGAGGGCCGTCGCGTTGATCGTGAAGAGCTCGGACGTGACGGTCTGGCCGTTCTTGGTCTGTTCGATCACGAAGCGGAAGTTCGGTGCGCCGTTGGAGACGACGCGGTTGAACGTCCAGCGGCCGTCGGCGCCGACCTGGAAGGCGCCGGGGACGATCTGGGTGCCGGAGACGTTGAGCACGCGGAAGGTGGCGCCGGGCTCGGCGGTGCCGGTGAAGGTGTTCGAGCGACCCGGGGTGACCAAGGCCGGCCCGGACAGCGTGATCGGGGCCAGCTCCGCGCGGCCCTCGACCGTCGCGGTGACGGTCTTGCGGTCGACCTCACGGCCGTTGACCTCCTGGATCACGACGAGGTCGTTGTCCCCGACCTCGAGGTCGCCGACCGTGATCGACCAGGCGCCGGTCGTGGCGTCGGCCTTGGTCGTCTCGTCACCGATCGAGATGTCGGCGCCGGGGGTGGCGGTGCCGGACACCACGGCGGAACGGGCGTCGTCGTCGACCGACGAGACCTCGGCGGTCAGGGCCACGACCGAGGTGCCGACCGTGGTGGACGTCGAGCCCTGGGCGCGGAAGTCGTTCGTGCTGCTCGTTCCGCTGAAGTCGAACTCCATGGCACTCGGAGCCTCGGGCGCATCCGCCGCAGCGGTGACGTCGATCAGGAAGCGGTACTGCTGGTCGGTCGGACGCTCACTGGCCCAGTCCGCGTCGAACGTCAGGGTCGTGTTGTCGTTGGACAGACGGCCGTTCGAGAGCGGGATGGACGTGGAAGCGTTCCATGCGGTGTTGCCGACGCGACGCCACGAGCCCTGGACGGTGTCCTGCTCGGAGAAGGTCGCACCGTCCGGAGCGGTCAGCACCACGGTGCCCTTGGTGTTCGTGCGCGAGACGCGGTTCTCGACGACGAACGGGACCTGGGTGGTCTCACCGCGCTCGAGCTCGACGGGGCCCTGGTCGACGCCGAAGAGGCCGCCGCCCTCGACGATCGTGACCGAGACGTTCTGACGGTCGATCTCGGTGGCGCCGCGCTTCTGGATGGCCACGAGCGAGTTCGCGCCGTTCACGAGGCCGGTGACCGTCATGTTCCACTTGCCGTCCGCATTCACGTTGACAGTCTTGGAGCCGATCGTGACGGTCTGGTTCGGCGTCGCCGTTCCGGAGATGACCGCCGACTTGTTGATGTTGCTCGTGCTCGTGACGCTGGCGACCAGCGGCTTGTTGATCGACGCGACGATCTCGTCGTAGGTCGCCAGCGAATAGCCGGACAAGTATCCCAGGTAGAAACCAGTCTGGGCCGAGTTTCGGTAGACCCCGAGTCCAAGGTTCTCACTCATCGTGAACTGGCCTGCCGCTGTCCCGCAGTTGCTTGACCACGGG
Organism: Curtobacterium sp. MCLR17_034; assembly: GCF_003234485.1. Taxonomy (NCBI): domain Bacteria; kingdom Bacillati; phylum Actinomycetota; class Actinomycetes; order Micrococcales; family Microbacteriaceae; genus Curtobacterium; species Curtobacterium sp. MCLR17_034. Next base: position 97,145 of record NZ_QKTH01000002.1, read on the forward strand.
GCGTACATGCCTCCAAGGCTGCTCAGGCACTGGCCCTTCGAGTTTTTGATGACACCACGAGTCCCGGGCGCGGGAAACTCGACGCGATCCGCCGATGCCTTTGCTTGAGCAAACGTGGTGTACGCCTTTGCTGATGCGCCATTGAGAGCCCCGGAGCCAAGGTTGGCTGCCTGGACCGCAAAATATGTGTCCGTTCGCGCTTCTCGGAGCACGAGGGAACCGACGACCCGCTCGGACGGCTCCGCTCCAGGACCAGCGGCAGTGGCCGGGGCCGCGCCGAAGGAGAGGCCAGACACGATGGTGGCTGCGGCCAGCCCGGCCGCACCCATGGACTTGAGGGCAGTTGATGCCCTCTTCTTGTGAGACATGTGCATCTTTCAGGACAGGCCGCGCGACGGCGGCTGTGCGGGAAGGGACACGCCCGTCGAGGTACTCCAACGGCGCATGTACATCCAGAATATCATGTGAAATATCAACATACGAACGTGCTAGTGCTCGCCGACGCGCCTGGGTGTTGAGTGAGACCGGCGCAGGTTTGCTTTCTCAGAAGTTGACTCCAGGTGACTCAGGAGTAGGGTTGAGTCCATCGGACGCAAGTCCAACGACTTACCCCCAAAGCAAGAGGAGCAACACATGGGACGTGCAGTAGGCATCGACCTCGGAACCACCAACTCCGTCGTCGCAGTTCTCGAAGGTGGCGAGCCCACCGTCATCGCCAACGCCGAGGGCATGCGCACCACGCCGTCGATCGTGGCGTTCACGAAGGACGGCGAGGTCCTGGTCGGCGAGACCGCCAAGCGCCAGGCCGTGACGAACGTCGACCGCACCATCGCGTCGGTCAAGCGTCACGTCGGCACCGACTGGACCACCGAGATCGACGGCAAGAAGTACACGCCGCAGGAGATCTCGGCCCGCACGCTCGGCAAGCTCAAGCGCGACGCCGAGCAGTACCTCGGCGAAGATGTCACGGACGCGGTCATCACCGTGCCCGCGTACTTCAACGACGCCGAGCGCCAGGCCACGAAGGACGCCGGTGAGATCGCCGGCCTCAACGTCCTCCGCATCATCAACGAGCCGACCGCGGCCGCACTGGCCTACGGCCTCGACAAGGGCAAGGAAGACGAGCTCATCCTGGTCTTCGACCTCGGTGGCGGTACGTTCGACGTCTCCCTGCTCGAGGTGGGCAAGGACGACGACTTCTCGACGATCCAGGTCCGCGCGACCTCCGGTGACAACCGCCTCGGTGGCGACGACTGGGACCAGCGCATCGTCGACTACCTGGTCAAGAAGTTCAAGGACGAGCACGGCGTCGACCTGTCCACGGACAAGATCGCCAAGCAGCGCCTGAAGGAAGCGGCTGAGCAGGCCAAGAAGGAGCTGTCGTCGCAGATGTCGGCGAACATCCAGCTCCCGTACCTGACGCTCACCGCCGAGGGCCCGCTGAACCTGGACGAGACCATCTCGCGTGCACAGTTCGAGCAGATGACCTCCGACCTGCTCGACCGCACCAAGAAGCCGTTCAACGACGTCATCAAGGAAGCCGGTGTCTCGGTCAACGACATCGCCCACGTGGTGCTCGTCGGTGGCTCGACCCGCATGCCCGCCGTGGCCGAGGTCGTCAAGTCGCTGACCGGTGGCAAGTCCCCGAACCAGGGCGTCAACCCGGACGAGGTCGTCGCCGTCGGCGCCGCACTGCAGGCCGGTGTCCTGAAGGGCGAGCGCAAGGACGTCCTGCTCATCGACGTCACGCCGCTGTCGCTCGGCATCGAGACCAAGGGCGGCCTGATGACGAAGCTCATCGACCGCAACACCGCGATCCCGACCAAGCGGAGCGAGACCTTCACGACCGCTGACGACAACCAGCCGTCGGTCGCCATCCAGGTCTTCCAGGGCGAGCGCGAGTTCACCCGCGACAACAAGCCGCTCGGCACCTTCGAGCTCACCGGCATCGCACCGGCTCCCCGTGGCGTCCCGCAGGTCGAGGTCACCTTCGACATCGACGCCAACGGCATCGTGCACGTGTCCGCGAAGGACAAGGGCACCGGCAAGGAGCAGTCGATGGTCATCTCCGGCGGCTCGTCGCTGCCGAAGGAGGACATCGAGCGCATGGTCCGCGAGGCCGAGGAGCACGCAGCCGAGGACAAGGCCCGTCGCGAGGCCAACGAGCGTCGCAACCAGGCCGAGCAGCTCGTCTACTCGATCGAGAAGCTCATCAAGGAGAACGACGAGAAGCTCCCCGCGGACGTCAAGTCCGAGGTGCAGGCCGACGTCGACGCGCTCAAGTCCGCACTCGCGGGCGAGGACGACGACGCCGTGAAGTCCGCCTTCGACAAGCTCAACGAGTCGCAGGGCAAGCTCGGCCAGGCCATCTACAGCCAGCAGGACGCAGCATCCGGCACCGCCGGTGGCGAGCAGCCCGCGGGTGAGCAGCCGGCCGACGACGAGGACATCGTCGACGCCGAGGTCGTGGACGACGAGGACGACAAGGACAAGAAGTAACGATGACGGATCCCAAGGACAACGCGCCCAACGAGCCTGTGCCTGAAGACCCGGCGCCCCAGGTCGAGGGCGACGCCACGAACGCGGCCGAGCCCGAGGACCTCATCGAGGCGGAGGGGCCCGACGTCGAAGTACCGATGGACGGCCCCGCCGCCGGGGGCCCCGCGGCCGACGCAGCGAACGACCTCTCCCCGGAGGACGAGGCACTGCTCGCCGACGCCGCCCGCGGCATCGCCGAGGACAAGCTGAGCACCGAGGACCGCGACCTCGTCGCCGAGATGCGTGCGGACATGCTCCGTGCGCAGGCCGAGCTGGTGAACTTCCGAAAGCGCGTCGAGCGTGACCGTGAGGCCAACCGCGAGGTCGCCATCGCCGAAGTGGTGCGGGCACTGCTGCCGGCGCTCGACGACCTCACCCGGGCCGAGGCCCACGGTGACCTCGCCGAGGGCCCGATGCAGGTCATCGGCCAGAAGATCCGCGGGGGCTTCGAGAAGTTCAAGCTGGTGCAGATCGGCGAGAAGGGCGAGGCGTTCGACCCGAACATCCACGAGGCGATCGTCCAGCTCCCCACCCCGGGTGCCACCGGACAGACCGTCGCGGACGTCGTCGAGCCGGGCTACAAGCTCGGTGAGCGGGTCCTCCGCGCGGCCAAGGTCGCGGTGGCGGTCCCGGCCTGAGCCGGGTCCCCACGGTGACGACAGAAGAAGGCAGGTGATCCATGGCCAGTCAGGATTGGTTCGACAAGGACTTCTACAAGGTCCTCGGCGTGTCCAAGGACGCCTCCGACGCCGAGCTGAAGAAGACGTACCGGAAGCTCGCGCGGCAGTTCCACCCGGACTCCAACCCGGGTGACACCGCCGCCGAGAACCGCTTCAAGGAGATCAGCGAGGCCTACTCGGTGCTCTCCGACAAGGAGCAGCGCCAGGAGTACGACCAGGTCCGCGCCATGGGTTCCGGCGCTCGCTTCACGGCGGGCGGCGGGGGCCAGGGCGGGTTCGAGGACGTCTTCGGCGGGATGTTCGGGCAGCAGGGCGGTGGCGGACAGCGCGTCCGCTTCGGCCAGGGCAGCCCGGGCGGTGCCGGCGGTTTCGAGGACATCCTCGGCGGGATGTTCGGCGGGGGTGGAGGCTTCGGCCAGACCTCCGGCGGCTACCGCGGGTTCGGCGGTCCGACGAAGGGCCGGGACGTCACGGCGTCGACGACCCTCGACTTCACCACGGCGATCGCCGGCGACACGGTCAAGCTCTCGCAGGGCAACGGTCGGCCGGTGAACGTCCGCATCCCCGCGGGTGTCGCCGACGGTCAGAAGATCCGTCTGCGCGGCCGCGGCGAACCGTCGCCCGACGGCGGTGAGGCGGGTGACCTGGTGGTCGCCGTGTCGGTGCGGAAGCACCCGGTCTTCGAGCGCGACGGACTGAACCTGCGCGTGGACGTCCCCGTGACGTTCACCGAGGCGGCGCTCGGCGCGACGATCGAGGTCCCGACGCTCGGCGGCTCGCCCGTGAAGCTCAAGGTCGCTCCCGGTACGCCGTCGGGTCGGGTCCTGCGCGTCAAGGGTCGCGGCGTCACGACGAAGAACGGCACGGGCGACCTGCTCGCGACCGTCCAGGTCGCGGTGCCGTCCCACCTGTCGGAGAAGCAACGCGAGGCCGTCGAGGCACTCGCGGCCGCGCTGCCCGACGAGAACCCCCGCGAGGACCTCCTCGCCAAGGCGCGCGACTAGCGCGCGCGACCACAGCAGTGGACCCAGCCTGGAGGCTCGGCGCGGCTCCGTCAGGAAGCCGCCCCGAGCCTCCAGGCTGGTATCCACCCCACGCGGACGACGGAAAGGAACACGCCATGACCGACATGGACGAGAACTCGCCCGTCTTCGCGATCGCGGTCGCGGCGGAGCTCGCCGAGATGCACCCGCAGACGCTGCGGCAGTACGACCGGCTCGGCCTGGTCGTGCCGGGCCGCACCCGCGGCGGTTCGCGGCGCTACTCCATGCGAGACGTCGCGCAGCTGCGCGAGATCGCGCGCCTCGGCTCCGAGGGCGTGTCGCTGGAGGGGATCCGGCGGGTGCTCGACCTGGAGAACGAGAACAAGGCGCTGCGTGACCGGGTGCGGGAGCTCGAGTCGGCGCTGGCCGACCAGCTCATCAACCGGCCCGGCGCACGGGTCTTCGCCGCCACCGCGAGTGGGGCGGCGATCTCGCTCAAGGCTGGGTCGAGGCCACAGCGGAACACGCAGATCGTGCTGTACCGCGGGCCGCGCTGACTTTTGTCCCGTATGCATTGCATGTAGTATTTCAACATGCGGAAATGGGCTGCGCTCTGTTCATCACTGATCGTCGTCGCTGTGGCCAGCGGAACCGGTGCTGTACCCGCCGCGGCAGACGTCCGGCAGGAGGACCGTCGTACGGCGATCGAGCACTCGGCCGACGGGTCGGAGACTGCGGTGCTCGTGCACGGGATCGGCAGTGCGTCCGCCGCTGCCTCTGCTGAGCGCCGTCGGTTCGCGCACAGCGACCTGCAGCCCGCCGGGCGCTTCGTCGAGGCGGGCGAGGTCGTGACGGTCTCAATCCCGCAGGGTGCGCCCACCATGGAGATCGCGATCGGGTTGATCGGCACGTACGCGGCCCACAACGACGGCCGCGACGTCGGATACCGGCGGACCGCGCTCGTCCCCGGCGTCAACGAGGTCACCGCGGTGCACGACGGCATGGTGTCGCTCGTCAGCACGGCGGACGACGGCTCGGCGACGGCGACGGTCTCCGGGGGCGAACCCGTACCGACCTGGGTGCGTGGGCAGAGCACCGCTGAGTCCTTCGCCGCGGACCTCGAGCGGTGGGCGGCCGCCCCGTTCGTCGAGGTCGTCTCGGACCGCATGTTCGGCGACTTCCAGAAGCCGAAGACGGGCACCCTGATCCCGGCGGACGACCTCGCTGCGCGGACTGCGAACTGGGACCGGGTCGTCGAGCTCACGGACTCGACCTACGGACTGGACGACGACGCGGTCGGTGCGTCGCGCAAGCATCCGCACCGCATACACATCGTTGCCCCGGACACCGGGGGTGGGTACGCGAACGCCAGCAACGGCCGGATCCTGTTCCACGTCAGTTCCGGTGCGGCCGGGGACCTGTTCCGCGACCCGCTGCACGACCAGTGGGCGCTCTGGCACGAGATCGGGCACACCTACGAGTCGACGATCAACTCCTTCCCGGGGACGGCCGAGACCATCACGAACATCTCGTCGCTCGCGGTGCAGGACGGGCTTGGTTTCGGGAGCCGGTGGGACGAGACGACCGCGTCGTTCGAGCGGTACTTCGCCTCGGAGGACCGGAACTGGCTCGAGGCGAGCGACCGCGTCCGGCTGCTCGCGTGGGAGCAGCTGCGCCGTGCGTTCGGTGATGCCTTCCTGCCCCGGTTCTTCGCGGCTCTCCGCGCTGAGTCTGCGGTCGTGAACCCGCACGTGCTCACCACCGATGACCGTCACGCGCTCTTCGTGACGACGGCGTCTCGGGTCGCCGATCGGAACCTCGCACCGTTCTACGACGCCCTCGGGTTCCCGATGTCCGACGCGACGCGGTCGGCCATCGGCGAACTGCCGCCGCTCGACCAGCGGATCTGGGACAACGTCGACTCGCGCCACCGTGTCATCGAGTACGTCGTGCCCGGCTACGACCCGCCCGTCGGTGTCATCGACGGTCCGCTCCCGACGGTGCCGGTCGGGCGTCGCCTGGTCGACGCTCCGGCCGTCACGGCGCTCGGCACCGCGAGCGGTCGTGGTTCGGCTGCGGTGGTCGATGCCACCGCGGCGGCTGACGTCGTCGGATCCGACACCGGCCGGCTTGCCGTCCGACTCCGGAGCAGCGACGGCACCGAGGACTCCATCATCGTCACGACCGCTGCCGTCGGTGGTGACGCCGTCGTGGCGCGAGGGCAGGCGAACCGTCCGATCGGTGTGCTGTGGCTGGACGGCCGCGGCACCCTGGGTTGGCGAGCGGCGACGTCCTGGAACGCGCACACATCGTGGTCGGGTCACGCCTACCTGCACATCGAGCAGTACGACCCGGACGGCACCCTCATCACGGCGGGCTCAGTCCACGGCGACGAGACCGGCACGGTGCTCGACCGGGTGTTCGGGGGCAGACCGTACCGCGACGGACAGTTCCTGCTGGTGACGCACGCCCAGCCGGACCTGCTCCGGGTCTACGGCAACGGCGCTCCGATCAGCGGGAACGGCGCACCTCGGGCGTACCGGATCGAGGGGCACCACCTGGTGTCGGCCGATCGCGATGACGTCCCGGGGTGGCAGGTGATCCGTGGAGCGGCGGGCACGCCCGTGGCGCTGGAGCGTGGGACGGATGCTCCGATCGAGGCGCAGGTCTCGGTCCACGCGCAGATCTCGGCGATCACCGCGACGGTCACCGTACAGAGCCCCGACGGGACGACGTTCGTGCCGGGCCAGACGACGATCCCCGGGATGTACCAGAAGCCGGGAGAGGGGTGGCGTGAGAGTGCGAACCTGCTCCTCTGTGCAGGAACGGTGAGCGACGACGGTCGTACTCTCCGGTTCACCCTGCAGACCGGTGGAGGGTTTTCGATGCCGCCGGGGTCGATGCTGCGCTGGCAGCCGGTGGTCGGGGTGGCGTCGGACGCGCCCGCGGGGGCGTCATCGCTCCGCATCGTCGTCGAGGGCAGTGCGCGCTGAGCGATCGGTGGAGGAACAGGGAACACCCCCGGGGCCGTCTGGTCCCGGGGGTGTTCCCGTCGGTCAAGCGATCAACGCGTGTTCGCGTAGATCGTGTAGAGCGACGTGGTGTACTCCGATCCGGAGACGGACACGGAGAACTTGAAGTCGAACTTCGTCACCCCGCGCGAGAGCGCGCGGTCGAAGCTCCAGTTGCCGTTCTGGTCGACCGTCACGTCCGCGGGCACGATCTGGTTGCCCGAGGCGTTCAGGACCTGCATCGTCGCGCCGGCAGGGCCGGTCCCGGTGATGGTGTTCGTGACTCCCGGGTCGACCGATCGTGTGCTCACGACGACCGGGGCGAAGCCCTGGTTCGCCGCGATGCTGAACAGCTGGGACGGCTCAGGACCCTGGTCGCCCTTCGTCTGCTCGATGACGAACTCGAACTTCGTCGCGCCGCGGGACACTGCGCGTTGGAAGGACCAACGCCCGTCCGCGTCGACCTCGCCGGTTCCCGGGACGAGTTGCGATCCCGAAGCGTTGAGCACGCGGAAGGTCGCCCCGGGCTCGCCTGTGCCGGTGATGGTGTTGACGACGCCCGGCGTGACCGTCGACGGGCCCGTCACCGTGACGGGGGTGAGTCGGCCGCTCTCGCCGGGGTTGATCGTGACCTCGGCGACGGTGGTGTTCGCGCCCTTCGACTTCTGCACGGCGCGGAGCACGTGCTCCGCGCGGTCGAGATCCTCTGTCTCGACGTCCCAGCGTCCGTTCGGCAGGACACCGTTCGGGCTGCGGCCGACGACGCGCTCGCCGTCGGCGGTGACCTCCACGATCTCGACCGCGGAACCAGGCTCGCCGGTGCCCGCCATCGCGACGGGACCGCTGCGGTGTGCGGCGCCGTCCTGCGGGGTGGAGATCGCAACGGCCGCGCCGTAGTCGACGCTGCGCGTGACGTCGTGTGCGGTGTCGCGGACGTTGTCGATGAACTGCGACGCGGTCACCATCAATGCACCGCCGGCGTTCGGCGCCGGGATCGTGGTCGACCAGGAACCGTCGGCCGCGGTCTGCACGGTCTCGCCCAGCTGGAGGCCGTCGTGGCCGAAGAGCTTCACCTCGGAGCCGACCTGCGCTGTGCCGGAGGCCGTCACCTCGGCGGTCCGGTCGGTCGGGAACCGGGCTTCGAACGTGAGGGCAGTGACCTGCAGGTCGACCTCGAGTTCCAGCTGACCGGTGCGGTCGTTCCCCTCGTACTGCTCGAGCTGCAGCGTGCTCGTGCCGAAGGGCAGCTCGGTCACGCGCGCGGTCCACCGACCCTGCTGGTCGACGATCTGCGGTCGGCGACCGTCGATCAGGACGGTCGCGCCAGGGGTTCCGGTACCGGACAGGTCGGCGCTCCTGGTGGGCGCGTCCACGGCGTCGACCCGGGCGCTGAACGACGGGACGAAGTCGCCGGTGTTCGGCAACCGGTCCGCGACGTTCTGGCCTTGCAGCCGCATCACCGAGTCGGTGTTGAACAGGCCGAGGAATCCGCGGTTGTACGTCGACTGCAGCCCGGTGCCGATGGGGTTGTTCGATCCCGTGTTGGCAGCCAGTCGGAACTGCTGCTTCGGGTCACCGTCGACACAGGACTCCAGGGTCACCGGCGAGTAGCTGTTGATCGACGCGGAACCGGCGGTGACGCAGAGCGCGGGAGCGGACATCGGCCGCACCGTCGTCGTCTCACCGGCGACGGGGATGGACCACCGGACCGCGGCTGCCCTCGCCGCTGCCATCGTCGACTGGCGGTTCGCGGGGATCTCCGAGCCCGCTCCGGCAACGCCCGGAGCGCTGAAGGTCGGCGTCGAGGGGTCGCCCGCGAACGCGGACGTCTCCGTGATGAGGGGGCCGACCTGTGTCCGTTCGGTGTCCATCGGCGAGGTGGCGTTCGCAGCGTTGACGCCGACGCTCGCGGCGATGGTCAACATCGTGAGGCCAGCGGCACCGAGGGTGGTCGTCCGTCGTGGAGGTCTCGTCATGCTTGTGTCTCTCTCGTTCTTCACGTGGATCGATCCCGGTGGATCGATCGCGCCAGCATATTGGTTTTGACACGCAAAACGTCACCGGTGAGCAAGATATAGACGACATATCGCGAAAGGGGTGTAGCCGTATGCGTCGCGGCCGAGCCCGGAGCGTGAACAACCCGCTCGATGTGACGACCCGATCGTCGCCTGCTCGATCACGAAGCGGAACTCGGTTGCTCCGTTCGACACCACCCGTCGGAAGGTCCATCGGCCGCGCTCGTCGAGCGAGAAGGGCCCGCCGGTGACGATCTCGGTGCCGGATGTGTTCACCACCCGGTACTCGGCACCGGGTGTCGCGGTTCCATTGAAGGCGTTCACGGCGCCGGCGCTGACCGGGGTCGGGTCGACGGTGACGTCGCGGAAGGTGTCCGCCGGCACGGTGAAGCGGTCGGAGGTCTCGGTCCGGCCGAAGGCCGACTGCCGGATCGCGAAGCCGTACTCGAGCGTGGCGAGGGGCACGTGCGCGGGGAAGCTCCAGGTGCCGTCGTCGGCCACGGAGAAGGGGCCTCCGGGAACGCGCGACGAGCGCACTTTTCCGGTGTTTGTGGGTTCTCTTCTTGATTCCCGCATCAAAACGTTACATACACTGTGTGGAGTTCGACACCCGGTGTCGGCCGATCGAGAGCGAGGGGACTTCGTTGGAGCGAGGACGACTGGACCGCCGGTCCGCACTGGTCGCAGGTCTGATGACGGCGGCGTTGGGAGCAGCAGCACTCGGTGTCGCGCTCCGACCGGGGGCAGCTGAAGGCGAGGAACCCCGCACCGATTCGCTGCAGGACGCGGTCGACGCGACCCGCGACGGCGGCACGGTGGTGATCGACAGGGTGTGGAACCGGTCACGTCCGCTGCTGGTCCGCCGACGGCTGACCCTGCGGTTCGCCTCGGGCGGCGCGCTCCGCATGACGGCCGATGACCACGGGATCGTCATCACCGCCTCCGGTGTCCGTGTCGTCGCTCCGGTCATCGAGGGAATCGGTGCGTCGAAGCGTGGTTCCGGCCACGGGATCGTGGTCCGCGGCACACGGGATGCGCCGCTGGACGACGTCCGCATCAGCGGTGGCACGCTCAAGCGGCTCCCGAGCGACGGCGTCCACGTCGAGTACTGCGACCGGTTCGTCCTCGAGCGGACCGTCGTCTCGAGCGTCGGCTACGCGGGAGTGCTGCTCCTCGGGGTGGTCGACAGCGTCGTGCAGGACACCGTCGTCTCGGACGTGCGGCAGCCGGCCGGGCTGGTGAACTCCTACGGCATCACGGTGACGCGCGACGCCAGCGCGACGGTCGCCGTCGCCCGACGCTCGTCCCGTGTCCGGATCCTCCGCAACCGCGTCAGCGGTGTCCCGCTCTGGGAGGGCATCGACACCCACGCCGGTGACGCCATCGAGATCCGGGACAACACCGTCACCGGGTGCCGCGTCGGGATCGCAGCGGTGCCGAGCAAGGCCGTCGGCGACCGGTCCGCCACCGACGTCGCACCGACGAAGCTGTCCATCACCGGGAACCGGATCACGCGGAGTGCTTCGCTCGCCGCCGGCTCCGGGATCCTGGTGAGTGGATCCGGCATGACGGTCGGGTCGAGTCTTCCGCGGGCGACCGGCTCGGTGTCCGGGAACACCGTGACGGGAGCAGGGGGCACCGGCTCGGCCGGCGTCCTCGTCAAGCTCACTCGCGGCTTCGTCGTCGCTGACAACACGGTGGCGTCGAGCGTGGACGACGCGATCCGGGTGGAGCACTCGAACAGTGCCGTGACCGTGCGCGACAACCGCATCACGAAGGTGACGGGCGACTCCGTCGCGATCGACGTCCGCAGCGGTGGGAACGACGGCACGGTCGTCCGCAACCGGATCGACGCACCGGCGAGATCGGTTCGTGTCGGGCTCCGGTTCGGAACGCGCGACAATAGGTTCCTCGTGCGGGGGAACGACTTCTCCGCGGCCGTGACACGGGAGTTTGCGCACGGGGCATCGATCCGCCGGTGATCCGTCGCCTCGCCCGTGCCGAGAAGCACGACGCACGGCACCCCCGCGACCACCCGGGTCGCGCGGGTGCCGTGTCGCTCCGGACGACGGGTCAGCGGGCGGTGAGTGAGAACGTGCCGGACTTGATCGTGGCGCCGCTGACGGTCTGCTCGATGACGAAGTCGAGCTTGGTGGCGCCTCGGGAGACGACGCGGTCGAAGGACCAGGTGCCGTCGGCGGCGACGTCGTGGGTACCGGGGACGATCTGGGTGCCGCTGGGGTTGAGGACTTGGTAGGTCGCGCCCGGGGTGGCGGTGCCCTCGAAGGGGTTCGAGACGCCTGCCGTCACGCTCGTCGTCGTGACCATGACCGGAGCGATGCTGGTCGCCGCGATGCTGAAGACACCGCTCTTCGTCGGGGTGCCGTCGACGGTCTGCTCGATGACGAAGTCGAGCTTGGTGGCGCCTCGGGAGACGACGCGGTCGAAGGACCAGGTGCCGTCGGCGGCGACGTCGTGCGTACCGGGGACGATCTGGGTGCCGCTGGGGTTGAGGACGCGGAAGGTCGCGCCCGGGGTGGCGGTGCCCTCGAAGTGGTTCGAGACACCGGCCGTGACGGACTTCGTCGTGACGCTCACGGGCACGGTCTGCTGCGGCTCGGCGTCGAAGGCGATGTCCTCCATCACGGAGGTGCGGCCGTCGGTGGTGGTCTGCGTGAAGGTCACCGTGTACCCGGAGCGGCTCGAGAGGTCGGCAGAAGCGCTCCAGGTCCCGACGCCGGACCTGGCGCCGCGCGCCTCGGTGCGGAAGAGCTCGCGGCCGTCCTGGTCCGTGGCGGAGATGGTCGCGCCGGCCTCGGCCGATCCGGAGAAGGTGCGCTCGCCTGGCTGGTAGGTGTTCGACTCCGCGATGCCGTCGACCTGCAGCAGGCGCGGGAGTGCGACGCGTTCGGACGTTGCATGGAGCCGCTGTCCGTCGAAGCCCAGGGCGACGAGGTCGAGCTGCTTGCCGGTGAACTCGTGTCCGATCCGGAAGCTCCACCCGATCGAACCGCCGTCGAAGTCGCCGACGACGCGGTCGCCGTCGAGCACCTGGACGCCGAGGGTGTCCTGACGCTCACCGATGATCTGGATCGCGCCGCTCGGGAGCACGTTGACCTGCCGCACCGCGGGGGACGTGACCGAGGCGTCGACGGGCAGCGGGGCCAGGGTGGCCCGCGCGGGGGCCGAGGCCGAGCCGTCGGCCGCGATCGACACGACGGAGACCGTGGAACCGAGGTGGTCCTGCGGAACCGTCGCCGCGAAGTGACCGTCGCGGACGTCCGCCTCGGCGATCACGGTGGAGGATGCGTCGCGGACCTCGACCGACGTCGTGTCATCGGACACCGCGCCGCGCACCGAGAAGTCGCCGTTCAGCAGGCGGTCCGGCGTCTCCAGGACCGGTGCCGCCGGAGCCTGTTGGTCGGCCGGGGTGAACGTGACGTTGCTGATGACGCTCGACGCGCCCGTCGTGGTGGTCTGCGTGAACGTCACGACGTGGTCCGAACCGGCGGTCAGGTCGGCATCTGCCGACCAGGTGCCTCCGGAGGTGCGTGCGTCGGAGGCCTTCGTCGAGAAGAGCTCGGCGCCGGAGCGGTCGGTCGCGGTGATCGTCGAACCGGCCGTGGCCGTACCCGTGAAGTGCCGCGTGCCCGGCGTGAAGGTGTTCTGCTCCTGCAGGCCGGTCACCTGGAGAGTGCGCGGGAGCGGCATGCGCTCTGTCCGGGTCTGGGTGTCGTCGGCGGCGGTGTGTACGCGGACCAGGTCGAGGCTGCTGTCCTTGTGCTTGTCCTGCACGAAGATCTGGAACAGGCCACCGTCGCCGACGGAGCGGTCCATGATGGTGTCGCCGTCGAGGAGCCAGACGTCGTCGGACCCGGCGGTCCCCATGAGGACGCGAGCGCCGGACAGGTTGTCGACGATGCTCAGGGCCTGCGGGGCGGCAAGTGCGGGGTCGACGCTGATGCCGTCGATCGGCGACGACTGCGCGGCCGAAGCCGTCGAGGGGGTCGTCGTCGCCGCGATGGCGACCGCGGGGGTGATCGCGCCGAGGCCGATGGAGACGGTGAGCATCGTGCACACGACTGCTGCACGGCGGAAGGGGGAGGTTGCCATCGGGGCTCCTTACTGTGGGATCGAAGTGTTTCACATGTCATATTCACACGATGAAAATCTGCTGAGCGCGATGGCTACGACCTGATCCGAGGTGGTGGGTACGCTTGCGCGGTGCCAGACTTCGCCGACCTCTTCCGCCGCCGGGACGACTCCGCGCCCGACCTCATCGCGATCGACGGCACGGACCGCTTCCTGATCGACGAAGCACCGCACGTGCACGGCGACGCGCTCCGGCAGCCCGGTGAGGTCGCCGTGGTCGACGACCGCCACGGCGTCCTGACGCTCGGGCTCATCACGCAGCACGGCGCGAAGGACGTCCGCGTGGTGCAGGACTCCCTGGTCGGGCAGCGTGCCCTCGAGGCGAACGCCGGCACCTTCGGCATCCGCGGCTTCCGGCACCCGGCATCGCTCGAGGACGCCTTCCAGGACGTCCGACTCGTGGTGCTCCGGCTGTCGAAGTCGCACGATCGTCTGGACGAGGTCGCCCGTGCCGTCGCCCGCTTCGCGGCACCCGACGTCGTGCTGCTGTGCGGGGGCAACGTGAAGTACATGCACCTGTCGCAGAACGACGTGCTGCGGCGGTCGTTCGGCGAGGTCACCCCATCCCGGGGGCGTGGCAAGTCACGCCTGCTCATCGCGCAGGACCCGCTGCGTGCGCAGGCGAACCGTGCCGCCACGACAGCCCCGTGGCCACGTTCGGTGCACGTCGACGAGCTCGGCATGACGATCGTCGCGCACGGCGGCGTGTTCGCTGGGACGTCGCTCGACCAGGGCACCCGGGTGCTGCTCGGCGCGATCGACGACGCGGTCCCGACGGCGCGGACGATCGTGGACCTCGGGTCGGGCAACGGTGTCGTCGCCGCCGCTGTGGCGGTCCGGCGTCCGGACGTGCAGGTGATCGCGACGGACGTGTCGCGGATCGCGGTCGAGTCGACTCGCGCCACCGCCGATGCGAACGGCGTGGGCGACCGGGTGACAGTTGTGCGGGCCGACGCCGGCGACGAACTCGCGTCCGGCTCAGCGCAGCTGGTGCTCTGCAACCCGCCGTTCCACGCGGACACCACGGTGACCACGGACGCGGCCGAGGCAATGTTCCGGAACGCGGCGACGATCCTCCAGGCCGGCGGTGAACTGTGGTGCGTCTGGAACTCGCACCTGCGCTACCGACCTGTGCTCGAGCGTCTCGTCGGGCCGACACGGCAGGTGGTGCGGACGGACAAGTTCACCGTGACGGCGTCGGTGGCCACCGGGCGGTGACCTCGAGCACGTGCGCGTCGTAGTGCACGGCGAGCGCGTGAACTGCCGCACTGGCGAGGTCGGGGTCACCGGTGTCGATCGCCTCGTCGAGCAGGGAGAGCACGTCGTCCACGCCCCACTGCCGGAGCGGTGGGGCCTCGTCGAACACGAACGCGAGCCGACTGATGGCCAGACGCATGTTGCCGGCGACCCAGGGGTTGGGAGTGTGCCGGCTCAGGGTGCGGGACAGCTCGACCATGCCGACGGCGAAGGCGTAGTCGCGAGTGCGCGCGTACTGCCGCACGGTGGCGATCACCCGGTGGAGTTCGGCTCGGCCGTCGGCGGAGAGCACCGGAACGGCTGACCGAGCGCACATCTCGGTGAGCGTCGTGGCGAGTTGCAGGGAGTCGACCCAGTGCTGCACGCCGGGGTCCGTGATCCGGACGGAGTCGAGGGCGTCCGGTGGCCGCTCGACCAGGCCCATGAGCTCGAGTCGACGGAACAACGGCGTGAGGATGCGTGCCGAACGTCGGAGGCGTGCGGCGACATCCTGAGGCGGGTAGGTCCGCCCGCGCTCCAGCGTGCCGTCGCGGACCAGGGCGAGCAGGTCCCACCACAGATCGTCCGGCGCCCAGGCGGCCCAGGTCGGGACGTCCGCCGCTGCCGACGTCACGGTGAGGAGGCCGGCCGGGTTGTACCCGAGGCTCGGCGCGACGGCAGCGAGCTGGTTCTCCCACACACGAGCGAGCACGTGGGCGGCGCGTTCCGCTGCCCGGGGCGACGGGTACCGCAGTGCCTGCTCTGACGCCGCGGCCCAGTCGTCGACGTCGGTGTTCCGGAACGGGACGGAGGGACTGGTGCCGAAGCGGACCCGTTCGAGGGCGCCGCGTCCCAGCCGAGCGAGTGCGGCGTTGGGCGAACGGTCGATCCAGAACCGCAGCGACGCCCAGAACGCGGGGTCGAGGTCGGGTGTGCGCAGCGTGGCCGCGCGGCGGAGCGCCTCGAACACGACGTCGTGCTCGGCAATGTCCGAGGATGCCGATGCCGATGCCGATGCCGATGCCGATGCCGATGCCGATGGCGATGCCGATGCCGATGCCGATGCCGATGCCGATGCCGTCTGCACGGAGCGCAGTACGCCCTCCATCAAACCGATGAGCAGGTGGCCGTTGTCGTTCCACGCCGGCACCGACAACGTGCCGAAGCGGACGGTGCCGTCGGTGACGAACGTCACGAGCCCGACGTCGGTCAGGCGCTCGAGCACCGCGTGCAGGATCACCGGGTCGAGACCGAACCGCCCGGAGAGCACGAGCTCGTCGTGGTCGACGTCCCGCTCGATCGAGCTGTCCCGGGCGGCGCCGAGGACCGTCCGGTAGGCGTCGTCGAACTGCCGCGCCCCGTCCGTCTCCGTGGACATTGCCACCCCCTCGTCGTGCAGCGTATCCGGCACCGATGCGACAGTCGCGACGCGACAGGAGCCGCCCGCGGTGCGGACGGCTCCTGTCGGACGCGGGGACCGATCAGGCCGGCACGTAGTCGAACGTGTCGGGGTCCGGACCCGTGCGGTGGCCCTTGTCGAGGGCGGTGATGTCCGTCATGTCCTCGTCCGAGAGCTCGAAGTCGAAGATCGCGAAGTTCTCCTCGACGCGGGCACGCGTGACCGACTTCGGGAACACGATGTCGCCGCGCTGGATGTGCCAGCGGAGGACGACCTGGGCCGGGGACTTGCCGACCGACGTGGCGACGCGGGTGATGGTCTCGTCATCGAGGACGAGGCCCTGCGCGATCGGGGACCAGGCCTCGGTCGCGATGCCGAGCTCGCGGTTCACGGCGCGGAGGTCGTCCTGCGCGAGGTACGGGTGCACCTCGATCTGGTTGACCGACGGCGGGACGTCGGTCTCGGCGCGCAGGCGGTGCAGGTGGTGCGCCTGGAAGTTCGAGACACCGATCGAGCGGGCGGTGCCGGCGTGGTACAGCTCCTCGAGGGCCTTCCACGTCGGGACGAAGTCCGAGACGGTGGGCAGCGGCCAGTGGATGAGGAACAGGTCGGTGTAGCCGCCGAGCAGGTCGGCCGACTTCTTGCCGTTCTCCAGCGCTGCCTCGGGGGCGTGGAAGCCGTTGTTGAGCTTGGAGGTGACGAAGATCTCGGAACGGTCGATGCCGGACTCGGCGATCGCCTCGCCGACCTCCTTCTCGTTGCCGTACATCTCGGCGGTGTCGATGTGGCGGTAGCCGACCTCGAGCGCGGCCAGTGTGGCGGCCTTCGTCTCGGAGGGGTCGATCTGGAAGACACCGAAGCCGAGCTGCGGGATGGTCTTGCCGTCGTTCAGGGTGATGTTCGGAACGGTCATGGTGTCATGCAACCAAACGCCCCTCAGCGCCCGCTCCGCCAACACCCAGGAACGCCGACCCGGGGCACGCCGCTCAGGCTGCGCAGCTCAGGCGAGCGCGGCCGTGATGTACGCCTGGAGGGCCTGGCCGTACGCGATCGCCGGCACCTCGGACGCGAAGCTGCGGTCGGCCCCGCCGATCGTCGCCGTCACGGTGAAGACCACGCGACCGCCGACCTGCACGCGGGTCAGTCCGATGAACGACGGCCCGAGCAGTTCGCGCAGCTGGTCCTCACGGGGGAGCCAGAGCGACTCGGTGGCGGTGACCGAGTCGAGCGCCCACTCGGTGGTGCCGTTGAAGCCGAGGATCGTGCCGGTGGGGGAGTCGTGCCGTTCGACGGTCATCTCGGACACCGTGTAGACGTCGTCGTCGATGCCGGGCTTGTCGATCACGAACCGGTCCCCGGTCTCGGGGTGCCAGCGGAGGCCGGCGTCACGGAGGGACCTGGCGAGTTCGACGGTGATCACGTTCCCACCTTGCCCGCGAGACCCGCCCCTGTCACCACCTAGGTTGCCGAAAGCATCCCGTACTAGCATCGCCGAGCACCCCTCGCGCGAGCGCAACCCGTTCGTGCGCGCGACGTGACGACGCCCGGGCAACCGGTGCCGAGCCTCCAGGCCGTGGGAACCGGCCGCGGGTCGGACCGCCGGTCGGCGTCCCCGACCGAGGCTGACGGACACCCTGCCGCCGAAGAGAAGGACCCGCATGACCCTCGAACGCGAGGAACTCCGCGACGACTGGACCGTGACGATGGCCGGAGGAACCGGTGCGCCGGACGGCGTCGCGGGCCGCACCATCCCGGCGACGGTGCCCGGCCAGGTCCACACCGACCTGGAGCGGGAGGGCCTGCTGCCGGACCCGACGTTCCACCTGAACGAGCAGGCCGCGAAGTGGGTCGGACGCGCCGACTGGGCCTACCGCCGCACGGTCGACGTCGACCCGCGGGGCCACGAGCGCGTCGACCTGGTCTGCGACGGCCTGGACACGGTCGCGGAGCTCAGCCTGGACGGCGTCGTCGTGGGCACGACCCGCAACATGCACCGCCGGTACCGGTTCGACGCACGGGTGCAGACGGGGTCGGGCGGCACCACGAAGGACCTCGAGATCCTGTTCGAGTCGCCCTACCGCGAGGCCGGCCGGGTCGCCGCGAAGGCCGGCAGCATGCCCGGTCCCTACGACGAGCCGTTCCCGTACATCCGCAAGATGGCGTCGAACTTCGGCTGGGACTGGGGCCTCACAGCGGTCACGAGCGGCCCCTGGCGGCCGGTCGCGATCGAGCGCTGGTCGACCGCGCGCCTGCGCGAGGTCCGCCCGCTCGTCGACGTCGAGGCCGGCGAGGGCGTGCTCGACGCGCACATCACCGTCGAGCGCTCGGGCATGAACGACCTGGACCAGGACGGCGAGGACGACGACCTCGTGCTCGTCGTCACCGTGAGCGGCGAGACCGAGGACGGCGGCACCACGCGCCAGCGGTCGCGCGCGCAGCTGACCCCGAAGGACGACGAGACCGTCGTCACCGTGCGCGTCCCCGAGGCGCGGCGCTGGTGGCCGCGCGGCTACGGCTCGCAGCCGCAGTACGACGTCGTGGTCGAGCTGCAGACCGTCGACGGCGAGGTGCTCGACCGCGACACGTTCCGCACCGGGTTCCGGTCCACCCGCATCGAGACCCAGGTCGACGGCATCGGCCGCCCCTTCGCCGTGCACGTCAACGGCACGCTCGTCGACGTCCGCGGCGTCAACTGGATCCCCGACGACGTCATCATCTCGCGCGTGGACCGTGCCCGGCTCGAGTCCCGGCTGGCGGCCGCGGCCTCGCTCGGCACGAACCTGGTGCGCGTCTGGGGCGGCGGAGTGTACGAATCGCGCGACTTCTACGAGGTCTGCGACGAACTCGGTCTGCTCGTCTGGCAGGACTTCCCGTTCGCGTGCTCGGCATACCCCGAGGTGGAGCCGATCCGCAGTGAGGTCATCGCCGAGGCGCGGGACAACGTCGCCCGGCTCGCCCGCCACCCCTCGCTGGTGGTGTGGAACGGCAACAACGAGAACATCTGGCTGCACGACGCCGACGGCTGGGGTGCGGAGCTGGGCGATCGGGGCTGGGGACTGGACTACTACCTCGACCTGCTGCCGACCATCGTCGACGCGGTCGACCCGTCGCGCTTCTACACGGTCGCGTCGCCGTGGTCAGGATCGGAGTCGCTGCCCGCGAACGAGGTCGACCACGAGACGCACCACTCGTGGGACGTCTGGAACCGGCTGCCCGACACCGCCTACCGCGAGTCGGTGCCGCGGTTCGTGTCCGAGTTCGGCTGGCAGGCGCCGCCGGCTTGGCGCACACTGCGTGACGCGGTCACGGACGCGCCGCTGCGGGTCGACTCGCCCGGTGTGGTCCACCACCAGAAGGCGGCGGACGGGATGGCCAAGCTGGCCCGCGGGCTGGAGCCGCGCTTCGGCGCGGTCGACCCGGCCGCGTTCGACGCATGGCACTACCTGACGCAGCTGCAGCAGGCCCGGGCGATCGCGACCGGCATCGAGCACTGGCGCACGCACTGGCCGCGCAACACGGGTGTCGTGGTGTGGCAGCTGAACGACCTGTGGCCGGTGTCGTCGTGGTCGGCGATCGACTCGGCTGGGCGGCTGAAGCCGCTGGCGCACGAGCTGCGCCGGCTGTACGACGACGTGCTGCTGACGATCCGCCCGGTGTCGTCGGTGTCGGTGACGCCGGGTGCGGAGCGGACTGGAGGCCCGGATCACCCGGGTGCGTCGCCTGCGGTCGGCGAGACGGCCGATTTGGGCGAGCTCGCGGACACGCTCTCGCTGGGCGTCTCACCCGGTGCGTTCGGGTCCTCGCCCGTCGAGGTCGCCGTGCGGTCGACGCGCGGTGGGCACGACAGCGTCGTGCGGGTGCGCCGGATCACCACGGCCGGCACGATCCTGGCCGAGGTGTCGCTGCCGGTCCGGCTGTCGGCCGCCGGTGTCGGGGTCGTGGCGCTGCCCGAGTCGGTCGGCGTGGTGGACGACCCGGCGGGCGAGCTCATCATCGCGGACATGGACTGGCGCCGCGCGGTCTGGACCCCGGGTCCGGATGCCGCGATGCGCTGGGAGCCCGCGCGCTACCGGACCTCGTTCGCGGTGGTCGACGGTGGCCTGGACCTGACCGTCGAGGCCGACTCGCTCGTCCGCGACCTGCTGGTGCAGCCGGACCGGGTGGCCGCCGGTGGAACGGTCGACCGCGGGTTCATGACGCTGCTGCCCGGCGAGCGGGTGGTGTTCCGGCTCGGCGGGGTGACCGAGGCCGACATCCCGGCGCTCCGCGAGGCGCCCGTGCTGTGGAGCATCGACGGCGTCCTGCGGTGACCGGAGCGCTTCCCTGGATGAACGGTGTCCGTTCCGAGGACCGGCCTGGGCATCCAGGGGCGGGGGAGATACCATTGGGGAACACGGACTTCCGCCGCGGTGATCGACGACGATCAGCGGACGGCGACCAGTTCCAGACCAAGGAGTCATGATGCTCGGAAACCTGACCGGCCTTCACCTGCTGATCATCCTCGGGATCGTCATCCTGCTGTTCGGCGCGACCAAGCTCCCGGCCCTCGCAAAGGGCCTCGGCCAGTCGATCAACATCTTCAAGAAGGAGATGTCCGATGACGAGAAGAAGGCGCGGGCCCAGGCCAACGGCACGGCTCCGGACGGCACCGTGCAGAACAGCACCGTCCAGAACGTCCCCGCCGAGCCCGCCGCCGGTCCGGTCCTGAACCCGGGGCCGACCGCGCAGCCGAACACCGACTCCCGGCGCTAGGACACCCAGCCCCGTCCCGTCGGCAGCCCCCGCGACCACATCGGTCGCGGGGGCTTCGTCGTGCGGGATCGACCGCGGGGTACCCGGTGCCGCAGGATGAGCACATGACCGCTCCCGTTCCCGTTCCGGCCCCCGTGCCGCACGGCGTCGCGCCGCTCCGGGACGACCGGCGGATCGTGCTGGTGGTGGCGATCCTGGCGTCGTTCGTCGTCGGGCTCGACTCGAGCGTCGTGAACGTCGCACTCCCCGCGATCCGGCAGGAGCTCGGCGGCGGACTCGTCGTGCAGCAGTGGGTCGTCGACGCGTACCTGGTCACCCTCGGCTCGCTCATCCTGGTCGCCGGCAGCCTGTCCGACCTGTTCGGCCGCGTCCGGATCATCACGTGGGGGCTCGTGGTCTTCGGCATCGCGTCCGTGGTGTGCGCGATCGCCCCGACCGGCGAGGTGCTCATCGTCGCCCGGGCGCTGCAGGGCGTCGGCGGGGCGCTCGTCATGCCGAGCGCGCTCGCCCTCATCGTCGCGGCGTTCCGCGGGGCGGCGCAGGCGAAGGCCATCGGCACGTGGACGGCGTGGTCGAGCGCGGCCACGATCCTCGGCCCCGTGGTCGGCGGGCTCGTGGTGGACGGCATCGGTTGGCGGTGGGTCTTCGTGCTCACCGCGGTGCCGATCGCCGTGACGATCCCGCTGGTCCTGCGCATCACCGGCGACGTGCACCCCGCTGTCCGCCCGCGCATCGACGTCGTCGGGGCCGTGCTCGCCGTGGTGGGTGTCGGCGGTGTCGTGCTCGGGCTCATCGAGCAGGAGCGGTTGGGGTGGGGTGCGCCCGTGGTGGTCGGCGCGCTCGTGCTCGGCGCCGCCGCGCTGGTGGCGTTCGTTCCGTGGGAACTGCGGGTGACCCGGACGACGGGGTCGCCGCTCGTGCCGCTCGAGCTGTTCCGGGCGCGGAACTTCACGGTCGGCAACCTCGCGACGCTGTCCATCTACGGGGCGCTCGGCATGGTGTTCTTCGTCGTCACCCTGTTCCTGCAGGAGGTCTGGCGGTTCCCGGCCTGGCTCGCCGGCCTCGCGACGCTGCCGCCGACGATCATGCTGCTCGCGCTGTCCACCGCCGTCGGGTCCTTCGCCGGTCGGTACGGCCCGCGGTGGTTCATGGCCGCGGGTCCGGCGGTCGGCGCGGTCGGGGCGCTCCTGCTGCTGCTCGCCGGCGACGACCCGAACGGCTACTGGTGGTCGGTGTTCCCCGGACTGGTGCTGATCGGCGTGGGCATAGCCCTGATGGTCACGCCCTTGACCAGTGCGGTGCTCGGGTCGGTGCCGGAGTCCGAGGCAGGGTCCGGTTCGGCCGTGAACAACGCGGTCGCGCGGATCGCCGGACTCGTCACGGTGGCACTGGCCGGCGTGGTGCTCGGCGGTGAGGTGAGCGTCGACGGGCTGCACCGGGCCATGGTGGTGATGGCGCTCCTGCTGGCGGCCGGTGCTGTCGTCTGTGCCGTCGGGATCCGGAATGTCCCGGAGCGCACGTAAGTTGAGTGGAGTAGACTCAACTCCAGGACCACCGCAACGAAAGGACGGAACGCATGGCGAACCTCCAAGGCGCTCCTGACTCGCAAGAACGACAGAAGACCGCCCTCGAGCAGTACGGCATCGACCTCACGGCGATCGCCCGCAGCGGCAAGCTCGACCCCGTGATCGGCCGCGACTCCGAGATCCGGCGCGTCTCCCAGGTGCTGACGCGCCGCACCAAGAACAACCCGGTGCTCATCGGCGAGCCCGGCGTCGGCAAGACCGCCGTCGTCGAGGGGCTCGCGCAGCGCATCGTCGCCGGCGACGTCGCCGACTCCCTCAAGGACAAGCGACTCATCTCGCTCGACATCTCCGCCCTCATCGCCGGCGCCAAGTACCGCGGCGAGTTCGAGGAGCGGCTCAAGGCCGTGCTCAAGGAGATCAACGACTCCGACAGGCAGGTCATCACGTTCATCGACGAGCTGCACACCCTGATGGGTGCCGGCGGCGGCGAGGGCTCCGTCGCGGCGTCGAACATGCTCAAGCCGATGCTCGCCCGCGGGGAGCTCCGGCTCATCGGCGCGACGACCCTCGACGAGTACCGCGAGTACATCGAGAAGGACGCCGCGCTCGAACGACGCTTCCAGCAGGTCTACGTCGGTGAGCCCAGCGTCGAGGACGCCGTGGCGATCCTCCGCGGGCTCAAGGAGCGCTACGAGGCGCACCACAAGGTGACGATCAACGACTCCGCACTGGTCGCGGCCGCGAGCCTGTCGAACCGGTACATCTCCGGCCGGCAGCTGCCCGACAAGGCCATCGACCTGATCGACGAGGCCGCGAGCCGACTCCGTATGGAGATCGACTCCAGCCCGGTCGAGATCGACGAGCTGAAGCGGAACGTCGACCGTCTGCGTGTCGAGGAGTTCGCGCTCAAGCAGGAGAAGGACGACGCCT
This sequence comes from Curtobacterium sp. MCLR17_034, assembly GCF_003234485.1. Taxonomy (NCBI): domain Bacteria; kingdom Bacillati; phylum Actinomycetota; class Actinomycetes; order Micrococcales; family Microbacteriaceae; genus Curtobacterium; species Curtobacterium sp. MCLR17_034. The sequence goes on from NZ_QKTH01000002.1 coordinate 120,367, forward strand.
CCAAGGCCCGGCTCGAGACCCTGCGCAACGAGCTGCGCACCCGCGAGGAGCGGCTGGCCGAGCTCGAGCAGCGCTGGCAGGCCGAGCGCGCGAGCCTGAACCGCATCGGTGAGCTCAAGCAGCAGCTCGACGACCTGAACATGCGGTCGCAGCGCGCCCAGCGCGAGGCCGACTACGAACTCGTCTCCCGACTGGAGTACGGCGAGAAGCCCCGCATCGAGGCCGAGCTCGCCGCCGCCGAACAGGCCGAGAGCGCCGATCGGATGGTGAACGACAGCGTCACCGACGAGGACATCGCCGCCGTCATCGCGCAGTGGACGGGCATCCCGCTCGGCCGGCTGCTGCAGGGCGAGACCGAGAAGCTCCTGCACCTCGAGAGCGAGCTCGGCCGCCGGATCATCGGGCAGCGCACCGCCGTGACCACCGTGTCCGAGGCCGTCCGTCGCACCCGCGCCGGCATCTCCGACCCGGACCGCCCGACCGGTTCGTTCCTGTTCCTCGGACCGACGGGCGTCGGCAAGACCGAGCTGGCCAAGGCGCTCGCCGAGTTCCTGTTCGACGACGAGAAGGCCCTCGTCCGCATCGACATGAGCGAGTACGGCGAGAAGCACTCCGTGGCCCGCCTGATCGGTGCCCCGCCCGGGTACGTCGGGTACGAGGCCGGTGGACAGCTCACCGAGGCGGTCCGCCGCCGTCCGTACTCGGTGATCCTGCTCGACGAGATCGAGAAGGCGCACCCCGAGGTGTTCGACGTGCTGCTGCAGGTGCTCGACGACGGCCGGCTGACCGACGGCCAGGGGCGCACGGTCGACTTCCGGAACACGATCCTCGTGTTGACGTCGAACCTGGGGTCGCAGTTCATGACCGACCTGTCCCTGAGCGACGCGCAGCGGGAAGAGGCGGTCCGTGAGCTCGTGCAGCAGGCGTTCCGGCCGGAGTTCATCAACCGCCTCGACGACATCGTGGTGTTCCAGGCCCTGACGGCCGACGACCTCGGGCAGATCGTGTCGCTCGACGTCGACCGGCTGGCCCGCCGTCTGACCGACCGCCGGCTCGAGCTCGCCGTCACCCCGGAGGCGCGCGGCTGGCTCGCGGAGCGCGGGTACGACCCGCTGTACGGCGCGCGGCCCCTGCGTCGCCTGATGCAGCGGCAGATCGACGACCGGTTGGCGCGCGCCATCCTGTCGGGTGACGTCCGCGACGGCGACACGGTCCGGGTGGACGTCGCGGCGGACGGCGACGGCCTGACGGTCGAGCCCTTCGAGCTGGCCGAGATCGTCGAGGAGTAGCCCACTACGACGGACAGGAGGCCCGTCACCGGTTCCTGGGACCGGTGACGGGCCGTTCGTCTACCGTCCACGGCATGCCTGAGATCCGCGCGATCCGTCGCCTCACCGACGCCGTCGAGCACGCGAGTGTGCTCGACAAGGCCGTCGACATCGACCGTGCCGTCGTGAACGCCCTCGCCAAGCCGAAGGCGCTGCGCCAGCTGTTGCACGGTGTGCCGTTCGGCCACCCGATCCACCCGCTCATGGTGCAGGTGCCGCTCGGTGCCTGGATCTCCGCCGCGGTGCTCGACCTGGTCGGCGGGAAGGGCAACGCGAAGGCGGCCAAGACCCTGGTCGGCGTCGGGGTCGTCTCGGCGAGCAGCGCGTCGGTCGCCGGCTACGTCGACTGGTCCGAGCTGAACCGCGAGCAGCTCCGCACCGGATGGGTGCACCAGGCCGTGAACTGGACCGGTCTGTCGCTGTACGGCCTGTCGTGGCTGCAGCGGAAGCGCGGCAACCACGGTGCCGGCAAGCTCCTCGGCTTCGCGGGTCTCGCCGTCGTCAGCGTCGGCGGGTACCTCGGCGGGCACCTGTCGTACCGGCAGCGTGCCGGCGTCAGTGAACACGGCGAGGTGCCGTTCGACGCCTGACCCCTTCCCAGGTCCAGCAAAGGTACGTCACGTGTGATGTATCGATGCGCGTACTCGTGGTGGACGACGAACGAGCCCTCGCCGACCTGGTCGCGACGGGCCTGACCCGACAGGACATGGCGGTGGACGTCGCCTACCGCGGCGACGACGCCGACGAGCTGCTGGCGGTGAACGACTACGACGTCGTCGTGCTCGACCGGGACGTCCCCGGGCTGCACGGTGACGAGGTCGCACGGCGTCTGGCCGCACGAGGGGCGCTCACGCGGATCCTCCTGCTCACCGCCGCGGCCACCCTGGGCGACCGGGTGCACGGGCTCGAACTCGGGGCCGACGACTACCTGACGAAGCCGTTCGAGTACCCGGAACTCGTCGCGCGGGTCCGGGCACTGGGGCGTCGCAGCGCCGCGCCCGTCGCCCCGGTGCTCGAGCGCGCCGGGCTCGTCGTCGACACGAACCGGCGGATCGCGACGCGCGACGGCCGGCCGCTCGACCTGACCTCGAAGGAACTCGGCGTCCTCGAGACCCTGCTCCGTGCTGATGGCCGGATCGTCTCCGCCGAGCACCTGCTCGAGAAGGTCTGGGACATGAACATCGACCCGTTCACCGCCGCGGTCCGGGTGACGGTGTCGAAGCTCCGCCGGAAGCTCGGGGACCCCGACCCCATCCGGACGGTACCGGGTCAGGGGTACGCGCTGTGAGACGACGGCCCGGGCTGTGGAGCATCCGGGCACGCACCGCGTGGACGTTCGCGCTCGCGGCGATGGCGCTGGCCACCGGGGTCGTGGTGTTCTCCAACGTGATGTCCTTGGCGGGCGTGGGTGCGGGACTCGACACTGCGGCGGTCCGACGGGCTGCACCAGCGCAGTCCGTCCCGACGTCCAGGCCGGTGCCGCTCGGCGAGGGCTCCGCACGCGGCGACACAAGGGAGGCGGTGTCGGTCGTCCGCCTCGTCGCGGTGCAGCAGTGGCAGTGGTCTGCGATCGGCATCGGCGGCGCGGGGGTCGTGGCCGGCGGGGTCGGGTGGCTGGTCAGCCGCAGGATGCTCCTGCCGATCGACCGGATCACGGCGACCGCGAACCGGATCACGGCGTCGAACCTGCACGAGCGCATCGCCCTCGACGGTCCGGACGACGAGCTGCGGCGGTTGTCCCGCACCGTGGACGACCTGCTCGATCGGCTCGAGACGGCGTTCGAGAGCCAGCGCCGTTTCGTGGCACAGGCGTCGCACGAACTGCGGACGCCGCTGGCGGTGCAGCGGGCCGCAGTGCAGATCGGGCTGCACGACGCGGCCGACCGCGGCGAGGTCCGCGCGACGCGCGAGGAACTGCTGGAGCAGAACCGGCGGACCGAACACCTGGTCGAGTCGCTCCTCGTCCTGGCCGAGGCGGACCGTGGGCTGGCCGGCGCGACGCAGGCCGTCGACGTCGACGAGGTGACGGACGCGGTGATCGTGGCGATGTCCGGGACCGCCGCCGACGCCGGGGTGACCCTCGTCCGCGCAGCCCACACCGGGCCTCCCGGCCTGATCGTCGCAGGCGAGCCGACGCTGCTGCACCAGCTGCTCGTCAACCTCGTCGGCAACGCCGTCGAGTACAACGAACACGACGGGTTCGTCCGGGTCACGACGTCCGCGGCCGGGATCGTCGTCGAGAACTCGGGGCCCGTCGTGCCCGCGTCCGACGCTGTCCGGTTGGTCGAACCGTTCCGGCGCTGCCCGCCCGGCCCCCGTGCGCACCGGCACAGCGGGCTCGGCCTGTCCATCGTCGCCGCGATCGTGCAGGCGCACGGGTGGCACCTGGCGCTCACGGCGCGGCCGACGGGCGGGCTCGTCGTCCGCGTCGACGTTTCGTCGGTGTAACCCGGCCGGTACACGCGCCGAAACAGCCGGTCGGGTGTCCTGGGGTCATGAACACGACCAGGACGACCACCCGTCGGAACCGATCCCTGCTCGCTGCCGCCGCGGCGACCCTGCTACTGCCCGGACTGCTCGCCGCCTGCTCGGGCAGTACGCCCGGGGGAGACGCGGCGTCGACGGCTGACACCGCAGCGAAGGGGTCCTCGCTCGCCGAGTGCATGCGGGACAAGGGCTACGACATGCCGGACCCGGGGAGCGGCTCGGGCCTGCAGCTCAGCGCTCCCGACGGCGTCGACGAGGAGCAGTACCAGGGGGACCTCCGGAGCTGCCTCGACGACACCGCGGGAGCCGGCGACGCCCGGGTCGCCGAGCAGATCCCGGGCGACGACGACCGGACGCTGCGGACGGCGGAGTGCATCCGCGAGCAGGGGTTCTCCGACTACCCGGACGACGAGGACGGCAAGATCCGCTACCAGCCGGACGACCAGGAGGCCTTCGACGAGGTGGCCCGCGCGTGCGACGCGGAGGCGGCGGAGTCCGCCGGTGCGGGGGTGGCACGGTGATGGTCGGCACGCGCCGCCGGACGATCGCGGCCGTCTGTCTCGTGGCCGCACTCGCGGCCGGGACCGGCACGTGGGCGCTCGCCGGACTGCCGAGCGGATCGGCGGCGTCGACGTCCCCGGGCACCGAGGCCGGCGGAGCGGGCGCCGGGGCGACGGCGGTCGTCACGGAGGGAGACCTCACCGACTCGAAGGTGTTCGCAGGGACGCTCGGGTACGGCGCCGCGGTCGGTGTCCCCGGCGCGGCGTCCGGCACGATCACCTGGTTGCCGCGACCCGGCGACGTCATCGAGCGCGACGGGTACCTCTACGCCGTCGACGAGCGCGGCGTCCGGGCCATGTACGGCACGGTGCCGCTGTGGCGCTCGCTCGAGCGCGGGCGGACGGGCACCGACGTGCGGCAGCTCAACGAGAACCTGTCGGCGCTGGGGTACGACGTGTCGGTCGACGACGCGTTCGGTCCACGGTCCGAGCGGGCGGTGCGGCAGTGGCAGGCCGACCGGGGGCACGAGGTCACCGGGGTGCTGACGGCGGACGACGTCGCCTTCGTGGACGGTGCGGTGCGGGTGGCCGCTGTCGACGGACGGCTCGGTGCTGACACCGGCTCGACGGGTGGCGCCGGTGGGGTCGGTGGTGACGGCGTGTCCCGCGGGACCGGCGGTGGCGCCGCCGGCGACGTGCTGCAGGTCACCAGCACGGAGCGGATCGTCATCGTGACGGTGTCCCAGCGCGATGCCGAACGGCTCACCGTCGGCTCGACGGTCGACGTCCGGATCAACGGGGCCGGAGCGCGGATGCCCGGCGAGGTCGTCGACGCGCAGCCGACCACCACCGAGGACGGCGGGTCGAAGGTCGACGTGTCGGTGTCGTTCGACCCCGGTCGGCGCGAGCTGCCCGGTGCCGCCTCGGCGCAGGTCGACGCGCAGGGCACGACCGAGCGCGACGTGCTCTCCGTCCCGGTCGCCGCGCTCGTCGCCGGGGCCGGCGGGGCGTACGCGGTCGACGTGGTGCAGCGCGACGGCACGACGAAGCGGGTTCGGGTCGACCCCGGGTTCACGGCCGACGGGCGGGTGGCGATCACCGGTGCGGTCACGGCCGGCGACCGCGTGGTGGTGCCCACGTGAGCGCCGGGGCCGGAGCGAGCACCGTGCTCGCGCTCCGGGAGGTGACGAAGGTCCACGGGGACGTCCACGCGTTGCGCGGGGTGTCGATGGAGGTGCTCGCCGGGGAACTCGTCGCCGTCGTCGGGCCGTCGGGGTCCGGCAAGTCGACCATGCTGAACATCATCGGCACGCTCGACCGGCCGACGTCGGGCACCGTGACGATCGCGGGCAACGACGTCGCCGTGATGTCCGACGACGCGCTCTCGGAGCTCCGGGCCGACCACGTCGGCTTCGTGTTCCAGCACTTCCACCTGCAGGCCGGAGCGACCGCGGCCGAGAACGTCGCCGACGGGGTGCTCTACGCCGGGGTCCCGCGGCGCGAGCGGCACCGGCTGGCGGTCGAAGCCCTGGGCCGGGTCGGTCTGTCGCACCGGGCGGACCACCGACCGCACCAGCTCTCCGGCGGTGAGCGCCAACGGGTCGCCATCGCGCGGGCCGTCGTCGGCGACCCGACGATCCTGCTCGCGGACGAACCGACCGGGGCGCTCGACACGGCATCCGGCGCGGCGGTCGTCGGACTGCTGCGTGAGCTCAACGCGGCGGGCACCACGGTCGTGGTCATCACGCACGACCTGGACCTCGCCGCGTCGCTGCCCCGACGGATCCGGATGCGGGACGGCCGGATCGAGCACGAGGGCGACCGGTGACCCGGCGTCGGACCGTCGGTGCGGGCGACCTGCTCCGACTCGGGGTGTTCGGGCTGCGGACCCGGCCGGGGCGCGTGGTGCTGTCGGCCCTCGGCATCGCGATCGGCATCGCGGCGATGATCGCGGTTGTCGGGATCTCGTCGTCGAGCAAGGCGAAGGTCGACCAGGTCCTCGACGCGCTCGGGACGAACGTGCTGACGGCCACGCAGGCGCAGGGCTTCGGCGAACCGGTCCCGCTGCCGTCCACCGCGCTCGGTTCCGTGCTGCGGCAGGACGACGTCGAGTCGGCTGCTGCGGTCGGCACGGTGCCGGACACCGGCGTCTACCGCAACGCGTTCGTCCCGGTGCCGCAGACGAAGGGCATCGGGGTGCTGGCCGCGTGGGGTGACGTCCCACGAGTCCTCGGTGGCGAGCTCGCATCGGGCCGGTGGCTCGACGACACGACCGGAGCGCCGCCGCAGGTGGTGCTGGGCTCCCGGGCCGCCGCTGCCCTCGGCATCGAGGACCTGCACCCGGACAGCCGGGTCTGGATCGGCGGGCAGTGGGTGCAGGTGGTCGGGGTACTCGGACCCGTCGCGCTCGCCGAGGACCTCGACTCGCAGGTGTTCGTGCCGAGCGGGTTCGCCGAGCAGCTGGGGTTCGACGGAGCGCCGACCGCGGTCCACGCGCGCGTCGACCCGGCGCACGTCGAACGGTCGAGGGACCGGCTCGCCGGCGCGATCCGACCGGGCGACGCGCAGGACGTCGGGGTGACGCGACCGTCGGACGCGTTGGCGGCGAAGAACGCGACCGACGACTCCTTCACCGGGCTGCTGGTCGGGATCGGGGGCGTGGCGTTGCTGGTCGGCGGCATCGGGGTGGCGAACACGATGGTGATCACCGTCCTCGAACGCCGAGCCGAGGTCGGTGTCCGCCGAGCCCTCGGCGCCCGACGTCGGAGCATCCGCGACCAGTTCCTGGTCGAGTCCTTGCTGCTGTCGTTCCTCGGTGGTGTGGCCGGCGTCGTGCTCGGCGTCGGGGTGACGGTGGTGTTCGCCGTCGCGCAGGGCTGGCCGGTCGCGCTGCCGGTGTGGGCCGTCGTCGGGGGCCTCGGCGCCACCGTCGTGATCGGCGGGGTGTCCGGGCTCTACCCGGCGGCGCGCGCCGCACGGATCCCGCCGACGTCCGCACTGGCGGCCGTCTGACGCGTGCGGTGGACGCGCGCACGGGAGGCCCGGTGCCGGTCCGGCGGACCGGCTCCGGGCCTCCAGGCGGTCGCTTCCCCACACCGGACGCGAGTCGCAGATCATGCCTGGTCATGACCACCTGGTCAAGCACCTGCATCGATCTGTTCGACATCCGTGATGCCCCGGAAACACGCGGATCGAAAGCGGTCACAGGGACCGATCCAACGGTTGACAAGGGGCCCCGCAGGGTCTTCTATTGCGAATACGCAACGTCCTTTCATAAAGGTCGGACCAAGGGAGTCATCGTGACACGAACGCGTTTCGCCGCACTCGGTGCGCTCGCCCTCGCAGGCGCGCTCGCCCTCACCGGGTGCTCCGCCGGGAGCAACGCCGCTTCCGACGGCGGCACGAAGTCCATCGGCACGCCCGATGGCACGGGCAAGACCATCACCGTCTGGATGATGAACGGCGACCTGAGCGACAAGGTGCTCGACGCCGCCGGCAAGCAGTTCACCGCCGACACCGGGGCGAAGGTGAAGATCCAGACCCAGCAGTGGGACGGGATCACCACCAAGCTCACCACGGCGCTCGCGCAGAGCGACGCCCCCGACGTCGTCGACCTCGGCAACACGCAGGTGCCGGTCTACGCGGCCGCCGGCGGGTTGACCGACCTGACGCCGTACCGCGACGAGCTCAAGGACGGCCAGACCTGGCTCACCGGGCTCGAGGGCCCCGCCACCGTCGACGGCAAGCTCTACGGGGCGCCGCTGTTCGCCGGCAACCGGGCCGTGGTCTACGACAAGCAGGTCTGGAAGGACGCTGGCGTGACCGACGTGCCGACCACCTACGACGAGCTCACCGCCGACCTCGACAAGGTCAAGGCCGCCAACCCGGCCAGTGACTTCTCCGCCTTCTACATGCCGGGGCAGTACTGGTACGGCGGGCTGCAGTGGGTCTGGGACGCCGGCGGCGAGATCGCGACGGACAAGGGCGGCAAGTGGACCGGCACGCTCGACTCCGCGGACGCGGTCGAGGGGCTGACCGCCTGGAAGGACTTCCAGAACACGTACTCGGCGAAGTCCACCCAGGACATCAACACCGACAAGCCCTCGCAGAGCGACGTCTTCGCGCAGGGCAACACCTCGGCGTTCCTCGGGTCCGCCTGGGAGATCGGCTCGATCACCACGGCGAAGCCGGAACTCGCCGATCGCATCGGCACGTTCCCGATGCCGTCCTCGACCGCGGGGAAGACGCAGCCGGTGTTCCTCGGCGGCTCCGACCTGGGGATCCCGGCCAAGGCGAAGAACCAGGAGCTCGCGCTGTACTACCTGAAGATCCTGACCTCGAAGGAGTTCCAGCAGGACCAGGTGTTCGGGGTCGACGGCTGGGAGCCGAACTCGACCGAGCTGCTCGACGCGGTCGCCGGCGACGTCGACGAGCTGCACAAGCCGTACTTCGAGGCGGCCGGCACGAGCCGACCGACCCCGGCCACGCCGGGCTGGGCCACCATCGAGGGCGACGCCTCGTTCCAGTCGATGTTCGCCGACGTCGCCACCGGCCGGAAGTCGCCGGAGCAGGCCGCCGAGGGCTTCTCGAAGCACCTCACGACCGCGCTGAACGCGCAGCCGTAGGCGATGACGTCCACTGCGGAGCCGGTGACCGACGCGGAGCAGTCCGCGCCGGGCACCGGCGGGCGGGGCACCGGCGGCCGGGGGACCGGCGGCCGACGGATCGACGGGCCGGTGCAGGGGCCGTCGCGGGGTGTCCGTCGGGGTGGGCGCGGCGCGGGTCGTCGGTCGCCGGTCGGGTCGCGGGCGCCGCTCGTCCTGCTGGCCCCGGCGGCACTGCTGCTCCTCGCCCTCGTCGTCTACCCGCTCGTCCGGCTCGTCATCATCTCGTTCCAGGACTACGGACTGCGGGCGATCTTCACCGGGCAGGCCGGCTTCACCGGGCTGACGAACTACACGGACGTCCTGACCGACGCGTCGTTCTGGCCGGTCATCCTGCGCACCGTGCTCGTCACGGGCGCGATGGTCCTCGGCACGATCGTCATCGGCATGGGGGTGGCGCAGCTGCTCACCCGTCTCGGGGTCGCGATGCGCACGATCGTCAGCGTCGTGCTCGTGCTGGCCTGGGCGATGCCGAACGTGGCCTCGAGCCTGGTCTGGCAGTGGCTCTTCCAGCCGTTCTACGGCGTGCTCAACTGGCTCATCACGCAGCTGCGGGTGTTCGGCGACCACACGCAGGACAACTGGGCGTCGCACCCGGGGCAGGCGTACACGATCGTGCTGACGCTCGTCATCTGGCAGGCCGTGCCGTTCGTGGCGCTGACGCTCTACGCCGCGCAGTCTCAGATCGCGCCGGAGTACTACGAGGCGGGTGCGCTCGACGGGGCCTCGGTGTGGACGATGTACCGCGCGATCACGCTCCCGGCCCTCGCGCCGACGCTGCTGCTCGTGTCGATCCTGTCGGTGATCTGGGACTTCAACGTCTTCAACCAGATCTGGCTGCTCACCCGCGGCGGACCGGAGGAGGCCACGTTGACGCTCGGCATCTGGACCTTCGTGCAGTCGTTCGTGTCCAATGCCTACGGGCAGGGCGCGGCGATCGCCGTGATCTCGACCCTGATCCTCGGGGTGCTCACCAGCTACTACATCCGCCGGCTCGTCCGGAGCGGGGAGGAGGACCTGTGACCGTCCCTGTCCGGAAGCGCAAGCCGCGCATCGTCGCGAACAGCATCGCCGTGGTGTTCTGCCTGGTCTGGGTGTTCCCGATCTACTGGATGGTGAACACGGCCTTCAAGCCCGCCGACGAGGTCACCACGATGACCCCGATCTGGGCTCCGCTGCACCCGACGCTCGACAACTTCACGCGGGCGCTCACCCAGGAGGGCTTCCTGGTCTACCTGCGGAACTCCACCATCGTGGTGGTGGCGGCCGTGCTGCTGTCGATCGTCGTCGGGTTCCTGGCGTCGGCGGCGCTGTCGCGGTTCCGGTTCCGCGGCCGCCGGGCGATCCTGGTCGCGATCCTGTTCGTGCAGATGATCCCGTCGGGCGCACTGCTCATCCCGCTGTTCCTGTCATTCCAGACCCTCGGGCTGCTGAACAGCTACGTCGGGCTGATCCTGGCGTACGTGGCGAGCGTGCTGCCGTTCTCGATCTGGGTGATGCGCGGCTTCTTCGTGGCCGTCCCCGTCGAGATCGAAGAGGCCGCGAAGGTCGACGGCGCCGGCACCTTCCGGATCCTGTGGAGCGTGCTGTTCCCGCTCGTCATGCCCGGGGTCATCGCCACGAGCGTGTTCGCGTTCATCGCGGCGTGGAACGACTACCTGATCGCGTACGTGATGCTCAAGGACCAGGGGATGTACACGCTGCCGGTCTGGCTCGCCGGGTTCTCGACGAACAAGGGCACGGACTTCGGTGGGCTGATGGCGGCGAGCGTGCTGTTCTCGATCCCGGTCGTGGTGTTCTTCCTCATCGTGCAGCGCCGGCTGGTCAGCGGGATGACGGCGGGTGCCGTGAAGGGGTAGCGCTCGCACGACCGGCACCTGTGGACGTGTTGGTTGCGTGACGGAACGGTTGCGTTCTTGTGGGTTTCAGACGTACAGTGCTCGAAACCCAACGGAACGAAGGAGTTCGGGCATGTACGCAACCGAGCGGCACACCGCCATCGCCGCCGAGCTGCAGTCCGCCGGTCGCGTGTCGGTCGCCGGTCTGGCCGAGCACTTCGACGTCACCACCGAGACCGTTCGCCGTGACCTCGACGCCCTCGAGTCCGCCGGGGTCCTGCGCCGGGTGCACGGGGGAGCGGTCCCCGTCGGCCGCTCGAGCGTCGTCGAACTCAGCGTCGCCGAGCGCGAGGGGCAGCACGGCACCGCGAAGTCCGCCATCGCCCGCGCCGCGATGCGCCTGGTGCCGCCGACCTTCACCGGGTCGATCGCCGTCGACGCCGGCACCACCTGCGCCGCCGTCGCCTCCGAGCTCGCCCGCTGGGAGCCCGAGGTCGCCGGCTCGACGATCACCGTCATCACGAACTCGGTGCCGATCGCCGCGACCCTGCAGCACAGCGAGCACCTCGAACTGCACCTGCTCGGCGGCCGCGTGCGTGGCGTCACGAGCGCCGCGGTCGGCACGGCCACCGTCGAGCAGATCGGCGCGCTCCGGCCCGACGTGGCGTTCATCGGCACGAACGGCCTGTCCGCCGGCTTCGGTCTGAGCACCCCGGACGAGTACGAGGCCGCCGTGAAGGGCGCCTACGTGCTCGCCGCCCGACGGGCCGTGGTGCTCGCCGATGCCGCCAAGCACGGCGTGGAGGCCCTGATGCGGTTCGCGCGCCTGGACGAGATCGACACGCTCGTCACCGACGAACAGCCCCCGGCCGACCTCGCCGGCGCGCTCGCCGACGCCGACGTCGAGGTGGTCGTCGCATGAACGTCCGCATCGTCACGGTCACTCCGAACCCCTCGCTCGACCGCACGATCGAGCTCGCCGGTGAACTGCAGCGCGGCGCTGTCCAGCGCGCGACCCGGTCCACCGCGGAGCCCGGTGGCAAGGGCGTCAACGTCTCCCGCGTGGTCGTCGCGAGCGGTGGGGACACCGTCGCCGTCCTGCCCGGCGACGAGCTCGACCCGGTCCTGCTCGGCCTGGCCACCCGCGGCATCCCGACGGCCGCGCTGCCGATCGGGGCGCCCCTCCGCTCGAACGTCACCGTGACCGAGCCGACCGGCACCACGACGAAGCTCAACGAACCCGGCCCCTCGCTCGCCGGCCGCCTCGACGACCTCGCCGCGCTGGTCGCCGACACCGCGGCTGCGACCGCCACCGGCCCCGCCGCCCGCTGGGTCGTGGTCGCCGGGTCGCTGCCGCCCGGTCTGCCCGACGACGCACTCGCCGTGCTCGTCCGTGCCGTCCGTGCCCGCCACGGTGCCGACGTCCGGATCGCCGTCGACTCGTCCGGGGTGCCGTTCACGGCGCTGCTGCAGTCGGGCGAACGGATCGACCTGGTGAAGCCGAACGCCGAGGAACTCGCCGAGGTCGTCGGCGGCGACCCCGAGGAGTACGAGCGCGACCTCGACGCCGCGGTGGCCGGAGCCCAGCGGCTGCGGCGGAAGAACGTCGGCACGGTCCTGCTCACCCTGGGCAGCGCCGGCGCCGTGCTGGTCTCTGACGAGGGCGCGTTCGCCGCCGCTGCACCGAAGATCGTCGCCCGGTCGACCGTCGGCGCGGGGGACTCCTCCCTCGCCGGCTACCTGCTCGCCGAGGTCGCCGGAGCCGCACCCGAGCAGCGTCTCGCACAGGCCGTCGCCACCGGTGCCGCGGCCGCAGCCCTGCCCGGCAGCGACGTGCCGGCACTCGACCACACCGACCCGACGGCGGTCTCCGTCCGGGTGCTCCACACGCACCCGGCCCCCGAACCCGCCTGATCCCCTCCCCACCCCGCCCGACCACCCCACGAACACCTGCACCACCGCGCGATCAGCGCCATTGCGAAGGAGCAAGCACATGTCCGCAGACTCGAGTCCGCGCCTCATCAGCGCACAGCTCGTCGGCCTCGACGAGGACCTCGGCGCCACGTCGACCGACGTCATCCGGGTGCTCGCCGACCGCGTCGCCGCGACCGGCCGCGCCGCCGACGGTGCGACGCTCGCCGACGACGCCATCAAGCGCGAGGCGAGCGTCGGAACGGGCGTCCCCGGTGGCATCGCCATCCCGCACGCCCGGTCGGCGTCGGTGTCCGAGCCGACGCTGGCGTTCTCGCGCCTGGCCCGGAAGGTGCCGTTCGGCGCCCCGGACGGCGACGCCGACATCGTCTTCATGATCGCCGTGCCCGAGGGGGCGGACAAGGACCACCTGACGGTCCTCTCGACCCTGGCCCGCGCGCTCATCCGTGAGGACTTCACGGCCGCGCTCCGTGCCGCGACCACCCCCGACGAGATCGTCCGGTTGGTCGACAACGAGGTGAGCGGCGAAGTGGCCGAGGCAGGCGTCGGGAAGGCGAGCGGTGCCTCCGAACCGGCCACCGCGCCGGAGGCGGGCCGCAAGGTCTTCGTCGGCGTCACCGCCTGCCCGACCGGCATCGCGCACACCTACATGGCGGCCGACGCCCTCGTCGCCGCCGCCCAGCGTGCCGGTGCCGAGATGCACATCGAGACGCAGGGGTCCTCGCAGGTCGAACCCCTCGACCCGGCCCTCATCGCCCGTGCCGACGCCGTCGTGTTCGCGGTCGACGTCGACGTCCGCGACCGCGGTCGGTTCGCCGGCAAGCCGCTCGTGTCCGGACCCGTCAAGCGCGGTGTCGACGAGCCCGACAAGATGATCGCCGAGGCCATCCGCGCCTCGGAGGACCCGCACGCCGCACGCGTGCAGGGTGGTGCCGCCGTCGAGGGCGAGTCCACCGCCAAGAACGAGCACTTCGGCCAGTCGCTCAAGCGCTGGCTCCTCACCGGCGTCAGCTACATGATCCCGTTCGTCGCCGGCGGCGGGCTGCTCATCGCGCTCGGCTTCCTGCTCTCCGGGTACGGCATCGCACTGAACCACGGTGACTCGGGGATGAGCAACGCCGCCTACACGCTGACGAACTCGACGCTGCTGAACCTGCCGCCGGAGGGCCTCGGCTACTACCTCGGCGCCGCCGCGTTCCAGATCGGACAGGTGTCGCTCGGGTTCCTGGTCGCAGCACTCGCCGGGTACATCGCCTACGCCATCGCCGACCGTCCGGGCATCGCACCGGGCTTCGTGGCCGGGTCGATCGCGGTGTTCATGAACGCCGGGTTCCTCGGTGGCCTGGTCGGTGGCCTCATCGCCGGTGCCGCCGCGTACTGGATCGGGCGCATCCCGACCTGGCGGTGGCTGCGTGGCCTGATGCCGGTCGTGATCATCCCGCTGTTCGCGTCGATCATCGCCTCGGGCCTCATGCTCCTGGTGCTCGGTGGCCCGATCGCCTGGGTCATGACCGAGCTCACCGCCTGGCTCAACTCCCTGTCGGGTGCCTCGGCCGTCCTGCTCGGGATCATCCTCGGCCTGATGATGGCGTTCGACCTCGGTGGTCCGGTGAACAAGGTGGCGTACGCGTTCGCCGTCGCCGGGCTCGGTGCCGGGACCGCCACGAACGTGGTGCCGTTCGAGATCATGGCCGCCGTCATGGCGGCCGGCATGGTGCCGCCGCTCGCACTCGCGCTCGCCTCGACCGTGCTCTACCGCAAGGGCTTCACGAAGCCGGAGCGCGAGAACGGCAAGGCCGCGTGGCTGCTCGGTGCGTCCTTCATCTCCGAGGGTGCGATCCCGTTCGCCGCAGCCGACCCGCTGCGCGTCATCCCGGCGTCGATGGTCGGTGCCGCGATCACGGGTGCGATCTCGATGGCTGCCGGCGTGACCTCGCGAGCGCCGCACGGCGGGATCTTCGTCTTCTTCGCGATCGGTGACGTCCTGATGTTCGTCGTCGCGATCCTGGCGGGGACCGTGGTGTCCGCGCTGGTGCTCGTCGCCCTGAAGAAGTGGGTCCGTCGTCGCCCCGTCGACGAGGCCGCTGCGGCCGGTGAGGCTGCCGTGGCCGGCGAGACGGTGGGCCAGCGCGCACCGGTCGCCGCGTAGTCGACGCGATCCCGGGAACGACGGGAGGCCCGGTGCCAGCTGGCACCGGGCCTCCCGTCCGTCGTCCGGTCGCGTCGCGGGCCGGACGTGCGCCGGTCAGGCGGCCATCGCGAGCGCCGACGGGTCGACCTGACCGGGGACGCACTCGTCGACGTCGCACGGCGCGATCGGGGCGACCGAGGTGTGGGTGATCTTGGGGTGTACCGGGCGGCGTTCGGTCTCGCCACGTCCGATGAGGTCCTCGTGGAGCTTCTCGCCCGCCCGCAGGCCCGTGAACACGATGTCGGACGGGCTGCCGGTGGCCTGGAGCATGCGCCGTGCGATGTCGAGGATCCGGACCGGTGCACCCATGTCGAGCACGAGGACCTCGCCGGGGTGGGCGATCGCAGCCGACTGGATCACGAGGTGGCACGCCTCGGGGATGGACATGAAGTAGCGGGTGGCGTCGGGGTGGGTGACGGTGAGGGGCCGTCCGGCACGGATCAGCTCCGCGAAGAGCGGGAGCATCGAGCCGCGGCTGCCGAGGACGTTGCCGAACCGGACCGACACGTAGTCGTGGCCCGTGTCGGCGGCGGTCCAGGCGGTCAACCGCTCGGCGATGCGCTTGGTCGATCCGAGCACGCTCGTCGGGTTCGCGGCCTTGTCGGTCGAGATGTTCACGAGTGTCCCCACGCCCGCGGCAGCAGCGGCGCGGAGGACGTTCAGGGTGCCGAGGACGTTCGTCTTCCAGCCTTCGTCCGGGTACTGCTCGAGCATCGGCAAGTGCTTCAGCGCCGCGGCGTGGAAGACGACGTCGGGCCGGCGGGTCAGCATGATGTCGCGGATGGCGTCGGCGTCGCGGATGTCGGCGAGGACGACGTTCTTCGTGTCGAGGAGCCCGTGACCGTCCACGGAGACCTGCACCTGCTGCAGGGCGGTCTCGTCGCGGTCGAGCATGATGATCTCCGCCGGCTCGAACCGGACGAGCTGTCGGCAGAGTTCGCTGCCGATCGAGCCGCCGGCGCCCGTGATCAGCACCGACCGGCCCCGGACGAAGTCGACGGTGATCTCGAGCTCGGCCTCGGGCTGTCGATCCCCGATCAGTGCGTCGATGTCGAGCCCGTCGAGGCCGGGGATGCTGCGCTGTGGCATGGGGGTCTCCTCCGTGAAGTCCTCCCCAGTGTGAACCTCTCACATGTGAAATGTCAATTGGTCAGTCTGCGATGTTCGCCGTCACCGCGTCGATGTACGCCGCACGCTCCTCGCGCGAGTGCGGGCGCCCCGGCACGCCCGGCCGCTGCTCCCACGGGAACGGCCCGGCCTCGTGCCGGTACTCGATGCCCATGGCCTCGAGCCGGGCGGTGTGCTCGGCCAGGCGTCCGCGGAACTCGGCGAGGTCGCGCGGCCCGGTGACGTCGGCCGACCACAGTGCCTCGGCAAGGGCAGCGACGCGGGGGAAGAGCTGGTAGTCGAGCCGACGGGCGGAGTCGACGTGCTCCGTCCACATGTTGCCCTGGCCGCCGATGACGTGGGCGCGCTCGTCGTCGGTGAGCCCCGACGGCACCGGGTCGAAGGCGAAGACGTCGTCGACGGTGAGCACGATCGACACCGGGATCGGCTCGGTCGACAGGTCGCTCTGGCGGTAGTCGAGGTACACCTGGTCGTCCGGCGACGAGATGACGTCGTGCCCGCGGCGGGCGGCGGTCCGTGCGCCGGTCAGCCCGCGCCAGGAGACCACGGTGGCGGAGGGGTCGAGCGTGCCGCCCTCGAGGATCTCGTCCCACCCGAACGCCCGACGGCCGTGCGACTCGACGTGTGCGGCGAGCTGTCCGATGATCCAGGCCTGCAGCTGTTCCTCGTCCTGCAGCCCGAGCTCGCGGATGCGCTCCTGGGTGCGGGGGTCGGTCTCCCACTGCACCTTCGGGCACTCGTCGCCGCCGATGCCGATGTAGCCGGAGGGGAAGAGCGCGATGACCTCGTCCAGGACGTCCTTGAAGAAGTCGATCGTGGCGTCCTCGGCGTTCAGGACGTCGTCGGCGATGCCCCACTCCGTCCACACCTCGACCGGTTCGCCCGTGACGCCGAGCGACGGGTAGGCCGCCAGTGCCGCGCGGACGTGCCCGGGGGTCTCGATCTCGGGGACGACGGTGACGAACCGGTCGGCCGCGTACGCCACGATCTCGCGGACGTCGTCCTGCGTGTAGTACCCGCCGTGCGGGCGGCCGTCGAACCCGGCGACGACGAGTGTGCCGTCCGGCCCGGCGACGTGCGCGCCGACCTGGGACTCCCGACGCCAGGACCCGACCTCGGTCAGGCGCGGGTGCTTCCGGATCTCGATGCGCCACCCCTGGTCCTCGGTGAGGTGGAAGTGCAGGCGGTTGATCCGGTGCGCGGCGAGCTGGTCGACGACCCGCATGACCTCGTGCTTCGTGCGGAAGTGCCGGGCGACGTCGAGCATCACGCCGCGCCAGGCGAAGGCCGGGGCGTCCTCGACGACCACGGCGGGGACGGACCACGGACCGGTCGCGACCCGGCCGCGGCGGTAGATGTCCGGGGGCAGCAGCTGCAGCAGGGCCTGCACACCGTAGAAGACCCCGGCGGGCGAGCCGCCGACGACGTCGATGCCGTCCGGCGTCACCGTGAGGCGGAACGACTCCGCCCGGTCGCCCTCCGGCGTCGTCGGGCCCGCGGGCAGGGACGGGTCGTCGGCGACGCGCAGCGCGATCGTGCC
Organism: Curtobacterium sp. MCLR17_034; assembly: GCF_003234485.1. Lineage (NCBI taxonomy): Bacteria > Bacillati > Actinomycetota > Actinomycetes > Micrococcales > Microbacteriaceae > Curtobacterium > Curtobacterium sp. MCLR17_034. Next base: position 137,975 of record NZ_QKTH01000002.1, read on the forward strand.
GGCCCCCGGTGCCGTGTCGTCGAGGGCGTCCCGCACCGGCAACCCGGTCGATCCCCGCAGGGTCTGCTGCAGGTACAGTCGGACGGACTCGCTCGCCGGGTCGGCGGCGATCCGGGTCGACGGGGTGATCTCGAAGGCCCCGACACCGGGAGCGGTGCGGCGCGGTCGTGGGACGAGCATGTCGGAGCCACCATTCCTCAATGATCTTTCGTAATGTGGAGGCTATGACCGTGGAGCAGACCGTGTCAACGACCCCCGGTGTCGTGGGGACGACCCCCGGCGTCCTGCGGCAGATGAACTCGCGGGCGATCCTCGACGAGCTCCTGCGCGATGACGTCTCCCGCACGGTCACCGAGCTCGGGCGCACGGTCGGACTCTCCCGCCCCACGGTCGAGGCGGCGCTCGCCGACCTGGTCGACGAGGGCTGGGTGACCGAGGCCGAGGCGATCGCCACCCCGAACAAGGCCGGTCGTCGCGCCAAGCGCTTCGCCGCGGACGCGTCGGCCGGCTCCGTGCTCGGCGTGGACCTCGGCCTGCACGGGATCGTCGGCGTGCGCGCGGACCTGCGCGGCGTCACGCTCGCCCGCGTCGAGGAGCGCTACACCGACCTCGCCGACGCCGAACAGGCCTGGTCGAGCGTGCAGGACGTCGTTCGTCGGCTGACGGCGCCCGTCGGCGGTACGGTCGGCGGCTCCGCCGGTGGTGCGCCGGTGCTCGGTGCCACGTTCGGGGTCCCGGCGGTCGTCGACCGCGACGGCGCGATCGACTACACGGTCGCGGTGCCGGAGTGGGTCGAGCGGCGGGTGCCCGGCCGGATCCAGGACCTCTTCCCCGGGGTCGCCACCTTCTTCGACAACGACGCCAAGCTGGCGGCCACGGCCGAGGCGCGGTGGGGGCGGTTCCACGGCGTCCGGGATGCCCTGTACCTGGTGATGGGTCGGCAGATCGGTGCCGCCCTGGTGGTCGACGGCTCGTTGGCACGCGGTGCGCGCGGTGCGGCCGGCGAGATGGGCGGCATCGCCTCGACCGGCTGGCCCGCCGCGCCCGCCCGCCTGGAGGCCCGGATCCCGTCCGGCACGGACCTCGAGTCCGTCTTCGCGGCGGCGGCCCAGGGCTCGGTGCCGGCCGTCGAGACCGTCCGTGCGTTCGCGGCCGACGTGGCACCCGGCGTCGTGCAGCTCGTGACGACGATCGACCCCGAGGTCGTCGTCGTCGGTGGCGAGGTCCTGCCGGCTGCCGAGGTGTTCTGCGCCGCGCTCGACGAGATCGTCACGCCGCAGCTCCGGCACCCGGTGGTGTTCGCCCCGTCGACCGTCGGTCGCGACGCCGTCGCCCGCGGCGCGCTCGCCCGGTCGCTCGCGCACGTCCGGTCCGCCCACATGGGACTCGGCTGACACCCAGGGAGCGTGCCGGGTCCTGACAGGGCGTTCAGGGATGCTGGGGGCATGACGACTGCCGTGACCGCCCGTGCCATGACCGTCGCCAGTGGCGACTCCACCGCCCCGTCGGACCTCGGCGGCCTCTCCGGCCTGGTGCTGCAGCTGATCGACGCGCTGGGGGAGTGGGGCGTCGGGCTGATGCTCTTCGTCGAGACGGTGTTCCCGCCCATCCCGTCCGAGGTCATCCTGCCGCTGGCCGGGTTCCTCGCGGGTGCCGGCCAGATGAACCTCGTGCTGGTCCTGGTGCTGGCGACGATCGGTTCGTACCTCGGGGCGCTCGTGCTGTACTGGCTCGGCGCGAAGATCGGGTTCGAACGCACCACACGGTGGTTCGGCAAGCTGCCCCTCGTCGACGAGGACGACTTCCGCAAGGCGGCCGGCTGGTTCCACCGGCACGGCAAGAGCGCGGTGTTCTTCGGCCGGTTCGTCCCGATCGTCCGCAGCCTCATCTCGCTGCCGGCCGGCGCCGACCGCATGCACCTCGGCACGTTCTCGGTGTTCACGATCATCGCGAGCGGCATCTGGAACAGTGCACTCGTGCTGCTCGGTGCCGCGTTCGGGTCGCAGTACGACCAGGTCGAGGCGTACACCGAGTGGATCGACCGCGTGCTCTACGTCGCGATCGCCGCGGTCGTGGTGACCTTCGTCGTGCGCCGGGTCCGCCGTGTCCGCGCCGAGCGGCGTGCGGGTGGCCGGGATGACCACGACGACGAGGCCGGCAGCCCTGCCGTGGGCGGTGCCCGGGGTCGTCGTCGCGCCGAGCCCGCCCGCGACTGAGCCTCAGGCCTTCGTCAGCGCCGACTCCTTGTGGGCGGCCTGCTTGCCGCTCTTCTCCGACTCGACGATCCAGTACGGGTCGTCGTCGGTCGGCGTGAAGTGCTGCCCGTCGAACTCGAAGTCGCTCGTCCGCTTCCGCACGAGCGTGCCGGTCGTCCTGCCCTGCGAGGTGTTCCAGCGCACCTCGTCACCCTTCGACAACGCCATGCTGTCCTCCTTGCGCGATTCCTCGTCCTGGTGGAGGTCGGACTGTACCCCGTCGATCCCCGGGAACTCAGGGAAGTACGGCGATCACGATGTCGTAACGGCCATGCGGATCGAGAGTCGGACGCGTACCGTTTCCCCTGAGCCCACACGCCGGCAGGCGCCGCGGAACCACGGGCTCCGGACGGGACGACGGACACCATGACCCTGCTGGACAGCGCGCGGGCGGACACCGTCCTCTCTGCGCGGTACCGGCTCGTGAAGCTCATCGGCACCGGCGGCATGGGATCCGTCTACGAAGCCCGTGACGAGCACACGTACCGGGCCGTGGCCGTGAAGCTCTTCGCGACCCCGGACAAGATGACCACCGCCGACCGCGTCCGCCAGGAGCGCGAGATCCGGCTGCTCAGCATGCTCTCCCACCCGGGCCTCATCCCGCTGTACGACGCCGGCACCCACGAGTTCGAGGACGGCCCGCACCGGTTCATCGTGATGGAGCTCATCGCCGACACGACGCTGCTCCGCCGCCTGTCCGAGGGTGCCCTGCACAACTACGAGGTGGCCGACCTCGGTGCGCAGCTCGCCGACGCCCTGGCCTACGTGCACTCCCGCGGCATCGTGCACCGCGACGTCAAGCCCGCCAACATCCTGATCAGCGACGAGGGTTCGTCCGGGTTCGCCCGCACGGTCAAGCTCACCGACTTCGGCGTCGCCCACTTCGTCGACGGTTCCCGCCTGACGAACGACGGCACGGTCATCGGCACCGCCGCCTACCTCAGCCCGGAGCAGGTCGCCGGCGAACCGATCAGCTTCGCCACCGACGTGTACTCGCTCGGGCTCGTCCTGCTCGAGGCGCTGACCGGCAGGCAGGAGTACTCCGGCACCCTGATCGAGGCCGCACTCGCCCGGCTCCGCCGCGACCCGGAGATCCCGGACGACGTCGCCGATGAGTGGCGCGAGCTGCTCAGCCGGATGACGGCCCGCGACCCGGAGCGCCGGCCCACCGCGGTCGCCATCGCCAACGCGCTGCGCGGCGGCTCCACCCAGATCACCGGCCCGGTGCCGCTCGGTCCGGAACGCGTGAAGCACCAGCGTGACCACCGCATGCACCGCGCCGCGCACCGGCACGCCAAGCGCGGCACGTTCTCGGCGGTGCGTCGCTGGCGCCGGCGGAACGTCCTGGTCGGGTCCTTCGCGGCGTTCGGCGTCACCGCGGCCTGCGTTGCCGCCTACGTCGCGGGCGCCCTGCACTGACCCGCTCGGCGGCTCCGTGCTCCGGGCACCGGAGCACCCTGGCAGGATGGACAGCATGACCGACCAGCGCTGGATCAAGATCTGTGGCCTGTCGACGCCCGACACCGTGGACGCCGCCGTCGACGCGGGTGCCGACGCCGTCGGGTTCGTCTTCGCGGCGGGCAGCCCCCGGACCGTCACCGCCGACCTGGCGAAGGAACTCGTCGAGCGGGTGCCGGACGGCATCGACGCCGTCGGGGTCTTCCGTGACCAGAAGATCGACGAGATCGTGGGCATCGCCTCCGAGGTCGGACTCACGACGCTGCAGCTGCACGGTGGCGAGTCGGCGTCCGACTTCGCCCGCGCGCGCGACGCCGGCTTCTTCACCATCCGGGCCATCGCGGCCGAGGACTACCTGCGCGAGACGCCCGAACAGCGCGCCGCGTTCGACCACGACCTGCTGCTGCTCGACGCCGCCGTGCCCGGCAGCGGTCGGCTCGTCGACCCGGCCACGATCGAGGGCGTGGACGAGGCCTGGATCCTCGCCGGCGGGCTGACCCCGGCCAACGTGGTCGCCGCGGTCGAGGCGCTCGACCCCGACGGCGTCGACGTGTCGAGCGGTGTCGAGTCCGAGCGTGGCGTCAAGGACCCCGCCAAGATCCGCGCCTTCGTCGAGGCCGTCCGCAGCCTGGGCTGAGCGCCCGGCCGCCGCGTCGGTCGCGTTCGCGGCTCTCGACGCGACCGGGGACGGACAGGAGGCGCGGTGCGGGCCCGCCACGGGCCTCCCGTCCGCCGCGCGGTCAGCGCAGGGTGGGGATGAGCTCCGTCAGGAACGCGTCCGTGTCCTCCCAGCCCTGCACCGCGTGGCAGGGGACGCCGAGCGCCTTCACCGGGTAGTCGTTGCCCTCGGGGTCGAGCCGGTCGCCCACGAAGAGCATGTCGTCGAGCGCGATGCCGGTGATCTCGGCGAGGCGCTGCATGCCGTAGGCCTTGTCGATGCCCTTGCGGGTGATGTCGATGCTGGTGGAGCCGCCCGAGCGGACCTCGAGGTCGGGCAGGTCCTGCTGCACCAGGCGGCGCAGGTGGTCCTTCTTCTCGCCGGTCGGGTCCCACTGCTTCTTGACGTCCACCGGGGCGGACTGGCCGAGGGCGGAGAACGTGATCTGCGACCCGCGGTCCTCGAGGATGGCGCCCCAGGTCTCGGACTCCCAGTACCCGGCTTCCTTCGCACGGGCCTCGACCGCGGCGAGGGCGCGGTCCTTCTGCTCGTCGGTGAGGTCCTCGGCGTACTGCAGCGCCCAGTCCTGGTCCTCCCAGCGGTAGTACCGGGTGCCGCAGGTGGGCAGGAGGTGCAGGGCGTCGAGCGTCAGGCCGTCGCGCTGCCGGAGCGGGGTGACGAGCTGCTGCTCGAACTGGGTGAAGTTGCCGCCGGAGATGACCGCGACCGGCACGACCTCGAGCAGGGACGCGAAGGTCTCGAGCATGCGGGGGTCGAGGGAGGACTTCGACGGGGCGAGCGTGTCGTCCAGGTCGAAGGCGACGAGGCGGGGCGTGGTCATGCCCCCGATCCTGCCAGAGCCCGCCGACCAGCCGCAGGGTGCGACCATCCGGGCACCCCGGTGCTGCGCGAAGTCTGCGGGGTCACGCGCGGTGCGTGGCGGGGACCCGGTCGCGCGCGTAGGTGATGTCCGTGTAGCCGTGCGGGGCCGGGTTGCCGTCCTCGTCGAGGTTCACGAACACGACCTCGTCGATCGTCAGGATGCTGCGGTGCGTGAAGAGGTTGCGCGCCTCGGCCCGCATGGTCAGCGACGTGCGGCCGAACCGGGTGGCGACGAGGCCGATCTCGACGATGTCACCCTCCTTCGCCGAGGACAGGAAGTTGATCTCCGACATGTACTTCGTGACGACCTTGCCGTTGCCGAGCTGGATGATCGCGTAGACGGCGGCTTCCTCGTCGATCCAGCGGAGCAGGCTGCCGCCGAACAGGGTGCCGTTGGCGTTGAGGTCTTCCGGTCGCACCCACTTCCGGGTGTAGAAGTTCATCTCCGGCGGGGCGTCGTCCTGGTGCTGATCCATGTCACGTCATGGTACGCCGACGGCCGCGCCCCCGCAGGGACGCGGCCGTCGTGGCGATCGCGGGCGGCGGTGCCGCCGGTGATCACTCCTTGACGAGGACGACCTCGTCGAGGGGGATGCGGGTGCGCGGGGCGACCTCGCGCTCGGCGGCCTTGTCGTCGAGCTGCGACGGGTGCGCGACGGTGCCGACGGCCGTGACCGTGTACGGCAGGAAGCGCTCGGGCAGGTCGAACGCGGCACGGAGCCCGGCGGCGTCGATGCCCGCCATCTGGTGCGCGTGCAGGCCCTCGGCGTGCGCCTGCACGGTCAGCGCGGCGAGCGACTGGCCGAGGTCGTACTGCGCGAAGGGGCGCTCCTCGCCGTCGGCGGTCACGGTCTCGAGCACGCCGACGACGAGGGCGCTGGCGCGGAAGGCCCAAGCGGCGTTGAAGCCGAGCAGGTTCTCGTTGATCTTCCGGAACGTCTCGGTGCCGCGGCGGCCGGCGATGAAGCGGCGGGGCTGGAAGTTCATGGCCGAGGGGGCCCAGCGAGCGGCCTCGAGGACGGCGTCGAGCTGGTCGTCCGAGATCGTCGCGGTCTCGTCGTAGGAGCGGGGGCTCCAGCGCTCCTCGAGCAGCGGCACGAGCGGCTGGCTGGAGTCGGTGGACCGGGTGAGGGTGTCGGCGTTCGTCGAGGTCATGATGCGCTCAACGGTATTCGATGCGTACGCATTTCCGACCTGAGTGACGTCACATCACCGCCGGCAGGTGCCAGGATGGACGGGATGGGTGGCGTGTTGACCGGCTTCGCGATCATCGGCGCGATCATCGCCGGTGGGTACGTCGTCGGACGCATCGGCCTGCTGGGCCCGCACGCGCAGTTCGTGATGAGCCGGCTCGCGTTCTTCGTGCTGATGCCGTGCCTGCTGTTCCACACCATCGCGACCGCCGACATCGCGTCGCTGCTGTCCTCGATGCTCTGGGTCTCGTTGCTGAGCGCCGCCGTGGTCGCCCTCGGTGCCGCCGCCGTGTTCCGCTTCGTGCTGCGCCGCCCCGTCACCACGACCACCGTCGGGGCCCTGGCGTCGAGCTACGTGAACGCGAACAACATCGGGCTGCCGGTGGCCGTGTACGTCCTCGGCCAGGCGACCGCGGTCGTGCCCGTGATCCTGCTGCAGCTCGTCGTGATGGCCCCGATCGCGCTGACGATCCTCGACGCTGCGACCGCGGGCGGCGGCGGGTGGGGACGACGGATCGCGGGGCCGTTCCGGAACCCGATCATCATCGCCTCGCTCGTCGGGCTCGTGTGCTCGGCGACGGGGATCACGCTGCCCGACCCGGTGCTCGAGCCGTTCTCGCTCGTGGGCGCGGCCGCGGTGCCCGTCGTGCTGCTGTCGTTCGGGATGAGCCTGCACGGTGCGACCCCGCTGCGGGACCCGGCGATCCGGACCGACGTCATCGTGGCGTCGTCGATCAAGCTCGTGGTGATGCCGGCCGTGGCGTTCGTGTTCGCCCGGTTCGTGCTCGGGCTCGGCGACCAGGAGGTCTTCGTGCTCACCACTCTCGGCGCCCTGCCGGCGGCGCAGAACGTCTTCAACTACGCGCAGCGGTACGGGGCAGCGGTCCCGGTGGCGCGCGACGTCGTGCTGATCTCGACGCTCGGTTCGGTGCCCGTGCTCGTCGCGATCGCCGCCCTGCTGCACCCGTAGCGCGCCGAGACGCCGGCGTGTGGTGCGTCCGGAAGACGCCGTCGTGTTGTCGAGACGCCTCGATGTCGCCGAGACGCCGCCGGATTCGGCGGCGTCTCGCGCACTTGCGGGCGTCGTGCGCGCACGCCGGCGTCTTCCGCGCCCGGGACGCGCCGCGGGGCGGACGGGAGGCCCGTGGCGGGGATGCACCATGCCTCCCGTCCGGCTGTGGTGGTGACCACCGCGGATGGTGAGCAGAAAAGGTCGGGTCGTGTCCGCCGACCCGACCATTCCTGCTCACGAAGCGCGGACGGCACGCGCGTACCCTGGCGGGCACGCGGGGCGGACCGCCTCGTGACCGATGACCACGACGAGGAGACCGGCGATGGACACGATGGCGATGATGCAGAACATGTCGATGACGGACATGCCCATGGAGATGGACATGGACATGATGCAGGACACGATGATGGCGATGAACGCCGCGTCGATGGCGGCGACGATGTGCTCCGCGGCCGACATGCGGATGGGCGGCGAGATGGCCACCTGCGCCGCGATGTGCTCGAACACCGCGATGCTCGCCGACACCGGGATGCGGATGATGATGCGTCCGATGGGGATGGACGCCGCCGCGATGCAGGCGATGCTCATGGCCGTCGTCGCGATGGGCACCGCGTGTGCCGCCGAGTGCCGCCAGCACCAGGACATGGACGAGTCGTGCCGGTACTGCGCCATGGCCTGCGACGAGATGGTGTCGAAGTGCCAGGCGATGCTCGACTCGATGGCGGCCTGACCCGCTCCGTGCGCGCTCCGCGACGCGTACGCGCTACGCGACCCGTGCCGTGGTCTGTCGACCGCCGGCGCTGAGGATCTCCGCGACCGGGTGGTGGGCGACCGGCTCGCCGACCGACAGGACGCCGTCGGCGTCCGCCACCCGCAGCTGGGTGATGCTCCCGTCGAGGAACAGCACCACGGCGTCGGCTGCGCGGGTCTCGACGACGATGCCGTCGCGCCACGCACCGGGGGCCGCGGTCGCCATGAGGCGCTGGATGGGAAGGATCGTCGTGCGGGACATGGCTTCACCTGCTCTCGAAGGGGTTCGGTGTAGGAAACCTACGTCGGCGTGACGGACGGCTCAATCACGGCGGACGCCGGGCGTAACAGAGCCGGACGGGCGCCGTCGATCCGGGCCGGTGACCCGACTTCGATCAGAAGATCATCGGGCGGTCGTCGTCGAGCGACGTGTCCAGGTCGAGGTCGACCACCACGGGCACGTGGTCGCTCGGCGCGTCGCCCTTCCGCTCGTTCCGGTGGATCGACGCGTCGGTGACGACGTCCGCGAAGGCCTGCGAGCCGAGCACGAAGTCGATGCGCATGCCCTCGTTGCGCGGGAACCGCAGCTGCTTGTAGTCCCAGTACGTGTAGCCGTCCGGCACGATCGGGCGCACGACGTCCTGCAGGCCCCGCGCCTCGAACTCGCGGAACGCTGCCCGCTCGGGCTCGCTGACGTGCGTCGACCCCTCGAAGACCCGCATGTCCCAGACGTCCTGGTCGAGCGGTGCGACGTTCCAGTCGCCCATCAGTGCGAGCGGGGTCTCCGGCGACGCCTCGATCCACTCCGAGGTGCGGTCGGCCAGCTGGGCGAGCCAGTCGAGCTTGTACGTGTAGTGCGGGTCGCCGAGCTCGCGGCCGTTCGGCACGTAGAGGCTCCAGAGCCGCACGCCGTCGACCGTGACGCCGATCGCGCGGGCCTCGACCGGCAGGTCCGGCCCCTCGTGGCCCTTCAGGAACCCGGGCTGGCCGGGGAAGTCGCGGGTGACGTCCTCCATCGGCAGCCGGCTGGCGAACGCGACGCCGTTCCACTGGTTCAGGCCGTGCGCCTCGACGTGGTACCCCGCGGCCTCGAACTGCTCGACCGGGAACTGCTCCGGCTTGCACTTGATCTCCTGCATGCCGAGGACGTCGACGTCCTCACGCACCAGCCAGTCGACGATCCGACCCACTCGGGTGCGGACGGAGTTCACGTTCCAGGTCGCCACGCGCATGGAACAAGAACCTACCGGTGCCGACTGACGACGAGGTCGGCGAGACCAGCGGCACGGGCGGGCGGGACGTGCGCCGCCTGTGCGGCGTACGGCACGATGGTGTTCGCTGGAGGCCAGCAATCGATCGCACGGAGGCAGCAATGGCATCGACGACGAACCGCGTCGACGGGACCACGACCGGAGCCACGCTCGGCACCGGGGCCGGGAGCGCCCAGCCCGCCGGCACCACCACGACGCAGGTCACCGCCAAGGGCAGGACCATCATCGACGACACGGTCGTCGCGAAGGTCGCGGGCATCGCCGCCCGCGACGTCCCCGGCGTCTTCGCACTCGGCGGCAACGCCTCGCGGGCGTTCGGTGCCATCCGCGACGCCATCGGCTCGAGCGCGCTCGGTCAGGGCGTCCGCGTCGAGGTCGGCGAGACCCAGGTGGCCGTCGACCTGACCATCGTCGTCGACTACCCGACGCCGATGATGGAGGTCGCCTCCGCCGTGCGCGCCGCCGTCACGAACGCCGTCACCGAACTCGTCGGCCTCGAGGTCACCGAGGTCAACATCGCGATCAACGACGTGAACATCCCCGCACTCAACGGCGTCGCCGACGAGTTCGACACCCGGGACGGTCGAGTCCGGTGAACGCCACCGTCGTCGGGATGGGCACCGGCGCCCTGCTCGCGATCGTCGCGGTGACGCTCGGGTTCTGGGCGTTCGTCGTCGTCGCCGTCTGCATGGCGGTCGGTGCACTGGTCGCGCGCATCGTCACGGGCGACGTCGACTTCCGTCGCCTGCTCGACGTGCTGCGCGGACGCCGGAGCTCGTCGTGAGCGACGCCGCCGTCGCCACGACCGGCGACAGCGGCGTCCGGCTCCGCGGCTCCGACCGCATCGGCACGTCGGCGCTGGTGCACACCGCCCAGGCGGTCGCCGCCGAAGCACTGCGCGTGGCCTTCCGGGAGGTCCGTGCCCGGGTCGCCGACGACGGCCGCGGTGCACTGGCGGTCGAGATCACCGCCCCGCTCGCCCTGCCGGTGCTGGGCTCGCACGCACTCCCCGACGAACCGGTCGTCGCCACGGCGCACCGGGCTCGCGGCACGATCGCCGAGCGCTTCCGGGCCATCACCGGCCGACAGGTCGCCCGCGTGACCGTGACCTTCGCCTCGTCGGTCGTGGACACCCCGCGGAGGGTCCGGTGACCGCTCCACCCCTCGTCGGCGCGCCCACCGGGGACCACGCTGCCACCCACCGCCGCCTGCTGCGCCGCGAGACCCACGTCTCCCGCTCCGGTGCCGTCGTCGTCGCGATGCTCATCGCCCTGGTGCTCGCCGCCGCCGCGGTCTTCGCCGGTGCGCTCGTCCTGCTCGACCAGAACGTCCTGGGCGTCGACCCCCGTGCCGTGGTCGACGCCGCGTTCGCCGCTCCGAACGGCCTCGACACCACCATCGTGATCGGCATCGGCGCCGTCGTGGCCCTGATCGGCCTCGTCCTCCTGCTGCAGGGGATCCTGCCCCAGCGCCGTCCGCGGCACGTGATGTCGTCCGACCGGCTCGCAGTGGTCGTCGACGACGAGGTCCTGGCCTCCGCTGCGGCCCGCGCCGCCCGATCCGCGACCCGTCTGGGCGCCGACGCCGCCGTGGGCACCGTCGGTCGCCGCACGGTCGACGTCGTGCTCCGTCCCGCAGCCGGGGTGGACGTCCCCGCGGTCGCCGCGACCGAGGCCGTCGAGCGGGAGTTCGCCGCGATCGACGCGCAACCGCCACTCGCTGCACGGGTCCGGGTGCAGCCGACCGGACGGGTGGACGGATGAACGCCACGAACCGCGCGCTCGGCCGGACGGCGCTCGTCGTGCTCGGGCTCGTGCTGCTCGTCGCCGGGGTCGCCGCGATCCTGGTGCAGACCGCGCAGGGCCTGCCCCTCGTCGCATCGTGGTGGCGCACGGTCGGCGATGCCCTCGCCGGACTCGGCACCGGGGCGTCGCGTGACGACTCGGTGTTCGCGTGGACCTGTGTGCTCGGCGGTGGCGTCGTGCTCGGCGTGCTCGCACTCGTCGTGCTGACGACGCTCGGCGGTGGCCGCGAGAGCACCGTCGTGGACAGCGACGGTTCGGCGGACGGCGTCGCCGGCTCGGTGCGCATCGAGTCCACGGCCGTGCAGCACGCGCTCTCCTCGGCCATCGGCGACATGCCCCAGGTCGGTTCCCTCGCCGTCGACGTCTACCGGGTCCGTGGTGGTCGGGCGATCCGGGTGCGGGTCCGTCCGCGCCGGGGTGCCGCGCCCCGGGAGATCACCGAACGGGTCGAGGCCGTGGCCGCCGACCTGGACGCCCTGCTCGGTGAGCGCCTGCCCGTGCTGCTCGAGATCGCCCGTGGTGGGTCGGGGTCCTCCCGCCCGGACCGAGTGCACTGAGCGTCGCCGTGGTGCGCTCGATCGGTGGACTGCCCCGGCCGGGCGAGACCGTCCCGGTGCCGCGCATCGTCACCGAGGTCGCGCGAGGGCGTGAGGTCGCGCTCGTCTGGCACAACCAGATCGGCGGGACGACGTTCCGGATCGGACCGGACGCGCGCGCCGAGGAGTTCGTGAAGGTCCTGCCGCACGCCTACGGTTCGTGGATCAGCGGTGAGGCGGAACGGCTGACCTGGGCGTCCCGGTACGCCCGGGTGCCCGAGGTGCTCGACCACGGCATCGACGACCACGGCGTCTGGCTGCACACCCGTGCCGTGCCCGGGTGGAGCGCCGTCGACCCGCGCTGGCACGACGAACCCCGGACCGCGGTGGTCGCGGTGGGCGAGGGCCTGCGCGCGCTGCACGACACGTTGCCCGTCGACGACTGCCCGTTCACGTGGTCCACGGCGGACCGGCTCGATCGCGCGCGTGGGACGAGCGCCGACGTTGCCGCCGACGCCGAGCGAGGCCCGGGCGGTCTCGGTCCGGAGCCGACGAGTGACCGGATCGTCGTCTGTCACGGCGACCCGTGCACGCCGAACACGCTCATCGGTGCGGACCGGCGGTGGAGCGGGCACGTCGACCTGGACGCGATGGGGGTGGCGGACCGCTGGGCCGACATCGCGGTGGCGACGATGGCCCTCGGCTGGAACTACGGACCCGGATGGGAGCCGTTGTTCCACCGGGCGTACGGGCTGCCGGACGACCCGGAGCGCACCGCGTGGTACCGGGCGCTGTGGAACGCCGGCGACGACGAGATCGACGACCCAGAGTCGGGGCCGGTCGGTTAGAAGGCGACTCCGCGCGCGGACATGAAGGGCACCGGGTCGGTGGTGGCGCCGTTGATGTGCACCTCGACGTGGCTGTGGCAGCCGGTCGACGCCCCGGTGGAGCCGACGAGCGCGATGAGCTGCCCCGCGGAGACCTGCTGCCCGGTGGCGACCCGGAAGCCGCCGTCGACGATGTGGCCGTACGCGGTCTGCACACCGCCGCCGTGGTTGATGCGGACGTAGTTGCCGTAACCGCCGTACCAGCCGACGTAGTCGACGGTGCCGGCCGAGGCCGCGACGATGGGCGTGTAGCAGCCGCTCGCCAGGTCGGTGCCCTCGTGCATGGTGACGACGCCGGTGATCGGGTGCACGCGGTAGCCGTAGGGGCTGATGACGTAGCCGCTGGCCGGGCGGACCCAGCCGGTCCCGGAGCCCGCGCCGACGGAACCGCCGCCACCCGAGCCGCTGCTGCCGGTCGAGCCGCCGCCTGACGGAGCGCCCCCGCCGGAGTTCGCGGCGGCCTGTGCGGCGGCTGCTCGCTGCGCGGCGGCTGCGCGCTCGGCGGCTTCGCGTGCGGCCTTCTCTTCCGCCGCCTTGCGGACGCGCTCACCCTTGGCGAACTCGGCTTCGGTCCGGACGCGGCCGGAGGTCAGGGTCGCGAGCTGGGCGTCGAGTCGGGCCTTGTTCGACTGCTGCTCGTCGTAGGCGGCCTGCACGGCGTCGGACGCCGCCTGGGCTTCCTGCATGCGGTCTTCGGCTTCGGCAGCGAGGTCGCCCAGTGCTTCGGCGGCGCGGTCGGCCTGTGCCTCGAGCGAGCTGGCGACGGCGGCGTCGGCGCTCGCGGCGGCCTGCACGCGCTCGGCCTGCTCGGAGAGCTTGCTCAGCGCACCGAGGTTGTACAGCAGGTCACTGGCGTCTTCGCCCTGGGTGATCACCGAGGTGGTGACGTCGGCGCCACCGGAGCGGGACATCTGCGCGGCGAACTGCCCGGCCTGCGCGGCGCTCTGGTCGGCGACCTTCGCGTGGTCCTTGGCGTCGGCGCGGAGCTGCTGTTCCTTCTCGGCCGCGGTCTGGGCCTTGCGCTGTGCCTTGTAGAACACGTCGCCGAGCTTCTGCGCCTTCGCCTCGGCAGCCTCGACCTTGGCGTCGAGTTCGCTGATGATGCCCCGGATCTCGGTGATCTGTCCCTGCTTCGCGGATTCCTTGCCGCGGGCGGACTTCACTTCGTCCCACGTGGGGTAGGTCACCGCCTGGGCGGCCGGAGCGTCGGCGATGACCGTGCCGACGAGGCCCGCGAGTGCCAGGCCGGTGACGGCGAGGCGCAGGCGCACGGGGACACGGTGGGCGCGGGGGCTGGTGGGACGAGACATCGAGCACGAGCCTATACATCCGTACAGCGAGCATCGGACGGCAACGCGCCGCTGTGGACAACTTCAGCAGTGGATCAGAAGCCGCGGTCGCGCCGGATGACGTCGGCGCTCCCGACGACGTCGCGCCGCAGGATCGCCTGCCCGGCGGTGCCGGCGTAGTCGTAGACGTCGAACCCGGTGCAGTGGGTGATCGTCGCCGGGGGGCCGAGGGAGTCCTCGACCGCGGTGGTCCAGAGGTCGTGCGACCCGACCACCACGAAGCTCGGGTCGGCGTCGCGGTAGGCCCCGAGGTCGACGAGCCACGGGTACGTCTCGAAGGTGTCGCGGACCTGCAGCAGCCCGACGTTCGTCGACGCGTAGGTGGCGAGGGGCCGGACCGTCCAGAACTGCCCGACGCCGGTGACCTGGCGCCCGTCGGCCCAGCGGTCCAGGCACGCGGCCGCCGGGTACCGCGCGGTCGACACGGCGTGGGCGGTGCCAGGGGCCACGGCGATCCCGGTCGCGAGCACGGCGGCCATCGCGACCGCCACCCCTGCCCGGACCCCGCTGTGCGGGCGGTGCACGCGGGTGCGGCGGACCGCGGTGCGGGTGAGCTCGGCCACGGCGACGAGCGCGAGCAGCGGTGCCGTCACGATCGGCTGCAGGTAGCGCGGGGTCTCGGACCCGGCGACGACGACCCCGACGGACACGGCGACGACGGTCACGAGCGGCAGCACCGTCGCGACCAGCACGGTGCGTGCGGTGCGGACCCGCCAGGCCCAGACCGTGCCGCCGACGGTGACGAGCACCCCGGCGAACAGCAGCAGGAGCCCGAGGTCGCCCGGTGCCGTGCCCGCCCGGTCGTCGGTCAGCGCCGCGAAGAACCGCAGGGTCTCCCCGGCCCGCGACGGCTGCACGTACGTCGCCGGGTCGAGGGAGACGAACGGCCGGAGCGGGATCCGCACCAGGTACCCGACGACCGATCCGACCGTGACGGCACCGGCGAGCAGCGCAGCGGGGCGCCACGGCACCCGCCGTGCCAGCACCAGGAGCCCGAGGGTGACGACGACGGGAGCGGCGGAACAGGGCACGTACAGCGGGTTCGACGCGGTCGTGCACGCGGCGACGAGTCCGAGCACCACGAGCAGGGGCACCGACGCCCGGCCGAGGCGCACCGCCCGCAGCACCAGCACCGCGGTGCCGAGCATCGCCAGCACGGCCCCGTAGTAGTAGGTCGTGGTCAGCAGCAGGGACGCCAGCTCGAGCGAGGTCGCGGTCGCCGACGACTCGGTCAGCACGAGCAGCGTGACCAGGCCGAGCGCCCCCGCCGACACCGCGATCCGGGCGGGGCGCCCAGCGGACGGCATCAGTTCGTTCGCAGCGGCACGCACCAGCGCGTAGACCGCGAGGAGCACGAGCACCCCGTTCAGCGCCAGGGCCTGCTGCGGGGTCCCGGTCACCAGCGAGCAGAACAGGTACACGGGCAGCTCGGGGAAGAAGAACAGTGCGGGCGACATCGCCCACTCGAACGGCTGGCCGGCCTGCAGCGAGCGCTCGACGAGCGGCAGCAGCACCGAGTCGCCGTCGTACCAGAGCAACGCCACCCGTTCCGTCGCGACGACGTGACGCAGGGCGATGACGGCCAGGGCCAGCGCGACCAGGCCGCCCAGGGCCTCCCGTCCGATCGTGACGGCCACCCCACCGGTCCGGCGGCCGCCGGACGGAGCCGGCTCCACGGCGGGGCGACGCGGTGCTCGGGACATGCCCCGGAGCGTACCGAGGCCGCCTCGGTGCCGGTACGCACAGACCCACAGGCTGGGGGAGCGCGTTGCGGGCCCGACCGACTACCCTTGTGCGCTGTGACCGACGCGCGCGAACAGTTGATCCAGTACATCTCCTCCGAAGCGGTGTTCCACGGCGACTTCACCCTGACCAGCGGGAAGAAGGCGACGTACTACATCGACCTGCGGAAGGTCAGCCTGGACCACCGCGTCGCGCCGCTGATCGGGCAGGTCATGACCGAGCTCGTGCAGCAGGTGCCGGACGTCTCCGCAGTCGGTGGCCTGACCATGGGCGCCGACCCCATCGCCAGCGCCGTCCTGCACCAGGGCGCCGCCCAGGGCCTGACCTACGACGCCTTCGTCGTCCGCAAGGAGCCGAAGGACCACGGCCGCGGCAAGCAGGTCGAGGGACCGGACCTCAAGGGCAAGCGCGTCGTCGTGCTCGAGGACACCTCCACCACCGGCGGCTCGCCGCTCAAGGCGGCCGAGGCGCTCGAGCGCGAGGGCGCGATCATCGCCGCCGTCGCGGTCGTCGTCGACCGAGACACCGGTGCCAAGGAGACGATCGAGGCGGCCGGCTACCCGTACTTCGCGGCCATCGGGTTGGCTGATCTGGGGCTGACCGCGTGACCGAGGAGCGTCCGGACGACGCACGCGAACCCGACGGCACCGCCGGCCCGGCAGACGGGGACGACGGCCTGGAGGCTCGGCGTGCGTCCGGATCGGACGCTCCGTTCCACGGTCTCCGCAGCGCTGCGGACATCTTCGGGGCTCCGCGCGGCGAGGAGGACTGGCCGTCGCGGCGGGAGCGCCGCGAGGCCGAGCGCACCGCCCGCGAGACGGGCGCGCCGCTGCCGGAGCCGTTCGTGGCCGAGGGGGAGGCGGAGGGCGCCGAGGCTGCTGCTGCTGCTCCTGCTCCTGCTCCTGCTGCGTCTGCGCCGGCCGCTCCGGCGCTCGACGACGGCGCGACCCAGGCCATCTCGATGCCGCCCGAGCTGCTCGCACCCTCCGAGAACCCCGACGCCGTCGTCGAGCACGAGCGCTCCACACTGCACGACCGGATCCCGGCCGCCGCCGACGTCGCGCCGGACTCCACTGCACCGCACCCGTCGTCGATCGTGCTGCCGACGGCGCAGACCCACCGCGACGAACGAGCTGCCGCGTCGAAGGCCATCGAGGACGAGCGTCGCCGCGTCGACCCGTTCGGCGAGGGCCGCGCCGACGTCGACTGGCTCGGCCGCGCGACCGGCAACCACCCGGAGTCCGTGGCGCCCGCTGCTGCTGCTCCCGCTGCGCCGCAGCCCCTCGGCGTCGAGAACGTGCTGCCGCCGACCGAGGAACCGCCGACCTTCACCGACCTGCTGCGCATCACCAGCACCGGGCCGGTCCCCACGCAGACGGGCGGGCACGACCGGCCGTTCGACTGGGCCATCGGTGACGACGAGCCCGGCGAGGTCCCGGCGACGCTGACCACCGACTCGTTCGACACCACCGCGCTGTCCGCCGGGTCCTGGTCGCTCGCCGACGAGTTGGACGACGAGGACGAGGTCGTCGCCGGCGAGGTCGACACCCCGGCCTCCGGGCTGCCGCAGGCACCGCGGACCTACCCGGTGCCGCCGGCGGTCCCCGTGCCGCCGGTTGTTCCCCCGGCGGTCCCGGCTGCGCCCGTGTCGGACACGGCTGCTCCGGCTGCCGTTCCCGCCGCTGATGCTGCTGGTGCTCCGTCGGAGGCGACCGAGGCCGTGGACGTGCCCCGTGCGCCCGCCGGAGACGACGTGCCGGACGCGACCGAGGGCCTCCAGGCCGATGCCCCGACCACCGCGATGCCGGCGGCCGGGACGCCCTGGTGGTCCGAGCCCGACGCGACCGTGCCGCCGACCGCGGCACCGCCCCTCGTCGAGCCGGCTGCGGGTGCCCAGGAGTACCCGGCGCACCTGCCGCCGTCGGTGGGGCAGGACCTCGACGCCGTGCTCGGCCTGCGTGGGAACGACACCGGTCCGCAGCCGGAGTCCCTTCCCGCTGCGGCGCCGGACGACCTGGACCAGTCCGAGTGGGACGGCCGCGAGACCAGTGACACGAGTGCCATCAAGGACCTGTTCGGCACCGAGGCCGTCGGGCAGCTCGGCGGGACCGGCTACGACCCGGAGGACACCGGGACGCGGATGATGCCGGCGGCTGCGGTGCCCGCGGCTGCTGCCGCTCCTGCTGCTGCCCCCGCGCCCGCGCCCGCTGCTGCTGCTGGGCGGCCGGCCGGCGGTCCGGACCGGCAGTCCGGCGACCGCGACAACTTCATCAACGAGGGCTTCGCGCGACTGCGGAACGAGGGCAAGCGCGGCAAGCAGCTGCTGATCTACGGGTCGATCGCGCTGATCCTCGTGCTCATCGTGCTGGTGTTCCTGCTGTCGAAGTGGATCCTCGGCAACAACATCGCCGACCAGGCCGTGCCGACGAAGTCGCCGGTGGCTGCCTCGTCGGCGCCGGCGACACCGAGCGCTGCGCCGTCGGCGTCGGCCTCGCAGCCGGGTGACGCCGCAGCGCCGGCCGCCACGCTGCAGTTCGCCACGACCCCGGCGCTGCCCGGCGAGCACCCGTGGACCGACCTGGCCGGCGGGGAGTGCCTGTCGCCGTTCACGAACGCGTGGTCGCAGACCTTCACGGTGGTGGACTGCGCGACGCCGCACATCGGGCAGCTGACCGCACGGCTCGCGGTCGAGGGCGACACCTACCCCGGTGCCGAGGCCCTCGCGACCCAGGCGGCCGACCAGTGTCAGTCCGACACGGCGCTGAACGCCTCGGCCGCCGCTGCCGTGGGCGACGTGCAGGTGCAGGGTTCCTACGCGCCGGACCAGGCGACGTGGGACCAGGGTGACCGGTTCATCGCGTGCTTCGTGACGCGGTCGTCGGGGCAGCCGCTGACCGGGTCGTTGGCGCCGGGGGCGTAGGCGCGGTCTGTCGGCGCGGGTCGCACGTGTTCTGCGACGATCCACCCCGTGATCGACGGGTGCTCTGTCGCAACATGCACACACAGCGAATGCGTGTGCAAGGAACGACATCCCACCCGTCGAACGACGAGTGGGATGTCGGAACATGCACGCGCATCGGCTGAGATGCGCCGGTGTCAGGCGCTCGCGGGCACCTTCGCTGACACGTCGGACAGCGTCTGCAGCTCGTCGGCGCTGAGCTCGAGCTCCGCCGAGGCCAGCAGCGCCGGCAGCTGCTCGGTGTTCCGGGCGCTCGCGATCGGTGCGACGACGTCGGGCTGCGCCTGCAGCCAGGCGAGTGCGACGGTGGCGATCTCGGAGCCGTGTGCGTCGGCGATCGAGGACAGCGCGTCCACGACGGCGAGCCCCTCGTCGGTGAAGTACCCGGACACCTGGCCCTCGCGGTCCTTGCCCGCGAAGTCGTCCTTCGAGCGGTACTTGCCGGTCAGGAACCCCGCGGCGAGCGAGAAGTACGGCACGACGCCGAGTCCCTGCTCGTGCGCGAGCGGCGCGATCTCGGCCTCGTACGGCTGGCGGGTGACCAGGTTGTAGTGCGGCTGGATGGCGACGGGCTGGGCGAGGCCGTTCTCCGTCGCGATGCGGATCCACTCCGCGGCGCGGTCCTTCGAGTAGTTCGAGATCGCGGTGTAGCGGACCAGGCCGTCCTGCACGAGCTGGTCGAATGCGCGGACGGTCTCCTCGAGCGGGGTCGACTGGTCGTCGAAGTGCGCGTAGTACAGGTCGATCCGGTCGGTGCCGAGGCGCTCGAGGCTCGCGCGGGCAGCGGCGGCGACGGTGCCCGCGGCGAGGCCCTGGAACTCCGGGTGCTGCGAGCCCTTCGTCGCGATGACGACGTCGTCCCGCTTGCCCGAGGCGCGCAGCCACGAACCGATGACCCGCTCGGACTCGCCGCCCGAGTTGCCCGGCGCCCAGGCCGAGTACACGTCCGCGGTGTCGATGAAGTCGCCACCGGCCGCGGTGTAGGCGTCGAGGACCTGGTGCGAGGTCGACTCGTCCGCCGTCCACCCGAAGACGTTGCCGCCGAGGGCGAGGGGGAACACGTGCAGGTCACTGGTACCGATGCGGGGCATGCGGAGGTCCTTTCGTGGTCGGAGGTGCGGTGGGAGCGAACCGCACGTCTCCCGACGCTATGCCCCGATGCTTGACACGGCCCCGGCGCGAGGGGCTTCGATGGACGGATGACCACGCTCACCGATGCCCTCGCCGATCCGCGATCCTCCGCCCGGCTGCAGGCCGTGATGGCCGCGGGGACCACCCCGGACCCCGCGGACCTCGAGGTGCTCGTGGCACAGTGCGCCGTCGAGCCGGACTTCTTCGTCCGCGACATGCTGACGTGGGCGCTCACCCGGCACCCCGCCGACGACGTCGTCGCCCGCGTCCTGCCCGAGCTCGAGCGCCCCGAACCCCAGGCCCGCAGCCAGGCGCTCCACACCCTGTCGAAGATCGGCGACCCGGAGGCGTGGCCGGCGGTGCGCCCGCTGCTCGAGGACCACGACGACGAGGTGCTCCGCGCCGCCTGGCGCACGGCCGTCGCACTGGTGCCGGACGACGAGCGGGCGTCGCTCGCGCGGACCCTCGCCGTGCAGCTCGGCATCGGAGACCGCGAGCGTCGGCTCAGCCTGTCGCGTGCTCTGGTGGGACTCGGCGAAGACACCGTCGGACCGGTCCTCGTCGCGGCCGCCGACCGGGGGACCGACGCCGTCCGGGAGCACGTGCACGAGACCGAACGGCTGCTGCACGACCCGGATGCGGCATACGCGCTCGCCCTCGAACGGGCCCGGCGTGAGGTCGCCCTCGGCCGGACGCGCTCCGTCAAGGGCTAGGGCCGGTGGGCGCGCCCGGCCGGGAGCGCCGGGTGGTCGCGAACCGTCGCCGTCGCGGTGGTGGGGCGGGCGCGTCGCGCGGTCACGACACCCCGTGGCCGGGGTGCCGAGTGGTCGCGAACCGTCGGCTGCGGGGCTCCCGGGCGACAGAGCGTGACCGCTCGGTGGAGGTGAGCGGGGTGTCGTGACCGGCGGGGACACCGGACGGGAGGCGCGTGGCGGCGGGGCACCGGGCCTCCCGTCCGTCGCCACGCGCGTTCGCGGGCCGTGGTGCGGTCACGTCACCCCGTGGGCGGGGCGCCGAGTGGTCGCGAACCGTCGGTTGCGGGGCTGCCGGGCGACGGTTCCTGACCGCTCGGCGGACGTGAGTGGGGTGTTGTGACCGGCGGGGCGCCGGACGGGAGGCGCGTGGCGGCCGCGCGCCGGGCCTCCCGTCCGTCGCCACGCGCGTTCGCGGGCCGCAGTGCGGTCACGACACCCCGTGCGCTGGGCGCCGGGTGGTCGCGAACCGTCGGCTGCGGGGCTCCCGGGCGACGGTTCCTGACCGCTCGGCGGACGTGAGCGGGGTGTCGTGACCGCCCGGCCAGCCGACCATCCCGCCCGCGCGCGCCGCGCGGTCAGTCGCCGTCGGGTGCGAGCCAGATGGAGGACGCGGCGGCGGCCGGCAGGTCGACGAGGGACTCCGAGCCGTCGGTCGCCCGCCGTGACACCGCGATGACGCCGGCGTAGTCGCGCACCCGCTCGACCCGCAGGTGCGTCCCCAGCCCCACCCCGAGTTCGTCGAAGTACCGCAGCAGCGAGGGGTCGTCGTCCGAGACCCGGTCGACGGTGCCGCACGCTCCCGGCTCGATCGCACCGAGGAGGGTGCCGGGGGAGTCCGGCACGATGCCGTCCGCCCCGGGGATCGGGTCGCCGTGGGGGTCGTGCGTCGGGTGGCCGAGGTCGGCGTCGACCCGGTCGAGGAACTGCTCCGACACGGCGTGTTCCAGGGCCTCGGCCTCGGTGTGGACCTCGTCCCACGAGTAGCCGAGCCGCTCCACCAGGAACGTCTCGATCAGTCGGTGTCGCCGGACCATCGCCACCGCGACCTGCTGCCCGAGCGGGGTGAGCACGACGCCGTAGTACGGGGTGTGCTCGATCAGGCCGTCACGGTCGAGCTTCTTGAGGTTGCCCGACACCGTGGACGCCGACACCTTCAGCGACGCCGCGATGTCCCGCGTTGCCAGGCCGGGCCCGCCGCGCTCGCTGGCCTTCCAGATGAGCTTGACGTAGTCCTCTGCCATGGTGGACAGGGAGGGCAGGCGCATACCGTCAATCGTACGTCCCGCCTGGTACAACCAGCAGATGACCACCACCGCCCCCGTCCGAGCCCGCCGCCGTCGCTGGCCGGTGCCCCCGTCGCTACTGCTCGGGCTCGCGCCGATCGTGGTCTTCGCGGCGATCAGCGCCTGGCGGTCACGACCGAGCGACGACTACGCGACCCTCGGGCAGACCGTCGACAGCGTCGTGCACGCCCTGGTCATCCCCGAGGGCATCGCCGTCGTGGCACTCGCCCTGTTCGTCACGGCGCTCGGTTGGTGGCGGATCGCCACGGTCGACCCGGTCCGGACGCGGCTGCGGTGGACGATGCTCGCGCCGATCCTCGTGCTCGTGGTGTGCGTCGTCCGGCTGCCCCTGATCGACTGGACGGCGCTGCCGGCGCACTACTTCCTGCTGCTCGCCGTCGGGGTGCTGTTCGTCGGGGTCTTCGAGGAGCTCATGGCCCGCGGCACCCTGCTCGTCGGGCTGCGGCGGCGCCTGCCGGAGATGGGGGTCTGGGCCCTGTCGTGTGCGCTGTTCGGGCTGCTGCACCTGCTCAACGCGCTCGCCGGAGCCGGGATCGGGCCGACGCTCATCCAGGTGGTGTTCGCGGCGTCGTTCGGGTCGACGCTGTACGTCGCGCGTCGGCTGACCGGGTCGCTGCTCGCCCCGGTGCTGCTGCACGGCTTCTGGGACTTCGGGTCGATCGGGTTCTCGGCGACCGCGGACACGGGCGACTTCGGCAAGTTGACGCTGCTCGGCCTGATCGGGCTGTTCTCGTTCGGGGTGCTCGCGTTCGGCATCGTGGCCGGCGGGGTCATCGCCTGGTACGACGACCGGCCCCGTCGGCTCGCGAAGCGGTGGCGGACGGTACCGCCGATGGCGGCCTTCGCTCTGGAGGTCCGTGGCGCGTCCCCCGAACCGGCTGCGGCGGGTGCCGCGGTCGCGTCCGGTGCGGGGGTCGACGCGCGGTAGCGGCCGCGCCGACGCGCGCGGTCGCGTGCGACCGGCTAGAGCTCGACCTCGAACGGCTCGGTGCGCACGAGCTCGTGCACGCCGGAGATGACCTCGCTCGGGCGGAACGGGTACCGGTCGATCTCGGCCTGGTCGCTGATGCCCGTCATCACGAGCACGGTGTGCAGCCCCGCCTCGATGCCGGCCTGCACGTCGGTGTCCATGCGGTCGCCGATCATGCCGGTGTTCTCGGAGTGCGCCCCGATCCGGTTCATCGCGGAGCGGAACATCATCGGGTTCGGCTTGCCCACCACGTAGGGCTGCTTGCCGGTGGCCTTCTCGATCATCGCCGCGATGGCGCCGGTGGCCGGCAGGACCCCCTCGGCGCTCGGGCCGGTGGCGTCGGGGTTCGTCACGATGAAGCGGGCACCGGCGCGGATGAGCCGGACGGCCTTGGTGATCGCCTCGAACGAGTAGTTGCGGGTCTCACCGACGACGACGTAGTCGGGCGCGGTCTCGGTCATGATGAACCCGGCCTCGTGCAGGGCGGTGGTCATGCCGGCCTCACCGATCACGAACGCCGAGCCACCGGGCATCTGCGACTTGCAGAAGTCAGCGGTCGCGAGCGCACTCGTCCAGATCCGCTCCTCGGGCACGTGCAGGCCCGAGCCCCGCAGTCGGGCGCTGAGGTCGCGCGGCGTGAAGATCGAGTTGTTCGTCAGCACGAGGAACTCGGTGCCGTCGTCGAGCCACTGCTGGATGAGTTCCGGCGCGCCCGGGAGCGCCTGGTTCTCGTGGACGAGCACGCCGTCCATGTCGGTCAGCCAGCACTCGACGTCGTCTCGGGTCGCCATGGCCCTCACCCTACTGCGCAGGGGTTCAGGCCCGGCTCGTGGCCGGCTCGGAAAGGGCCGGGAGGCCCGGGGCGGCTCTTGCGCGCTGCTCCGAGACCCGAGAAGGTCGAGACACCGAACCGCGGTCGGCTTTTGCCCTACGCTTTTCGGGACACGTACCGAATCAAGGAGGCCCCTCGTGCTCGTCGAACCCGGAACCCCGTCCGCCGCGCCCCGACCCACCCCGGTGTCGGAGACGGAGCTCGAGGTGACGCCGCGACGACGCCGAGGCCGCCCGAACGTGCTCTCCCGCGAGCAGGTGATCGACGCCGCCACGACCATCGCGAACGAGGACGGCCTCGACCGGCTGTCCTTCCGAGCCCTGGGCGTGCGGCTCGGGGTCGCCCCGATGACCGTGCACCGGACCATCGGCGGGCTGGACGACCTGCACGCCGAACTCGTCCGCCGCACCGTCGACGAGTTCACCGCGACCTTCGTCTGGCCGGACGAGTGGCACGCCGTCGTCCGCACCTTCGCCACGACGTTCCGTGACCTGATGCGCACCCACCCGCTCGTGCTCGAGTCGCACAGCCAGCGCGCCCCGCTCGCCTCGACCGAGTCCGACGCCGTCGTGGCGAAGGTCGTCGGTGCCCTGCAGGACGCCGGGCTGCCGCCAGCCGAGGCGATGTACACCTTCTTCGTCGTCTACGACTTCGTGGTCGGGCACGCCGGGGTGCAGGTCGGGCGCGGGGACTCCGAGGCCGGCCGCCCCGAGCGGCACCGGTTGGTGGGCGAGATCCTCGGCGAGCACTCCTACGACGACCGGTTCGCGCTCGGCCTCGACATCCTGATCGCCGGCATCGAGTCGCGCATCGCCCACGGGTCCGGCGCCGCCTGAGCCCGCGGCGCCGCCGGGCGCTGCGGTCGTCGGGCCGGTGCCGTGTGCGCCGTACGCTGGTCGGGTGACCACTGCGCCCGAACCGTCGCACGAGCTGACGACCAACGGGGTGGGGCCGCACCCGGAACCCTGGCCCGACGACCCGAGGCTCGACCCGGAGCTGCTGGCCGCCGGGGACTCCCGGAACGTGCTCGACCGCTACCGGTACTGGTCGATGGACGCGATCGTCGCCGAGCTCGACACCCGCCGGCACGCGTTCGACGTCGCGATCGAGAACTGGCAGCACGACCTGAACATCGGGTCGATCGTGCGGAGCGCCAACGCGTTCCTCGCCGGCACCGTGCACATCATCGGGCGACGTCGGTGGAACAAGCGCGGAGCGATGGTCACCGACCGGTACCAGCACGTCCGCTACCACCCCGACGTCGAGGCCTTCCTCACCGCGATGGCGGAGGAACAGCGACCCGTCGTCGCCATCGACAACACCCCCGGGGCCGAGCGCATCGAGACCGCGACGATCCCGGAGCGCTGCGTGTTCCTGTTCGGGCAGGAGGGCCCCGGGCTCACCGACGAAGCGGTGGCCGGGGCGTCCGGGCACCTGGAGATCACGCAGTTCGGGTCGACGCGGAGCATCAACGCCTCGGCGGCGGCCGCGATCGTCATGCACTCGTGGGTCGTCCAACACGCGGAGTTGCCCGGCGCGACTTCGTGAGCAGAAATGGTCGGGTACGGGCCCTGGACCCGACCATTTCTGCTCACGAAGCGGGCGTGACGGAGGCGAGGCGGGCCTCCCGGCCGGGGTCCGTGCTGCCGCGTCAGCGCGCGGCGGTGGTGCGGCGCGCGACCAGGCGGGGTTCGACGAGGAGTTCCGTGGCGGCGATCCGCGGATCGGCGATGCGGGCCAGCAGGCGCTCGCCGGCGCCGCGGCCGATCTCGACGCTGCGGTCGTCGATGCTCGTCAGGCCGACGTACCGCATCGCGGCCACCGGGGTGTCGTCGTAGCCGATGACGGAGACGTCCTCGGGGACGCGCAACCCGCGTTCGGCGAGTTCGGACAGGGCCCCGAGGGCCATCACGTCGTTCGCGGCGAAGACGGCCGTGACGTCCGGGTGTTCGTCGAGGAGCAGACCGAGGGCGCGGGAACCGGCCTCTTCGGTGGGTTCGCCGGGCAGCACCGTCGTGACGACGGACGCACGTGTCGCCGTGGCCTGCTCGAACCCGGCCTGGCGTTCGGCCGAGGCCGCCGAGCTCGCACCGACGAACCCGAGTCGGGTGTGGCCGAGGTCGAGCAGGTGCTGCGCCGCGATGCCGCCACCGGCGTGGTCGTCGTTCGCCACGGTGTCCGCGCGGGGGATCGCGACACGGCCACCGGCGATGACGAGCGGCATCGAGGCGGGGATCGCGAGGTCGGTGGTGGGTTCGCCGGCGATCACGATGCCCTCGACGCGCATGGAGAGGAAGCCCTCCACCGGAGAGGCATCGAGCCCCGTGTTGAGGAACCGGTCGGCGACCACGAGCCGGTGCCCCTGGTCCTGCAGGCTCTCGCGCAGACCGGTCAGCAGGTCCACGAACCACTGGTTGCGGAAGTCGTCGAGCACCACGCCGATGGTGCGGCTACGTGTACCGGCGAGGGAGACGGCCGCGGTGGAGGGCCGGTAGTCGAGCTCCTGGATCGCCTTGAGCACGGCGGCCCGGCGCTGGTCGCTGACCCGGGGGGAGCGCTGCAGCACGAGGGAGACGAGGGACTTCGAGACCCCGGCGCGTGCGGCGACGTCGTAGATGGTCGCGGGCTTGCCGTCTCCCATGATGCGCTTCGACCTCCGTTGGCTCGTGCGTCGATCGTAGCGGTTGACGTGACATGGGCCGGCGGGTGGGTGTGGGGTCGGTTCCGCTTCGTGAGCAGAAATGGTCGGGTGCGGGGCGGCGACCCGACCTTTTCTGCTCACGATCCGCGCGTGGCTGGTCCTCCACACGGGAGGCCCGGGGTGCGTTGTGCACAGAAGTCGCGTTCGGTGCGCCGGCAGCTGAGGTCGCTGCTCGCTCGTCGGGGGTAGCGTCCGCGGCATGGCGACGCTGCTCATCACCGGAGCCGCGGGCCGGATCGGGAGCGCCCTGCGTCCTCGACTGCGGTCCGCGGGACACGACCTCGTGCTGCTCGACGAACAGCGACCCCACGATCCGATCGTCGCCGGGGAACGGTTCGTGCCCGGTTCGGTGAACGACGCGGCGGCGGTGGACGATGCGCTCGCCGGGGTCGACACCGTGGTGCACCTGGCGGGCATCCCGACCGAGGCCGCCTGGGACGACCTGATCGCGGCGAACCTGACCGGCACGAAGAACGTGCTCGAACGGGCGGCCGCCGCCGGGGTGCTCCGGGTCGTGCAGGCCAGCTCGATCCACGCGGTGGGGCTGGTGCCCGAACCCCTCGACCAGCCGGGGAGCGTGCCCGGCGACCGGCTGCCCCGTCCGGACACGTACTACGGCGTGACGAAGGCGGCGATGGAACTGCTCGGCAGCCTGTTCGCCGACCGGTACGAGATGTCGATCGTGTCCGCGCGGATCGGTGCGTTCGGTGCGCTGCCGCCGACGACCCGGGGGCTGCTCATGTGGACCTCGCCCGACGACCTGACGCGCCTGGTCCTCGCGACCGTGGCACTCAGCGACCCCGGGCACCACGTGGTCTGGGCCCTGTCGCGGAACACCGGGTCGCCGGCTGACCTGTCCGCCGGGGAGCGCATCGGGTTCCACCCCCTCGACGACGCGTCCGCCGTGCTCGATGCGGACGCCCGAGCAGCCCTGCCGACCGACGACCTGAGCACCCTCGGCGGCGGGATGGTGCACCAGCCGCTCGGCGAACGCACTTCGTGAGCAGAAGAGGTCGGGTGACCTGATGCCACCCGACCTCTTCTGCTCACGAAGCCCGCGCCCGCGCCCGCGCGCGAGCGCCCGCCCGCCCGCGCGAGCGCCCGCGCCCGCCCGGCGCCCCGCTACCCGATCAGGCTCGGGCGCAGGTCGCGCAGCGTGCGGGAGCGGGTCTGCCGCGCCGTGACCACGAAGGACACCAGGAGCGCCCCGAGCAGCCAGCAGAGCAGCACGCCCGCGTCCGACCACGCGGCACCGAGGTTCCCGCCGTACATCGTCTGCCGGATCGCGTCGACCGAGTACGTCATCGGCAGCGCGAAGTGCAGCGCCGCCAACGGCCCCGGCAACGTCTGCCACGGGAACGTCCCGCCGGCGGTGACGAGCTGCACGAGCATGAGCACCAGGCCGAGGAACTGCCCCACCGATCCGAGTAGCACGTTGAGCGCCATGATGATCGCCGCGAAGGTCGCCGAGGCCAGCACCATGATCCCGATCGTGCCGCCGACGTGCACCACGTTCAGGTCGAGGGCGAAGCGCACGATGAAGAACAGCGCCACCATCTGCACCAGGCCGAGGAGTGCCGGCGTCAGCCAGCCGCCGAACACCACGGCGAGGGGCTTCCGCACCGCCGTGATCGCACGCTTGGAGATCGGCTTGAGGATGAGGAACAGCGCGTACATGCCGATCCAGGCCGCGAGCGAGATGAAGAACGGCGCGAGGCCGGCACCGTAGTTCGACGCGGCGGCGACGTTGTCGTCCCCGACCTTGACCGGGTCGGAGATGACGGAGGCCTGCGACTCCCGCTCCGAGGCGTTCGACGCCGGGATCTTCGTGCGGCCCTGGTCGAGCGACGACGCGAGCTTCGACGAGCCGGTCGTGAGCTTGTCCAACCCCGATGCGAGCGACGAAGCGCCCTGGTCAGCGGTCTTCGCACCGGTCGCGAGCTGGGACGCACCCGACGACAGGGTCGGAGCGGCCGAGGCCAGCTTCGATGTGCCGTCGGCCACCTTCGAAGCCCCCGACGAGAGCGTCGAGGCGCCCGTGGCCGCGTCCGCGATCCCGGACGACAGCTCCGGTGCCTTCGCCGCGAGCTTGCCGGTGCCGGCGGCGAGCGTGTCCGAGCCGTCGGAGAGCTGCCGGATGCCGCTCGTCAGCGCCGGGGCCTGCTCGGCGAGCTGGGAGGCGCCAGCGGACACCTGCGCGCTGCCGGTCTTGAGCTTCTGCAGGTTGCCGGACAGGTCGCCGGCACCGGTACCGAGCTCGGTGCTGCCGGCCTGCAGGTTGTCGAGCCCGGCGAGCAGCCGGGTCTTCTGTTCCGCGGAGAGCACCGTGGAGGCTTGGACGACGGGCTTCAGCGACGCGACGAGTTCCGGCGACTGCGCAGAGAGCTGCTGGACGCCCGCGATGAACGGTGCGGCCTCGTCGGCCAGCGTGGCGTTCCCGGCGGCGACCTGCGACGCACCAGTGGACAGGCGCGCAGAGTCGGAGGGAAGCGAAGCCGTCTGGTCACGGAGCTGGTGCAGCCCGGACTGCAGCTGCTGCGCCCCGCTGTCCAACTGCTGCGTCTGCGACGGCAGCGCCGCCGTCTGCTGCTGCGCGCTGGCCAGCCCGGACGCCAGGGTCGACGCCCCCGACGCCACCTGCTGCGCTCCGCTGTTCAGCTGCTGGGTCTGCGTCGGCAGGTCAGCCGTGCCGGACGCGAGCTCAGCTGCGCCGGACGACAGCTTGCCGGTGCCGTCGGCGAGCTCGTGCGCACCCTTGTCCGCCTTGGCGGTGCCGGACGCGAGTTCGTCTGCCCCGTCGACGGCGTCGCCGAGGCTGTCCCGCACGTCGGCGAGCCCGACCAGCAGGGTCTTCGCCGCCTGCTTGCCGACGCGCTCGGCGACGGCGGTGCGCATGGTCTTGCCCGCCTGTTCGGCGATGGTCGAGGCCAGGTACGAGTTGGTGTCGGCCGTCGTCATGACGAGCTTCGCCTGCGTCGGGTCGTCGGACTGCGCGGACACCAGGTGCTCGGAGAAGTCGTGCGGGATGGTGACGACGAAGTCGTAGGTGCCGTTGCGGACGCCGGAGCGGGCGTCGGCGGCGCTCGTCTTCGTCCACTTGAAGTCGGCGCCGTCGATGGCCTCCTTCGTGACGTCCTTGCCGTAGTCGACGTGGTCGCCGTCCAGCGTCGCACCGGCGTCGAGGTTCACGATCGCGGCGGGGATCTGGTCGAGCTTCGCGTACGGGTCGCGGTTCGCCCACAGGTACGCGCCGCCGTAGAGCAGCGGCACGATCATCAGCGCGATGAACGCCAGGCGTGCGAGCGGGGTCGCGGTGAGCCGCGCGAGTTCTGCGCGGACGAGCGAGGTGGTGGTCACTTCTGTGCCTCCGTCGGGACGGTTGCGGATGCTTCGGTGACGGAAGGAGCGGCCGGGAGGCCCGGCTCGGTTCCGTCGGTTCGGGCCACGTCCTCGGGGTCCTCGGTCTGGGGCGTCGCGAGCGTCGCGACGTCGTCGTGCGTCTCGACGCCGTCGTGCGTGTTGATCGTGTCGAGCAGGTGCTCGACGGTGGTGGCGGCGGCCTTCGAGGTCACGAGGACCACGGTCACGCCCCGTCGTGCGACGTCGCGGACCACCTGGAACCAGTCCTCGACGGCGCCGCCGTGCCGCTCGGGCGAGGTGATCACGATGCCGGTCACACCGTCGCGGAGCAGGGCGAGTTCGACCAGCAGCCGGACGCGCACGACGGTCGGCACCCGCTGCACGGCGGTGTCGACGTAGTCCCGCAGACCGAGCTCGTCGAGCACGGTGTCGACGTGCTCGCGGTTCGGGCGCTGCCCGGCGAACGCGAGCTCCTCGCGCACGATCTGCTTGAGGGTCATGACGGGGAAGGGCTCGGCGACCCCGGGGGTATCCACGAGCGCGAACGAGCGGCGGACGGCTGCCGGGTCCTCGTGCCCGTCGAGCAGCAGGCGGCCGGTGTCGGGCTGCATGCGGCCACCGGCGACGAGTGACGCGAGCACGGGTGCCTGCTCGGTCTCGACGGCGAGGACCCCGGGGCGTCCAGGGGCGGCGACGGCGGAGACGACGGGCAAGGGTGCGCCGGGCTCCTCGCCGATGCCGACGTGGTCGAGTTCCAGCGTCATGCGTGGTCCTTCGGGGCGGAGGCGGGAGCGGGAGCAGCGGGTTCGGAGAGCAGTGCCGTGCGCCAGTCGATGCCGGCCATGCCCAGCGCCGACACCACCACCATGCGCCGTCCGTCCTCGTCGCTCGTGCCGGAACGGGTGGCCTCATCGAGGACGGCGATGCACGCGCCCTCGACCAGACGGCCGAGGGTCTCGGGGTCGACGTCGTCCCGCATGGCGCCGTCGGCGATCCCGAGCGCGCACGCCTGGCGTACCTGTGAGCGCAACGGCGCGAACACCTCGGCGACGGGTTCGGCGAACGGGCTGCGCACGGCGACCCGGGCCATCGAGCGGACGTGCGACACCTCGGTCCAGAGCGTCACCGCGATGGCGGCGAGACGTGCGGCCGGCGGGAGCTCCTGCAGGTCCGATGCGGTGGGCATGGCTGCGGCGATCCGGGCGGCACCGGCGGTCACGACCTCGCGCACCAGGTCGTCGCGGGAGGGGAAGTGTCCGTACACCGCACGGCGCGAGAGTCCCGCAGCCGCGGCGATCGTCTCGATCGAGGCGTCCGGGTCCTGCTGCAGACAGGTCTTCGCCGCGTCGAGGAGGGCTGCCCGGTTCTCCGTGGCGTCGCGGCGGGGCGCGCGGGAGGGCTGCTCGGTGGTGGTCACGCACCCCATCGTAATAACGTGCACACGGGTGTGCAACTTAACAGGTTCCGTCCCCCGGACGAGGGGAGTCCCCCAAAGTGCGGACTGTCTTCCCTGAGAACGAACGCATAGCTTCACAGGAATCTCATGCGAACCACGGACTGAGCCAGGAGCGCCCTCTTTGAACCGTGCAACACCGAACACCGACCCGAACCCAACCCCCCATCGCTTCACCCGCGTCCTGACCGCCGGCATCGCCGTCGCGGCCCTCGCGTGTGGCGGTCTCGCAGTCGGGGGCGCGGCCTCCGCAGCTCCGGCCGGGATCTCGGTGGCCGACCTCAAGCTCTCCGCCCCGCTCCGTGACGCCAAGCCGACGAAGACCGTCGCCGCGTTCGTGCGCACGACCGGCCAGGGTGCCCTCGAAGTGGACGCCAAGGCGAAGGGCGGGGACCTGACGAAGTCGCGGACCCAGTCCTCCGCGGCCAAGAACCGCGTCGAGGCGATCCAGTCGACCGTCGCCGCGGTGCGGTCGGCCGTCAAGCGCGCCGACGCCCACGCGACCGAGCTCTACTCGACCGAGTACACCGTCCCGGGCGTCGCGGTCGTCGCCGACGTCGACGCGTTCCGGAAGATCGCGGAGCGCTCCGACGTCGAGAGCATCATCCCGCTCACGCCGAAGAAGATCGTCGAGCCGACGGTCAACGAGAACGCCGACGCCGCTCCCTCGGGTGTCGACCCCAGCCTGGTCCTGCCCGGTGCCGACGGCGTCGCGCCGAAGAACGCCGCGAGCGACGTCTACACGCGCTCGCTCAACGCCTGGCAGCAGACCGGCCACACCGGTAAGGACGTCAACGTCGCCGTCCTCGACACCGGTCTCGACTACACGCAGGCCGACTTCGGCGGCCCCGGCACCACCGAGGCGTACCAGCAGGCCCTGGCGAACGCGAGCGGCGGCGCCCCGGACCCCAGCCTGTACGACGCGTCGAAGTTCCTCGGCGGGTACGACTTCGCCGGTGCGACCTACAACGCCGACCCGACGGACCCGGACGCCTACGACCCGGTGCCGGCTCCCGACGACAACCCGATCGACGGCAAGGGCGGCGACCACGGCACGCACGTGTCCGGCTCGATCGCCGGCTACGGCCTGACCGCCGACAAGCAGCAGTTCGACGGCGACTACACCAAGCTCACCACGCAGCAGGTGCAGGACATGTGGATCGGTCCGGGCACCGCGCCCGAGGCCGGCCTGTACGCCCTGAAGGTCTTCGGTGACAACGGTGGTTCGACCGACGTCACCGGTGCCGCGCTCGACTGGGTGGGCCAGGCGCTCACCGAGGGCAAGGACATCAACGTCCTGAACCTGTCGCTCGGCTCCGACTACGGCGCGCCGGACGACCCCGACAACGCCAAGATCGACGCACTGACCGCTCGCGGCGTGCTCCCCGTGATCGCCTCGGGCAACGCCGACGACTTCACCGACATCGGTGGGTCGCCGGGCAACGCCGAGGGCGCGCTCACCGTCGCCGCGAGCGCCACCGGCCAGTCGCTCTACGACGGCGTCCAGGTCACCGCACCGGCCGACGTCGCGAAGACCTACCGCTCGCAGTACTCGTCCAACTTCAAGGGGACCCTGCCCGTCGAGGGCGACGTCGTCGTCCCGACCGCGAACATCGACGGCTGTGCCGCGTTCAGCGCCGCCGACGCCGCGAAGATCAAGGGCAAGGTCGTCTGGCTGAAGTGGACGGACGCCGCGCTCGAGTGCGGTTCCCTCGTGCGCTTCGGCAACGTCGAGGCCGCTGGCGGCGTCGGCGTCCTGCTGGCGGGCACGCTCGACACGTTCGAATCCGGCATCGGTGGCAACGCGACCATCCCGGGTGCCGAGCTGACCGCGAAGAGCGTGGCGAGCCTCCAGGCCACCGCCAAGGCGGGGACCCTGCACGTGCGCTTCGCGGACGAGCTCAAGGGCTTCGAGGTCGCCATCGAGGCGGACGCCGTGAACACGCTCGCGTCGTTCACCAGCCGTGGTGTGCACGGATCGTTCGACGACATCGTCAAGCCGGACATCGCCGGCCCCGGGGTCAACGTGATCTCCGCGGCCAACGGCACCGGTGACGGCCGCATGTCGATGAGCGGTACCTCCATGGCCACGCCGGACGTCGCGGGCATCGCGGCGCTGACGTTCCAGTCGCACCCCACATGGTCCGCCCCGCAGGTCAAGGCGGCCCTGATGAACACGGCGACGCACGACGTGAAGGACGGCAACCGTTCGGCCACCCTGCTCCGCCAGGGCACCGGTCGCGTGGACGCACTGCAGGCGGTCACCGCCGGCACCACGGTCCGCAGTGCCGAGAACGACCAGCTCGTCACCGCGTCGTTCGGCGTCGTCGAGGTCGCGAGCGGGACGAGCGAGACCCGCACCCTGCGGATCGACAACACCGACAGCACGGCGCACACGTACAACGTGTCGTACCAGCCGCAGGTGTCGCAGCCGGGTGTGACCTTCGCGCTCAGCTCGAAGCAGGTCACGGTGCCCGCCAACGGCACCGCATCGGTCACGCTGACGTTCTCGGTCGCCGACGCGACGAAGCTCCGCCGGGTCATCGACCCGACCCAGGAGGCCGTCCAGCAGGGCTACCAGCGCGAGTTCGTGGCCGCCGCTTCCGGCATCGTGGCGTTCGCGCCGACCGACAGCTCGCTCAACCCGATGCGCCTCGGGGCCTACGTGGCCCCGAAGCCCGTCAGCGCGGTCCGGGCCCGGACCACGGTCTCGTTCACGGGACCGGGCAAGTCGGCCGAGCTCACGCTCAAGGGCCGCACGCTCGACCAGGGCGGACTGACGACCGGCTACCACGCCGCCGTCGCTCCGTTCGTGCTCGGCGGCACCGACCCGGCCGAGGCGTTCCCCGAGGGTTCGGCGACGCGCTCGCTGCAGGCGGCCGACGTCCGTTCCTACGGTGCGTCGTACGACAAGTCGTCGGGAACCCTGGCGTTCGGCGTGCAGACCGCCGGTCCGGACGCGAACCCGGGCGCCGTGACCAACGTCGAGGTCCTCATCGACACGGACCGTGACGGCGAGCCCGACTTCCTGGTGTACAACGCGAAGTCGGCTGCCGTGGACGCCACGTTCGCCACGACGGTCGACCTGGCGAAGGCCGCCCTGGACGACCCGGACGTCGACCCCGTCGTCGACGTCCAGCCGCTCAACGGCGGTGCGCCCGGACAGGACGTGAACACCTTCGACAGCTCGGTGAAGGTGCTGACCGTCGCTGCGAAGGCCATCGGTTCGTCGAAGAAGTTCGACTACACGGTGCTGACGGAGTCGGCCTACGCCCCGGGCGCCGCCACCAGCGGTTCCTCGGTCGTGGACGAGACGAAGACGGCCACGTTCGACCCGTCGAAGCCGAAGCTGTCGTTCTCGCAGGACGGCACCTCGGGCGTGCTGTTCGCCGACGCCGACTCGCTCACGGTCACCCGTGCCTCGGGTGTCACCAAGGCGACTGTGCTGCTGCTCCACCTCGACAACGCGGCGGGCAAGCAGGCCGACACCTCGACGATCAACGTGGTCCCGCCGAAGCTCGCGCTGGCGAAGGGGAGCAAGGTCACGGTGAGCGGGACGGCGAAGGTCGGCTCGACCCTCACCGCGAAGCACGGTACGTGGAGCACGACGAAGGCGACCTACAAGTACCAGTGGCTGCGTGACGGCAAGGTCGTCAAGTCGGCAACGGGTACCAAGTACAAGCTCGGCTCGTCCGACGTCGGGCACCGCATCAGCGTGCAGGTGACGGCCCACGCCTCCGGGTACGAGGACGGCACGGCCAAGTCCGGGGCGACCGCGAAGGTCACGCGCCGCTAGGACAGGGTGCGCGCGCGGTTCACGCGCCACCTGGTGAGCAGAAGAGGTCGGGTCCCGAGTGGGGATCCGACCTCTTCTGCTCACGAAGCGCGGGGCATCCCACCCCGCGAACGCGTGTTCGGGACAGGTAGTTAGACAAACTAGTGAAGTGGTGCCACTGTTTGTCCCATGCAGAACACGCTGAACCAGCTCCGGTCCAACCCGGTCGAGTGGCGCCGTCGTGGACTCACCCCGCCGGACGTCATCCAGGCCATGATCGAGCAGCGCCTGGCCGAGCCGGGGCACTCCCAGCCCGTCGGCGACCCGTCGTACCAGGACTTCTTCCGGAGCTGATCCGGGGTCGTCCGGGTGGCTCGGGACGCACCGGCGGACAGACGGGAGGCGCGGTGCCAGCTGGCACCCCTCCCTCGCAGGCTCGGTCGGCGCGCCCCGCGCAACGCTTCGCGTCGCCGCTGAGCGGAACGCGCCCGTCCGTCTGCCGGTGACGTCTCGGACGTCACTTGCCGATCTTGCCGTCGGCCGCGTCCTCGGCCTTGCCGATCTGGTCGCCGTGCCCGCTGCCGGTCGCCTTGTCCGCCGCGTCGCCCGCCTTGTCGAGGCCGGCGTCCGTTGCCTGCTCGCCCTTGTCACTGTCGGCGAAGTCCTTCGCCTTGTCTCCGATGCCGCTCATGTCGTGCTCCTTTCGCGTCGTGGATCTGGACGCGTCCGACCGTGCTCCGACCGATCCGGACGGACATCCAGGTGCGCTCCATGTGGACAAGCGACCCGCCGTCCACAGGACGTCACAGCGGGTGACGCGCAGGTGACCAGCCGATAGACTCGGGTGGACCACCGGCCCGGACGGCCGTGTGCGGTCCTCCGCCAACGTGAGGAGAACCAGATGCCCGCAGCAGTCATCATCGGCGCCCAGTGGGGCGACGAGGGCAAGGGGAAGGCCACCGACCTCCTCGGCTCCCGCATCGACTACGTCGTGAAGTTCAACGGCGGCAACAACGCCGGCCACACCGTCGTCGTCGGCGGCGAGAAGTACGCCCTGCACCTGCTGCCCTCCGGCATCCTGACGCCCGGCGTCACCCCGATCATCGGCAACGGCGTCGTCGTCGACCTCGAGGTGCTGTTCCAGGAGCTCGACGCCCTGCGCGCCCGCGGCGTCGACGTCTCGAAGCTGCTCGTGTCGGCCAACGCGCACGTCATCACGCACTACCACCGCACCGTCGACAAGGTGACCGAGCGGTTCCTGGGCAAGCGCCAGATCGGCACCACCGGTCGCGGCATCGGCCCGACCTACGCCGACAAGATCAACCGCGTCGGGATCCGGATCCAGGACATCTTCGACGAGAACATCCTGCGGCAGAAGGTCGAAGCCGCCCTCGACCAGAAGAACCACCTGCTGGTCAAGGTCTTCAACCGCCGTGCGATCGACCCGGAAGAAGTCGTCGAGTCGCTGCTCTCGTTCGCCGAGCGCCTGCGCCCGATGGTCGCCGACACCGCCCTCGAGATCCACCGTGCGCTCGAGCGCGGCGAGACGGTCCTGTTCGAAGCCGGCCAGGCCACCATGCTCGACGTCGACCACGGCACCTACCCGTTCGTCACCTCGTCGTCCGCGACCGCCGGTGGCGCCGCGACCGGTTCGGGCATCGGCCCGGGCGAGCTCGAACGGATCATCGGCATCGTCAAGGCGTACACGACCCGCGTCGGCGCCGGTCCGTTCCCGACCGAGCTGTTCGACGAGTCGGGCGAGTTCCTGCGCGCCAACGGCTTCGAGTTCGGCACCACCACCGGCCGCCCGCGCCGCTGTGGCTGGTACGACGCCCCGATCGCCCGCTACACGGCACGCATCAACGGTGTGACCGACTTCGTGCTCACCAAGCTCGACGTCCTGACCGGGCTCGAGACGATCCCGGTGTGCGTCGCGTACGAGGTCGACGGCGTCCGGGTCGACGAGGTCCCGGTCAACCAGTCCGACTTCCACCACGCGAAGCCCGTGTACCAGGAGTTCCCCGGCTGGACCGAGGACATCACCGGAGCCCGCACCTTCGACGACCTGCCGAAGAACGCGCAGGACTACGTCCTGGCGATCGAGGCGATGTCCGGCGCACGGATCTCCGCGATCGGTGTCGGCCCCGGCCGTGACGCCATCGTCGTGCGGCACGACCTGCTCGGCGACGACGAGCGTGCCGACCAGCGCGCCGGCGAACGCACCGACGCGGCGTGACGATGCGGATCCTGTTCGTCTGCAGCGGCAACATCTGCCGGTCGCCGCTCGGCGCGCAGGTCCTGACGGCACGGCTCGGCCCGGATGCCTCCGCGTTCGTGGTCGAGTCGGCCGGCACCATCGCCGACGACGGTGCCGCGATGGACGCCGCCGCGGCCGAGCAGTCCGTCCGGCTCGGGGGCGACCCGTCGGCCCACCGGTCGCGGTACCTGACGGCCGAGATCGTCGAGTGCGCCGACCTGGTGCTGACCGCCGAGCGATCGCACCGTGCAGCCGCTGTCTCCCTGGCGCCCCGGGCATCCAAGCGGACCTTCACGATCAAGCAGTTCGCGCGGGTGCTCGCCGGCCTCGAGCCCGGTGACCTGGCCGACGTGACGACCCCGCAGGAACTCGTGGAGCGCGTCGCGCGGCTGCGTGGAACGGTCCCGCCGCCCGCCGACCCGGCCGACGACGACGTGGACGACCCCTACCGTCGCTCGACGGCGACGCACCAGCGCGTGGCCGACGAGGTCGACGTGGCGCTCGCGCTCATCGCCGACGCACTCCGGGCGACGCTGCGCTGACGCTGCCGCCGCCGCCGCGCTGCGCTGCGCACGGTGCGCGGTTGTCCGCCCGGTGCGAGGATGACGGCCTGGTGCAGGGCTGTAGCGGCGCACGGAGCGAGCAAGCTCGCACGTGGCCGCACAGCGCGCTGCCTGAACGGACTCGCGAGACGTCGGGGTCCTGCGGGCCGAATCGGTTCGGAAGACGCCGTCGTCGTGCGCAGACGCCGCCGAGTGCTCGAGACGCCTCCGGATTCGGCGGCGTTTCGAGCGCAAGGCGGCGTCGAGCGATGAAGACGGCGTGTTCAGGAGTGCCGAACCCACCCGCAGCGCGCTTGCATCCTTCGATGGAACTCCCGCAGGTGCATCCCGAAGCCGGTCGTCCCCGAGCGCCCCGTTTCCTAGCGTCGTGTGCATGACGAACACCACCGAAGTCCGGCCCACCGCCGGCACCGCAGCCCGCGACCGAGGGGGTGTCCGCGGCCTCATCGCCCGGCACCCGCTCGTGTCCTTCTTCACCATGGCACTCGGCCTGAGCTGGCTCGCGTGGGTGCCGTACATCCTGTCGCCGCACGGCATGGGCGTGTGGGACATCCACTTCCCCGAGGTCCTGGGCAGCGGACAGTTCACGGGCGTCCTGCCCGGGGCGCTCCTCGGCCCGTTGGGCAGCGCGTTCATCGTCACTGCGGTCGCCGACGGTCGCGCGGGGCTGCGCCGCTGGGTGGGACGGCTGTTCCGCTGGCGGGTCGCCTGGTACTGGTACGCGCTGGCGCTCGTCGTCGTGCCGGCCCTGATCGTCGTCTCCGCGCTGCCGTTCGCCGGTGGTGACGTGCGTGCCCCTTCGGCCCTGGCGTTCGCCATGCTCGTGCCCGGCCTGATCATCCAGCTGTTCTCGACCGGCCTGAGCGAGGAGCCCGGCTGGCGCGACTTCGCCCTGCCCCGCCTGCAGCACCGCTTCGGAGGCCTCGGCGCCGCAGCGATCCTCGGCCCGATCTGGGCGCTCTGGCACATGCCGCTGTACTTCAGCGACTGGGGTGGCTGGCCGAACGCGCACTGGAGCGAGCCCGTCGTGTTCGCCCTGTTCACCATCACCTTCAACGTCGTCATGATCCAGGTCTTCAACAAGACCCGCGAGAGCCTGCCCCTGGCCCTGCTGCTGCACGTCGGCGTGAACAACACGATCTCGACGCTGTTCCCGGAGATGTACCCGAGCATGACCGCCGGCACGCTGATGATCGGCCTGACGATCATGTCGACGATCGCCGCCGCGGTGCTGCTCGTCGTGACCCGTGGCCGCCTGGGCTACGACCCCGCCCGACGCGCCCTGCCCCTCGACGCACCGGTCCCCACCCGCGCCCGCCTCGTAGGATCCAACGATGGCACCCGCTGAGCACGACGCGCTGCGCGCACCGGCCGAGCCGGCAGCGCAGCGCGAGCCGGCAGCGCAGCCCGCGCGATCGGCCCAGCCCGAGCAGCGCGCCCGCCGCGTCGACGTCGTCGTCGCCCTCGGCACGGCCGTCGTCGCACTCGGGCTGCTGCTCGGCCTGCCGCCCCTGGACACCCTCGAGCTCGACGGCCCCGCCCTGGCGATGCGGGTCCCCGCAGTGTTCACCCTGGCGTGGAGCATCCTGGCCCTCGGCCTGCTGGCCCAGTCGGCAGCCCTGCTCTCCGCCCGTCGGGCACCGCGCACCGTCCTGATCGTGGTCGCCGCCCTGCCGGTGGTGGTCGCGGCGCTCGCCCCGGAGTCGGCCGACCTGTTCGGCCTCACCGCGCTGCCCGTGGTCGTCGCCGTCGTCCTCGCTGCACTCCGCGTCCCGCTGGCCCGCCTGTGGCCGACACTGCTGGTCGCCGCCGCCCTGGTCGCAGCGGGCAGCGCTGTGCTGTCAGTGGTCGCAGGTGGCGACGTCGCCGAGGGCCTGGCCGGATCACTCGGGCAGGGCGTGCTGCAGGCGATCGGCGCGGTCGGCCTGCCCCTGCTGGTCACCCTGCTCGTGCAGTCCCGCCGCGAGGTCCGCGTCGCCCGCACCGCCGAGGCCAGCGCCGTGAACCGGGAGCAGGACGCCCTGGTCGATGCCGCGGTGTCCCGCGAACGTGCCGCGATGGCCCGTGAGCTCCACGACATCGCCGCCCACCACCTGTCCGGCATCGCACTGATGGCCGCCGTCATCGACCGGCAGATCGACGCGGACCCGGAGCGTGCCCACGAGGGTGCCCGCCAGGTCCGGGAGCAGAGCACTGCCGTGCTCGAGGACCTCCGCCGCCTGGTCGGCCTGCTCCGCGACGACGCCCCTGCCGAGCGCGCCGTCGAGACGGTCGCCGGGATCGTCGACCTGGCCGAACGTGCCCGGTTCCGCAGCGACGTCCGGCTCGACGTGCTGCCGGGGGACCGCCCGCTGGCCGACGGCGTCGGCCCGCTCGCGCAGCTCGCCGCCTACCGCACCGTCCAGGAGGCGCTGGCCAACGCCGCCCTGCACGCCCCGTCCGCCCCGTGCACCGTCACCATCGACGACCGCGACGCGACCCGGGTGGTGATCCGGGTGGAGAACGCACCGGCCACCGTCCCGGCAGCGGGGACCTCTCCCTCGGGCGGCAACGGCCTGCGGGGGATGCGCGAGCGGGCGGACCTGGTCGGGGCGCGCCTCCAGACCGGCCCGACCGCGACCGGCGGATGGCTGGTGGAGCTGGCGCTCGGCCGGGAGGCACCTGCCGCACCCACGCAGGCCGCCGACGGCGCCGGGGTGGTCGCGTGATCCGCGTGCTGGTCGCGGACGACCAGCCCCTGGTCCGCGCCGGGGTGTCCGCGCTCCTCGGCGCGGAGCCGGACATCGAGGTGGTCGGCGTGGCCGCCGACGGCGGCGAGGCGCTCGCGCTGGCGCGCGAGACGCGACCCGACGTCGCCTGCCTGGACATCCGGATGCCGGTGATGAACGGCATCGAACTCGCCCGGATCTTCTGCGCGCCGGACGCCGATCCGGCGATCCCCGCGCTCATGCTGACGACGTTCGACCTGGACGACTACGTGTTCGGGGCGCTCGAGGCCGGTGCCTCCGGGTTCCTGCTCAAGGACGCCGAGCCGGACACCATCGTCGACGCCGTACGGCAGGTCGCCGCCGGCAACGGCACGCTCGACCAGGCCCTGACCCGGCGGGTGCTGCGGGAGTTCGTGTCGCGGCGGAGCCTGCAGCCGGTCTCCGGCGACCGGGCCGACGGCGTGCTGACCGCCCGTGAGCGCGAGGTGCTCCTGCTGCTGGCGCAAGGGATGTCGAACGAGGAGATCGCCGTAGCCCTGGTGCTCGAGGTCTCGACCGTCAAGTCGCACCTGGCGCGGATGCTGCCGAAGCTCGGGGTGCGGTCGCGGCTGCAGGCCGTCGTGTGGGCGTACCAGAACCGGATCGTGACGGTGCCGGAGCAGCCGTAGCGGCCCCGGTGTCAGTCGGCGAGCCGTGGTGTCAGTCGGCGGGCCGTGGCTCGGCGGCGCCGGGGACGACGAGCTGCCAGACGTCGTCGTCTCCGCCGTGGGAGAGGTACAGGCGGAAGGCGCCCTCGTCGGCGAGGGGGTCGCCCGAGAGGTACTCCACCGGTTCGCCGCTCGTCTCGCACTGGTCCGAGGTGCTGATGACCTGGATCGTGTCGCCGGGGGCGGCGGCGTCACCCTTCGTGACGTCGGTGACCGTCGCCTCGTACACCTCGTAGATGCCCTGCGGCTCCACCGTGCGGTCGGTCTTGGTGACGTCGGCGTCGACGACGAGTTCAGCTGCGTCGCGGCGTTCGGCCGGGGTCTTCAGGGAGACGTAGTCGGCGCAGAACCCGGAGTGCAGCGGCCCGGCCTGGGTGCTCGGGTCCGTGGGGCTGGCGTCGCCGCTCGTCTCGCTGCCACAGCCCGCCAGGGTGCCGCCGAGCACCACGACGAGTGCCACGACCGGTGCGATCCGTCCCCACTGCATGGGGCGAGTATGGCTCACGACGCGACCGGGGGCTAGCCCGCTGCGCCCTTGGCACCCTCGGCGGCGATGTGGATGGCCTGCTGCATCCGGACCGAGACCTTCTTCGACATCGCGACCGTCGGGTGGACGCCGTCGTACGTGCGCGAGGACGGCCAGCCGCCGTCGAGCCGGCGGTCGGCTGCCCACGGGTCGACGAACATCCAGCCGCGGGTGAGTGCGTGGTTCTGCAGGTCGCGGTTCAGGATCTCGCCCTGCTTGCGGCGGTCGATGTGCTTCTTGCTGTAGTTCGTGATGTTCGACGGGGCGATCGCGGCGATCACGACGTGGCGCGCGCCGACCTTCTTCGTGATCTTGTCGATGTTGTTCAGGATCGACTTCGTGCTGTACCCGTAGCGCAGGTCGTTCGTGCCGGCCATCACGACGAGGA
This sequence comes from Curtobacterium sp. MCLR17_034, assembly GCF_003234485.1. NCBI lineage: Bacteria > Bacillati > Actinomycetota > Actinomycetes > Micrococcales > Microbacteriaceae > Curtobacterium > Curtobacterium sp. MCLR17_034. Next base: position 180,163 of record NZ_QKTH01000002.1, read on the forward strand.
CGTCGGCATCGTGCGCCGAGCTCCGTTCGAGGATCCGCGTCGAGGTGGCTCCTCCGATCGAGGTGCCCCCGACGTTGGCCATCGTCGGGTCCTTCAGCTGCCGCATCCACGAGGCGTCCATGGCCGTGAGCGAGTCGCCGGCGTAGGTGAACGTCAGCTTGCTCGGTGTCGGAGCGGGCGTCGGGGTCGGCACCGGTTTCGGCGTGGCCGTCGGGGCGGTGCTCGGCGCCGGGGCGCTGGTCGGAACGGGCGTGGGCTCGCTCGGCTGGCTCGGCTGGCTCGTCGGCTCCGTGGTCGGGGACGGTGCCGGAACGTCGGTCGGCGCGGGGGCGGGGGCGCTCGTCCCGGTTCCCTCCACGGCGGTCGCGGTGTTCGGGACTGCGGCGAGCAGGGTGCCAGCGAAGACGGCGACGGATGCGGCTGCGGCGATGAAGGGCAGGCGGGAGGAGCGCTGGTGGTGAGGCAACGTGAGCTTTCGTTTCGGGTGCGAACTTCACCACCCTAGAAGTTCCGTGACATGTCATCGTCCCCCAGGTCTGGGGGGCCGCACGGCTCGCGCTCCGCGGACAGACAGATCGTTCCCCGTGCTACACGATCCGGTCGCTGTCCGGGGAACGCGCGTTCCCGTTCGGGGGACTGTGCACCGACGCGTCTGGCTGGTGCAGTGTATGCATGCACATCGAAACGCCGCCGGTGACCACCCCCGACGACCCCGCCCTGCGGGGTGAGGTCATCCACGGGATGATCACGGCGCTGCGTTCCCGTCCGCTGCACGAGGTGACCCCCGAGGTCGTCGCGGCTGCGGCCGGAGTGGACACCGACGTCGTCGGCCGCACGTTCCCGAGCTGGGACGGCCTGCTGCTGGCGACCATCGACCGGTGGAACGAGGACCGCACCGTGCCGCTCATGCCCCTGGCCGAGCAGCACGGCACCATCCGGTTCCTGCGCGCGATCGTCACCGCGAACGTGGCCGACCCGTCGCTCATGCGGTTCCTGACGGCGACGCTGAACATCGCGGCATCGCCCGAGCACCCGCTCGCGCCGATGCTGCACGCCCGGTGGCGACGGTTCCACGCCTTCGTGCAGCACGCCCTGGAGCGCGACGTGCTGCTCGGGCGCGAGCCGAGCACGATGGAACCGGCCCGCGGCTCGGAGCAGCTGCTCGCGACCTACGAGGGGCTGCAGCTGCAGTCCATGGTGCGACCGGAGATGGACCTGCTCGAGGCCTTCGACCGCGCCGTGACGCGCCTGCGCGAGGGCTGGTCCCGCGCGTACGTGCCGCCCGTCTGGGACCTCGCCCGGGTCGGATGACCCTCCGGGTGGCTCGTCGGGCCGCCCCCACAGACCGAGGACGCTAGGGCGTCCGAGGGCAGACGCTCACCGTCTGCACGCGTCGCCGCACGATTCGGGTTCGAGCGGCGGCGCGTACCAATCTCTGCGCGACGAACGTGCGTTCCGCGCCGTCAGTCCGCGTGCATCGCGAGCGGTCGCTCGGTGTCCACCTCGACCGGCTGCCTGCGGATCGCGATCACCGTGACGTCGTCGTCGTGCGGCACCTCGTCGGCGCGGGCCGACAGCGCGAGGACGACCGCGTGCGGATCGCGGCCGGCGCGGGCGATCGCGGCGACGGAGTCGATCGTGTCGTCCAGGTCGTCGTACAGGTCGAGGACGCCGTCGCTGAACGAGACGAGCAGGTCGCCCGGTTCGAGGGTGCCGTCGGAAGTCGCCCACTCCTCGCGGATGCCGAGCCCGAGCGGCATGTCGCCGGAGCGCAGCCGGTCGACGTGTCCGTCGGCCCGCAGGACGAAGCTCAGCCCGTGACCTGCGTCGGCCCACTGGAGTGTGCCGTCGTCGGAGATCCGAGCGTGGAACAGCGTGGTGAAGGCGAGATCGGGTCCGACGCCCTCGGCGGTCAGCCCGTCGGATGCCCGCTTCAGCGCCTCGCCGGGGTCCTCGACGGTCCGGGCGCTGCGCAGGGTTGCGCGCACCGCGGCCGCGATCAGCCCCGCGCCGACGCCCTTGCCCATGACGTCACCGAGACTCACCGCCACGCCGGTCGGCGTCGGGTACCAGTCGAAGAAGTCCCCACCGACACTCCGGGCCGGCAGGCAGGCACCGGCGACGACGACGTCGTCGGTGATGCGGCCGGTCGTCGTCGGGAGCAGGGATCGCTGCACCGCGGCCGCCCGGTCGATCTCGGCGCGGACCTTGCCCTCGCGCGCCTCGGCGGACCGCAGGCTCCGTCGGGCCCGGCGGGAGAGCTCGTGCACGACGACGGCGACGGTGCCGAACACGACGACGAGGATGCCCAGACGGACGAGTTCACTCGCGCCGGGCGCGTCGGACGGGGTCAGGACGTACGGGGCGAGGATCACGACCACGATGCCCGCGATCGCGAAGAGCACGGTGCGACGGCCCTCGAGCGACGCCCACCAGACCACCGGGAGCACCACGATCGCCGTGAACAGCGAGGAGCCGGAGCCCGTCCCGGTGCGCAGCAGTGCGATCGTCAGGAAGTCGACGGTGAGCAGGACCGGCACCACCCAGGCCGCGCGGCGCACCAGCGTGGGGATCGCGCTCATCAGCGTCGCGACCACTACGCCCACCACGCTCGCGACGAACAGGTGGTGCTGGGTGATCGCCAGCGTCGGCATCACGACGCTCAGGAACGCCGACAGCGCCAACAGGCCGCTGATCGGAGCCTGACGGACGAGAGGGTTGTCGACGATGCTGGTTGGGCGAGTCATGCTCAGTGCAGGCTAGTGGTCCGCGCGGCCGAGCGACCGCCCCTGACCCGATCTGGGGACGCGGCTCTGGCCGCTCAGCGCGGCCAGGTGGCGACGACCGCGACCGCGTTGAACAGCACGTGCGCCAGGATCGCGCCGCCGATGCGGTCGGTCATCGCGACGAGCGTGCCGGTGAGCAGGCCGAGCAGGAACGTCGTGACGAACACCTGGAACCCGCCGAGCGACGTGCCACCCGCACCGAGCAGCAGGTGGAGCAGCGCGAACAGGAACGCCGTGACCAGCACCGCGAGGAACCGGGTGCGGGGTGTGAGCTCGGCGGCGAGCCGGCGCTGGAACAGCCCGCGGAACACCACTTCCTCGAGCACCGGGCTCACGACGACGATGCCGATCGCCGACACGAGCAGCAGCCCGACGTCGGGCGTGCCGAGGGACGGTGCGGGGACCAGCCCGGTCGTCCCCGTGAACGCGAGCGACATGACGACGTCCACCGCGCGGCACACGATCACGATGCCGATCGCGAAGACCACGATCCCCAGGTCGAGCCGCAGCCGCGACACCATCGCCGCACGCGGGGTCCGACGGAGCACCACGGCGGCCGCGACGACGAGCGGCACCCACACGGCGGCGTCCGCGGCGAGCACCTGCAGGACCGGCGAGGGGATGCCCCCAGTCCGGGTGACCTGTCCGACGATCCGGGTCAGGATCACGGCGACGCCGAGTGCGACGAGGATGACGATGAGGTCCCGCTGTCGCCGAACGCTGGGCTCGGTGGTGGTCTGGGCCGGCTCGGAGCGCATGGGGCCACCGTAGAGGACACCGCGCGGCGGATGGCGACTTCCCCCGAGTAGTACTCGTTCCTGTGGCACTATTTGTATGCCGTGCGCTGGGAGTACCCCGGCGTGCCTGTGACGGGACCACAGGGACGGTTCGGATCGGGGAAGGCAAAGGCGTGGAACTCCGCGACTACATCACGGTGCTCCGCAAGGGTTGGGTACTCATCGTCGTGCTCGCCCTGGTGGGAGTGGCCGCAGCCGCAGGGTTCTCCCTGCTGAAGAAGCCGGTCTACTCGGCATCGGCGCAGGTCTTCGTCTCCACGGAGACGTCCGGCAGTGCCAGTGACCTGGCGCAGGGCAACACCTTCACCCAGCAACGGGTGCTGACGTACTCGAACCTGGTGTCGACGCCGATCGTGCTGCTGCCGGTCATCTCGTCGCTCAAGCTCGACATGAACGCGGACCAGCTCGCGACGATGGTGTCGGCGACGGCGCCGACGAGCACGACCCTCATCGCGATCTCGGTCGAGGGCACCGACCCGGTGCAGGCCGCGAACATCGCCAATGCGACCTCGCAGAGCCTGACCAACGTCGTGCAGGACATCGAGGCCACCGATGCGAGCGGCAAGAGCACCGTCAAGCTCACCCGCGTCAAGCAGGCCGACGTGCCGAGCGTCCCGGTCAGCCCGAACGTGCCCGTCAACGTCGCGCTCGGGTTGCTCGTCGGGCTCGCCCTGGGCATCGGGATCGCCGTGCTGCGCCAGACCCTGGACAACCGGATCCGCACCGAACTCGATGTCGAGAAGATCAGCGACAAGCCCGTCGTCGGCGGGATCGCCTACGACGCGAAGGCCGCCGAACGCCCGCTGATCGTGCAGGTCGACCCGCGGAGCCCCCGCGCCGAGTCGTTCCGCACGCTCCGCACCAACCTGCAGTTCCTGGACATCGGCACCGGTGCACGAACCTTCGTCATGACGTCGTCGATGCAGTCCGAGGGCAAGAGCACCACCGTCGCGAACCTGGCGATCGCCCTGGACAGCGCCGGGTTCCGCGTCATCCTGATCGACGCCGACCTGCGCCGCCCTCGCGTCGCCGAGTACATGGACGTCGAAGGCAACGCCGGCCTGACCGACGTGCTCATCGGCCGCGCCGACCTGGAGGACGTGGCCCACCCGTGGGGACGCGGCAAGCTCGTCGTCCTGCCCGCCGGTCAGATCCCGCCCAACCCGTCCGAGCTGCTCGGCTCGAGGGCCATGCAGGACCTGATCGACCTGCTCGAGCAGCAGTTCGACTACGTCCTGTTCGACGCCCCGCCGCTGCTGCCCGTCACCGACGCGGCGATCCTGGCCAAGAAGGCCTCCGGCGCGATCGTCGCGGTCGCCTCGGGGCAGACGCTGAAGGGCCAGCTCGCCGCGGCCGTCGCGACCCTCGAGAACGTCGGCGCCCCGATCTCCGGCTTCGTCATCACGAAGATGCCCGTCAAGGGCCCGGGTGCGTACGGCTACGGCCGCTACGGCTACGGGTACAGCTACGGCCACGACGAGGACGACAACACCGTGACCACGTCGACGCGCCCGCCGAAGCGCACCGGCAAGAAGCTGGGCGTCTTGCGCCGAGCAGGACGCTGAACGGAGTCGAGGGACATGGACACTCGCCGGGGGACCCGAAGCCTCGGTCGTGCACTGCCGAAGACCACGCTGATCACCGTGGCCGTCGTGGTGGTGGCGCTGATCGTCATCGACGTCGTGCTCGTCGCGCTCGCCCTCGGTCGCACGGCACCGGAGGAGAACGGCCCAGCCGGTCCGATCCCCACCTTCACCGGCTCACCCGACACGAGCGAGACGCCGCGGGCGAGTGCGTCCGCTGACGCAGACGCCACTGCGACCAAGCAGCAGGGTCGCCGCCTGTTGGCAGCGGTCGACGGCCAGGAGGCGTGGCGCGCGTCCGGTGGGTCGTGCGGCGGCCCGCGGCCGGTGCTGGAACACTCCGTGGACGGCGGGGCGACGTGGGTCCCGGTGGGACTCGGGACGGATGTCGGATCGCTCATGGCGATCCGGGCCTCCAGCGCGGAGCTCTCGGTCCTGGCGGGCGTCGGCGACGACTGCACCGCGACCGCGCGGACCAGCACCGACGCCGGCGTAACGTGGGAAGCCGCGGCGCCCGGCGCCGCTGGCGCCGGCATCAGCACCGACGGTGTCGTGCTCGCGAGCGGGACGGAGCAGGCGCCGTGCGGCGACCCGATCGACGCGTTCCAGGGCGAGAAGACCGCGGTCGTCATCTGCGACGGCCAGCTCGAGTGGCGCACCGGCGACGCCGCGTGGGTCGACGTGCCGATGGGCGGCGTCCGTTCGATCGGCGTCGACGGTGGCAACTACACGCTCGCCCGCGTCGGCGCGGCAGCGTGCGACGGCGTGCAGATCGAGACCATGTCCGCGTCGGACGTGACGCCCTCGTCGTCCACCACGCCGATCGGCTGTGCCGACGGCGCGGACACGGACAACACCGTCACCATCGACCGTGCTGGCCAGGACGTGTGGCTGTGGGACGGCACGACCGTGCGGGTGTCGTCGGATGGTGGCGCGACGTGGTGACCGGGTCGTCCTCGTGACGGCGGATGCGCTCCGCGCACCGCGCGCCGTCGGCGCCACCGACGAGTGGAGCCGCACGTACTCGCGCCTTGTGCTCTTCACCGATCTGCTGGCCCTGATCTGGGTCGTCTTCGGTGTGCAGATCGCCTGGCTCGGACTCAAGTCGAATCTGGCGACCAACACCGCCGACCTGCGACTGAGCTACTTCGCCATCTCCATCGTCGTGATCGTCGTGTGGATGAGCGCGCTCGCCCTGTACGACACCCGGGGTGCCCGGGTGATCGGCGTCGGCAGCACCGAGTACCGCCTGGTCGCGGACTCCAGCGTCCGGGTGTTCGGCCTGCTCGCGATCGCGGCGTTCCTGCTGCACGTCGACCTGGCCCGCGGCTACGTGCTCATCGCGTTCCCGATCGGGATCCTCGTCCTCCTGCTGTCGCGGTGGATCTGGCGCCAGTGGCTCGTGGCACAGCGTCAGCAGGGCGCGTACTCGGCGACCGTGCTGCTCGTCGGCTCCCCGGCCAGCGTGCTGCACATCGGCCGCGAACTCGCTCGCTCCCCGGAAGCCGGCTACCGCGTGGTCGGGGCGGTCGTGTCGACGAACCACCGAGGTCTGCTGACGGGGTCGACCATCCAGAGCCACGGCGGCTTCGACGACGTCGGCTCCGCGCTGCGCGAGACCGGCGCCGACACCGTCGTGATCACCAGCTCCGACGACCTGCCGCCGGAGCGCGTCCGCGAGCTCAGCTGGTCGCTCGAGCCGGGCAGGCAGCACCTGGTGGTCGCGCCGAGCCTGACCGACATCGGTGGTCCCCGCATCCACACCCGGCCGGTGCAGGGCCTGCCGCTCATCCACGTCGAGACGCCGACGTACTCGGGGCGCAAGCTCTACACGAAGCGCGCCTTCGACCTGGTCGGCGCGGCGCTGCTCGTCGTCGTCCTGTCGCCGCTGCTGCTCGTGCTCGCCGTGCTGGTGACGACCACCTCGACCGGTCCGGTCTTCTTCAGACAGGAGCGCGTCGGCCTGAACGGCACCACGTTCCGGATGATCAAGTTCCGCTCGATGGTCGTCGACGCCGAGCAACGGCTGCAGGAGCTCAGCGCGCTCGACCGGGCCGAGGGCAACGACGTCCTGTTCAAGATGCGGAACGACCCTCGCGTCACCCGGGTCGGCGGGTTCATGCGCCGCTACAGCCTGGACGAGGTCCCGCAGCTGTTCAACGTCCTGGCCGGCAGCATGTCCCTCGTCGGACCCCGACCGCCGCTCGCACGCGAGGTCGCCCGCTACGACAACCACGTCCACCGTCGGTTCCTGGTGAAGCCGGGCATGACCGGCCTGTGGCAGGTGAGCGGCCGATCCGACCTTTCGTGGGAAGATTCCGTGCGGCTCGATCTGTACTACGTGGAGAACTGGTCGTTGTTGGCCGATTTTGTGGTCTTGTGGCGAACGCTCAAGGTGGTGCTCGCGAGTGATGGAGCGTATTGAATCCATTGAGATCTCCCGGCCCAATCGTTTGAGGCATTCGGAGTCGGCACTTTGATCCGCGCAATGTTCTTATCCTCCGGTGCCCGCGCGCTCGGGCTGCCTGTGACGGCGTTGGCGGCCGCACTGACTACCTTCCTGATCGTCGACTCCCGGGGAGCCGCTGCGTACGGCTACGTCATGTTGGTCGGCTTGCTCTTCCAACTGATCCCATTCGCGGACCTCGGGATGGGTGCTGCAGTCACCACGACCGTGGCGCTCAGTGGTCGGGGTGAGCGGGACCAGGAGCGCGCAGACAATACGATCCGAGCTGCGTTCTGGTTACTCGTTGCTTCCGGCTGCGTGGTCGTTCTTTTGGCGCTAGTGCTGAGTGTGGGCGGGGTATGGGGGCACCTGCTTCAGCTGCCGACCGAACTTGTCGAAGAAGCGCAGTGGTCGCTCTTGATCACTTTCGTACCGTTCGCCGTCTCCCTCCCCCTCGGGATCGGGCAACGAATCCTGCTAGGGCTCGGCAAGAACCACTACGTGAATCTGATCTCGGTCGGTGGTCCGCTCGTCGCGCTCGGTGCGACGTGGTTGCTCCTACACGCGAGCGCACCATCGCTCTATCTTGCGGTCGCGACCCCGCTCGGCGTGCTGACGGTTTCCGCCCTGTGTTTCTTTGTCGCGGCACGGAACTACCAGCGCCCTGTTCGAGGGCTACTCAACCTCTCGCGCATCCAGAGAAGGACCGTGCTCGAGGTCTGGCATTCGGCTGGGCCAATGCTTGTGATAAGCATCGCTGTTCCCATCGCGCTTCAGAGCGATCGGCTTGTGCTCGCGTGGGTCTCCAACGGGCACGAGCTCGCGAGCTACTCGGTCGGTGCTCAGTTCTACACCCCGACGTTCTCTCTCATCTCCACGGCTGCAGTAGCTCTTTGGCCGATCTTTGCGCGTGAGACCACCAACGCCCTTCGGCAATGGCGCCGTGCGCTCCTTGTACTCGTCGGAATCGGTGCCGTGGCAGGTGGGCTGTACGTTCTGCTCATCCGACCCGTGGCGTCGTTGGTGACGAAGTCGGAAGTGCCCGTGGAACTGCCGCTGGCCGTCGCCTTTGGTGCACTCGTCCTGATTATGGCGGCTCACCAGCCGTCCGCGATGATGCTGACCACACCTGCAGGCCTCCGTTTTCAGGCAATCTGTGTGGTGCTGATGTTGCTGCTCAACCTGCCCCTCTCCGTGTATCTCGCGTCGGTCATGGGAGCTCCAGGTCCGATTTGGGCGTCCGTGATTTCGGCGGCGCTAGTTCAACTTCTGCCGATCGGCCTTCGAGCTGCGGATTACGCGCGCAAACGCGCCGAATCAACGGAGTGACCTTGAGTCAACGTTCAAGCCGTCCCGTCAACATCTACGACCCGAACGGGGTGAATCCGTACGGTAACGAGCTGGCGCTCGTATTTCATGCACTGGGGAGGGGTGTCGAGCATTGGGTTCCGGCATCAAGGGACTACCCGAGCGCAAGCCGAGTCCGAGTGCGGAGCGAACTCGGTGGACCGGTCGGAGACTCTCGTCGTCGATTCAGCACGGTCATGCGGCGTCTCATCTCACCGGTGCGGGCGGTGCTGTTGGCACCTCGTGATTCACCTGTGGTGGCGGCGTGGACCGTGGACTCTTGGGATACGTTGCTACTGGGGGCAAGATCGCTCTTCAGCGACAAGGTGTTCGTGGTTTTGCACAATCCTCGTCAAGTTCGGGCGCGTGCAGGAAGACGGTGGCGGCTAGAGCGGCTGGTCCTTCGCCGATCGGTCATATGCCTTCATTCGGCTCGCTTATCAGACCTAGCCGCCGTCGATTACCCACGCCGTGTCGTAACGCCTCACCCGCCCTACCTGAGCGTGGTTCAGTCGTCACCGCAATGGAGTGCGAACCGTGTCGCCGCTCGCGATGGGCTACCGCGTATCAGTTTCATCGGTGACCCACGGGTGGACAAAGGGGTTGGGGATCTCGAGAAGATCGCTGAGAGAGTCGGAGTTCGCTTCGACCTGTGCATCCTGAGCTCGAAGCGGCTGCCAAGCGGTATGGCGGACCGCATACGGGCCAGGGGTCACGATGTGACGGAGATGGCAGGAGGGGGAAGTGTGAGCGATGAAGACATCGTCTCGGCACTTCTGGAGTCTGTCGTGGTCGTCGCGCCGTACAAGACGGTAACCGAAAGCGGATCTATCCGACTGGCGACTGCGGTCGGTGTCCCGGTGGTCGCGTACGACACGGAGGGTGTCCGAGAGATTCTACCGGGTGATCAGTTGGCGAATGACGTAGCTTCGCTCTCGAAGCTCGTTGAGGAGCGGTTGGTCGACCCGACACTCCCGAGCGGACAGCTGAATTTGTCGGTGCAGTTCCAGCGAGCCGTGGCAGCCTGGGAGAGGATTTTCGATGGCGACCGCTGAGCGACCGCTCTTAAGCATCATCATCGCCACCTACAACGCGAGCGAGTTCATCGACAGAACGTTGCTGTCGGTGGCGAAGCAGGACCTTGCAGGCTACACGGTCGAGATTCTGATGATTGACGGCGCATCCACCGACGACACGGTTGAACGCGCTCGTGCGTCCGGCCTTCCGGTCACCATCCGGAGCGAACCCGACGAAGGCATCTACGACGCGATGAACATCGGTGCCGAAAGGGCATCTGGCCGCTGGTTGCAGTTTCTCAATGCCGGCGACGCCTACACGCATGCGGATAGCTTGAAAAAAGTTCTTCACGTCCTCGATCAAGTCGATCCGAGAGATGTCCCGTGGGCTATTGCGGGAGCCCAGAACCTGCAAGGTGGAGCGGGCCCTGCTCGAACCATCGAGAACCTGCCCTACAAGCGATGGAGGCACCTCTTCGGCCTTCAGCCGCACTGTCATCAAGCGTGTTGGTTCTCAACGGATCGGCTTCAGGCTCTCGGAGGACATCGGTTGGACATGGGTATAGTGGCCGACTACGACCTCATCGCGCGATTCGGCTCGGTCAACAGTAGGCCGGCCTCAGTGCCCGAGGTCATCATCGACTACCTTGGCGGGGGAGTCTCGGAAGTGTCGGCAGGCGAGATCGCTGAGCGGCTCCACGAGGCGCGTTCCCGCCGTTTCCGCCTGGGACGGCTCATGCGGACGGCGGACAGTTGCGTTTCCCGCCTCATCGGTCTTATCAACGGCGCGAGGGTAGGAGTCGGGAGGTTCCGGCACCACCTGCGTGCTCGGCACGCTGGATGAGGGTTCGCGGAGTGCGACTCTGAGCAGCGGTCGCAAGAACGGCGACGCAAAAGACGGTCTGATAGAGGTTCGAACCGATCGGGGAGAAGGCGAGATTCCACAGCGCAATCACGCTGAGGAAAACAACAAGCGGGTTCGACATCGAACCGGACGCACTCGCCGTCAGGCTCCGTGCCGCGAAGAAGGCCAAGACCAGTGCGAGGATGATCCCCGGAATCCCGAAGCCGACCCACAAGTCGCTCGTGATCGAGTGCAGCTTGAAACCGGTCCCGAACAGGTATTCCCGCACGTACTGCCCAGTCAAGTCGAGGCCGCGGCCGGTGAGGCCTTGTTGCCCAATTGCCACGTCGGCTGCAGTGGGGAGAACCCCCGGACCGTATCCAACCGGCCGGTGGAGGAACAGCGCGACTGCTGCGCCAGATTCGCTTCGGCCCGAGGTGAGCACCGATCCTGAAGCCTGCAGCTGGGCTGTCGTGACGATACGGTTGCGCTCCCCCAAGTACCCGGCGAGGGCGAGGGCGACGCCGGCTGAATACACGACGGCGCCTGCGATGACTAGACCGGCGACGGCCATGATCGAACGGACCGGCGTCCGTCGGTGCCGGGCTCTTGGCATCATGACCACGATCAGGACGATCGCGACGAACCCGAAGTAGCTCCTGTCCCCGGCTGTGATTGCGATGCCGGCGATGAGGGCGAGCGCAGCGAACGTGGGGACCAAGGACTTCGAACGCGAAGTGAGTGCCAGGAGGATCACCGATACCGGGAAGGCGAGTCCGAACTTCCAGATATTCCCCTCCCACGTCCCCGGAGACGCGAGCACCTCGACGATTGATCCGGCCGCGAAGGCGATAGCAAGGTCCGAGACCGTGATGAGTCCGCGCGTCCAGACCACGGTCGGAATCAGCACATAAACCGCGCAAGCAAGCGAACTCACTGTCACCCAGAAGTAGCTGACGTTGACCAGGTGGTCTTGCTGCGCGAACGCGGTCAGGATGAAGCCTGAGACGAGCGTGAGCAAGGTGATCAGGCCGAGAAGCTTGAGGTCCTTTTGTCGGCCGAGGGTCCGGAGGGTGACCGGGAGGAGAGGGATCGCGAGAAGGAATCCCCACGAAAGAACGCTCGACGCGAAAGGGACTCCGACGTGGATCGGAAGCAGGAAGACGAGTGCCCGGGCTGCCAACTTTGACCAAGTTGATTCCGCGTCGATCCTGCCGTTCGGTGTGGGGTCAAGCAACGTGAACACCCGTCGTCTTCTCGATAAGAGTCACCCATCGTCGTGCAACGGCTTCCCAGCCGAACTCTGCACTGGCCACGTCGAAGGCTGCCGTCCGAAGCATCGGTTGTGCCTCGGTGGAAAATGCTCGGACGAGTTCAGCGATCTCGACCGCGTCGGGCGATGCAGCTAACTTCACGGCAGGCGAGTACGAGGCAACGGAAGCGGCCTGCACATGCTCGCTTGCAACGACCGGGACGCCGTGGGCCAGGGCCTCGGCAACGACGATGCCAAAATTTTCGTCTTCGCTGGGCAGGATGAACACGTCGGCGCTCTCGAAAACCCTGCGTTTCGCGCTCCCGGTCACTTCGCCGACAAAGGACACCTGGTTCTCGAGTGACTTGATTTCGGTTAATCGCTTCAGCTTCGCCAGCTCACCTCCGGCACCTGCGATGACAAGTTGCGCATCAATGCCCATCGACTTCAGCTCGCCCACCACGAGGATCGCGACATCGATCCGCTTCTTCTCTGCGAGTCGACCCAGCGTAAGGAGGTGCAAGGGGGCTGAAACGTCGCGGAGTCGCGGAGGCCCGACCATGGATGTGCCCACCCCGCAAACTGTGGCGGGCACGTCGCTCAGTACCGTGGCAGCTTCCGCTGCTTCTGTGCTTGACCCGACCGCTAGAGCACGCACGGTCCGCTTAACGAGAGGTCGGAACGCTTTGCGGAACCAGGACTTCTTGGCACTCTTCCTCGATGTTTCGTAAGAGGTCAGCGCGCCGTGCGGCATGAGGATCACGGGTTTACGGAGCAAGAACGCTGCGGCTAGGACCAAAGGGATCCAGGCCAGGTAGAAGCCATGAACGATCACCGCGTCGCTCATTCGCAGGACACGGAGGACAGTGGTCCACGAGACGGTTTCTGAGTCGCTGACGCGGCTTCGCCACTTCAGCTGGCGCGGCCTCGCACGATCGTCTCGAGATTCTGAACCGGACAGATCGTCCAGCACCGAGGAATCTCGGTCGCCGTGCATCCAGAAGAGGTCGACCCTCACTGCGCCGGTCGCGTTGAGAGCTCGATTCAGTTCGAATGCGTTTCGGGACGGGCCGCCGTTTGAAGTGGCGAGCGTGTCGCAGATCTGGAGCACTCGCATCAGTCAATTCCCCGACTTACACGCTCGAGCTCCCGAGTCTTCAGGCCGATCTGCCAGTAGTACGACGAAAGAGCGAACGCATAGTCGAACCCTGCGCGTCCATCGAGGAAACCGGCGCGAAACAAATACGAGTACAGGAAGAACGCGGCCGGCTTGAAAGGCACCCGGTCGAAGAGCCGCCCCTGCCGCGACCTCCGTTGCGCGACAGCCGAGCGAACGTCGCTCTGCAGGCGAAGATGTGCTTCCCAATCCGAGTAGCGATTGTGGCGATCGAACCAGCTGCTGACGGGATCGCGATCGTCATGCAGAATGGCGCCTGTTAGCCGCCCGATCTGGCCATCGACCACAGGTTGGTAATGACCTTCCACTTCTCGGATCCCGGGAACGTGCTCGTCACCCACATCGGGAAAGCGGCACTTCCCGGTGCGCAAAAGCGATCGCTTGGTCACTTTGTGTCCATGACGGAGGACGGTTCCAGCAAATCGGTACCGGAGCGGCAGATCGTAGGCGCTGTAGGTGCTGGAATCTGTCCTGAGTATCTGTTCGAGCTCGGCGTAAAGATCTTCGGTAGGTGTCTCGTCGGCGTCGAGGAGAAGGATCCATTGGAGCTCGGTGTCGACATGGTCGAGCGACCACTGCTTCTTTTTCGGATACTGGCCGTCCCAGTCGAACTGAAGTACCCGTGTGCCGTGCGCTTCGGCTATCTCGGCGGTTCGGTCCACGCTTCGTGAATCGACGACGGTGACTTCGGCAAATCTCTGAAGGCTCGAGAGTGTTTCCCCGATCTGAGCCTCCTCGTTCTTCGCGAGAACGATCACCGAGATCGGCAGGAGCGCGGTTGACGGTCGGGAGGAGCTCATGCTCGGGTCTCGGTTTCTGATTCCGTGGCGGAGTCGAGTGGCCGTATGAGGCGGGCCGGAACCCCCGCGTAGATGGAGTCGTTGGGGATGTCGCTGGTGACGACTGCGCCGGCCCCGACAACACAGCCCGAGCCGATTCTCACGCCTGGAAGAATTGTGGCACGAGATCCAACCCATGTGCCATCACCGACAACGATCGGGTGAATGACCGACTCGCCCGCTCGTCTCGTCGATTTCCCGAGCCGATGTGTTGCCGTTGTGAAGAGGACCTCATGACCGATTGCGCAGTCCTCTCCGATCACGATCTGGTCGGAGAGGTCGAGATAGATTCCCTCGTTGAGAAAGGTACGTGCGCCAACACTCAAAGTGGCGCGCCCTGCGATAGTGACATGGGCGTTGATCACCGCGGTGCGGTTGATTCGATTCCCCAGTGCCCCCAACGCACGAGAGCGGAGGAGGCGAGGAAACGTGCGTTGCCTGATGATGTGGTGCACCAAGCCGAAGGTTGAAGCCACAAACGCCTCTTCAAGCAAGGTCGTCAACGCTGCGACCTTGTTGCTTCGCAAGCTGCTGCTCATCGGTCTCCCTCCGGACGGGAGAAGCGCCAGCCCACTTGGACGGCCGGATTGCCTCCGTAGATGGCGTTCTCTGGGACGGTCGAGCTGATGAGAGTCATCGGGCGGACGAGGGCAGATCTTCCGATCGTCACTCCACCGGTCACCATCGAACGTGCGGTGATCCAAGCACCGTCAGCAATGACTATGGGTTTCGTGAGTAAAGCCATATCTCTCCGATGGGCGTGACTCCCGGTCGTGATGAACGTCTCCTGGGAGATCACGACATCGCGCCCGATGCTGACTTCGGCTTGATTATGGATCCACACGCCCTCGCCGATCCAGGAATCAGCGCCGATGCGGAGCTTCCATGGGAAACGCACCCGCGTTCGTGGCCGAAACACGACACCAGACTCGATCTTGGCTCCGAATCTTCGGAGCGCCCAGACCCGCAAACGAGAACTGATTTGCCAAGGATTGGTGACGAGAAGAAGCTCAACAACTGACCAGAGGACCACCAAGGGCAGCGGTCGGTCCCAGGACGCCCGCTCGCCGGGAGCCAGCCTGAGCGGGACGACGGGGACGGGCTGGTCGTCCAGAGGTTCTGACGCTCGTTCCACTACCGCTCCTCGGATAATCCCCGGCAACCGAGGCTCGGGCGCCCCACGTCAGCATAGTTCGAGTGAGGCTCCGTCGAGTGGACCTCGCCTACGCCCGGCGTTGGACCCGGCGGACGTCAGAACTGCCGGTTTGGCCGTGTACGGCGGCGTAGGCCGGAGCATGAGCCCGCGTCACCACCACCATGCCTTGCGCTTCGCCGGCGCCAGTCGGTAGGTCTTCGGCTCCGCGCGTTGGCGGAGCTTGCGAGCGGGAACGCCCCCGTACAAGCCGTACGGTGCGAGGTCCTTCGTGACTACGGAACCCGCGGCCACAACAGCACCCTCTCCGATCGATACGCCCGGGAGGACTGTGACCCTCGTGCTCAGCCAGGCGTGGTCGCCGATGTTGACAGGAGCAGAAACGTAAGCGAAGTCGGGTGAATCCCAGGCGTGCTGCGCGGTCCAGATGTGGACCTGCGTCGACAGGTTGACGTCGCTGCCCAGCGTCAAGCCTCCGCGAGCGTCAAGGATCGCCCCGTCGCCGACGCTGGTGCGCGCCCCGATGGTCAGGCGACGTGCTGATCTGATCTGGAAGCCGTGGTACAGCGTTGCGCTGCGATCGATGTCCGCACCCCAAGCGCGGACGGCACCAACTCTTGCGATGTGGAGCGGCAGGAGTGCTGCGATCGCGAGTGTCGACATCTCGAGGTTCCCGAGACGAGACCCAACGAAGGACCGCAGACTCATCGGACGGTCAACATGATCAACGCTTGTCCAGCTCGGTCCGACATGGCGTGACCGTACCAGTGAAGCGGGTGCCCTGGAAGTCAACTTCGCCCGTCACCGCAGACCAGCCGGAGAACGTCAGCGGCGCGTTCACTCCTTTTCCCACTTCATCCAGGTGATCAGGCAACTGTTATGTTCACCTAGTGAAGCCGCCACCCTCCGTCCTCCTGGTCGGATTGAACTACTCGCCTGAGAGCACGGGGATCGCCCCCTACTCGGCCGGCCTGGCAAGGGAGCTCGCTGCTCGCGGTTGGCGCGTTCGCGTGATCACCTCTTTCCCTCACTACCCACAGTGGGCATTCCGCGGAGGTCGTCCCCGTCGTGCAGAAGAGAGCGTCGAGGACGAAGTGCGAGTGGTGCGTCGTCGGCACGAGCTGCCTCGCAAGCCGGGAGGTGTCGCCCGCGCCCTGTCGGAACTGTCGTTCGGCTTCGCATCGCTCACCGCTGCGTCCGGGCGCCCCGACGTAGTCGTGCTCGTCTCTCCGGCGCTGATTTCGTCTGCGCTCGCCCTCGTGAAAGCCAAAGTGATCACGCGACGGCCAGTGGTTGTGTGGGTTCAGGATCTCTACACGCTCGGCGTGAAGGAGCTCGGTGATAAGCGATCACACCTTTCCGGGCGGGCCATCGCGGCCGTCGAAAGATGGGTCCTGCGTTCCTCCGACAGGGTCGTCGTCATCCACGAACGCTTCCGCGACACGGTCATGCAGGAGTTTGGCCTCCAGCGGGATGCGGTTGCGGTTGTGCGGAACTGGTCTCATCTCGCCGACGTCGCCCCTCTGGACCGGCATGAGGCTCGTGTTGCGCTCGGCTGGGACCCAGAGCACTTCGTCGTGTTGCACGCGGGCAACATGGGTTTGAAGCAAGGCCTTGAGAACGTCGTAGAGGCAGCCCGCCTCGCGAGCGCCCGGAGCAGTGCGGTGCGCTTCGTGCTCCTCGGCGACGGCAACCAGCGAGAGCATCTCGCGAAACTCGCAGCGGATGTCCCGGCGCTCTCCATCATTGGGTCGCTGCCTGACGATCAATTCCGTCAGGCCCTGGTGGCCGCCGACGCGCTCCTGGTGAACGAGAAAGGCGGCGTCGAGGGCATGGCCGTGCCGAGCAAGCTCACGTCGTATTTCAGTACGGGTTTGCCAGTGATCGCGGCGACAGATCGCGGCAGCATCACCGAGAGTGAACTCCGGATGGCAGAGGCCGGGCCTGTCGTCAAGGCTGATGATCCGCGAGCACTGCTCGATGCAGCTGATTCGCTGAGGGCGGATCCTGACCTCGCGGCCAAGATGGGGGAGAACGGGCGACGCTTCCGCTCCACTCAGCTCGATCCACGAGTTTCGTTCGATAGATTTGCTCAGCTACTCAGCGCTCTGGCCGCAGGTCAGCAGGCATCCGCATCGAGCGAATCGGGGAACGATTGACCAAGCGCGCGCTCATCACGGGCATCACTGGACAGGATGGCTCGTACCTGGCCGAACTGCTCCTTCGTAAGGGGTACGAGGTCCACGGACTCATCCGTCGTGCGTCCACGTTCAACACGTCGCGGATCGACCACCTGTACGTGGACCCGCACAACCCCGATGCCAAGCTCTTCCTGCACTACGGAGACCTCGGCGACGGCGCGCGGCTCGTCAGCCTCCTCAGTGAGCTGAAGCCCGACGAGGTCTACAACCTCGCGGCCCAATCGCACGTGCGGGTGTCGTTCGACGAGCCGGAGCACACCGGCGACGTCACGGGTGTGGGCACGATGCGCATGCTCGAGGCGGTCCGGGTATCCGGGATCCACACGCGCTTCTACCAGGCGTCCTCCTCTGAGATGTTCGGGGCCACCCCGCCGCCGCAGAACGAAGAGACGCCGTTCTGGCCGCGTTCTCCGTACGGCGCCGCGAAGGTCTACAGCTACTGGGTGACGCGGAACTACCGTGAGGCCTACGGCATGTTCGCGGTGAACGGCATCCTGTTCAACCATGAGTCGCCGCGTCGCGGCGAGACGTTCGTCACCCGCAAGATCACCCGCGCGGTGGCTCGGATCAAGGCTGGCCTCGAGGATCACGTGTACCTGGGCAATCTCGACTCCGTCCGAGACTGGGGCTACGCCGCCGAGTACGTCGAGGGCATGTGGCGGATGCTGCAGGCCGACGAGCCCGATGACTTCGTCCTGGCAACCGGTGGCGACTTCACGGTCAAGGACTTCCTCGTCACCGCGTTCTCGCACGCCGGGCTGAACTGGGAAGACCACGTGCGCTTCGACGAGCGCTACCTGCGACCGAGCGAGGTGGATGCCCTCGTCGGCGACGCCTCGAAGGCCAAGGAGAAGCTCGGCTGGGAAGCGACGGTCGACACCGCCGAGCTGGCAAGGATCATGGTCGACGCCGACATCTCCGCCCTCGAGCACGAGGGCCGTCCCTGGATCGACACCGTCCGTCTCGAGAGCTGGGGTTCCTGATGACCACGACCGACTTCACCCCCGGTCCGATCGATCGAGCTGACCGCGTCTACGTCGCGGGACACCGAGGCCTGGTGGGTTCGGCGGTGTGGCGCAAGCTCGAGTCGGAGGGCTTCACCGACGTGGTCGGGCGGACCTCGTCCGAGCTCGACCTGAAGGACCGCGGCGCGGTCTTCGCCTTCTTCGCTGACCAGCAGCCGAAGCACGTCGTACTCGCCGCCGCCAAGGTGGGCGGGATCATGGCGAACAACACCTACCCGCACGACTTCCTCAGCGAGAATCTGCAGATCCAGGTCAACGTGATGGACGCCGCGGTGGAGCACGGTGTCGAACGGCTCGTCTTCCTCGGCTCGTCCTGCATCTACCCGAAGATGGCCGAGCAGCCCATCCACGAGGACGCACTACTCACGGGCCACCTCGAGCCGACGAACGACGCCTACGCCATCGCAAAGATCGCCGGCATCCTGCAGGTGCAGGCCGTCCGTCGGCAGTTCGGCCGTCCGTGGATCTCGGCGATGCCGACCAACCTCTACGGCCCGGGCGACAACTTCTCGCCGACCGGTTCCCACGTCCTGCCGGCCCTGATCCGCCGGTACGACGAAGCAGCTCGCAGCGGGGCGTCGAGCGTGGAGAACTGGGGGACCGGTTCACCGCGTCGCGAGTTCCTGCACGTCGACGACATGGCGGCTGCGGTGTTCCACCTGATGGAGCACTACGACGGTCCTGACCAGGTCAACGTCGGGACGGGATCGGACGTCACGATCAAGGAGATCGCGGAGACGATCGGCAAGATCGTCGGCTTCGAAGGCGAGACGATCTGGGACACGACCAAGCCGGACGGTACGCCGCAGAAACTGCTCGACGTGTCGAAGTTGGCGGATGCGGGCTGGACGGCACAGATCGGCCTCGAAGACGGGCTCCGCAGCACCATCGACTGGTACCGGGAACACGCGGATTCCGTCCGTCAGTGACGGGTATCGGACACACTGAACCGTAGGATCGCCTCATGTCCGACGCGCCCGAGTCGCGACGCACTGCAGTTCACCGGGGGTCCAGGGCCCGGATCGTTCTGTGGGTCGTCCTCGCCCTTGTCCTGCTGCTCATCCTCGCTGTCGCCTGGGTGGGGATCCGTGCGTACCTCGCGAAGGGGCATCTGGAACGCGCGGTCGGTGACGTGGACACGCTGCGGTCACAATTGACCGGTGGTGACCCTGCCGCGGTTCAGAAGACAGCGGCGCGTCTCGAGGACGAAGCTGCGTCGGCGCGCTCACTGACAGGTGACCCGGTGTGGGGCGCAGCACAGCACGTGCCGTTCTTCGGGACCAACCTTCGCGCGGTGCGTGACGTCTCCGTGATCGTCGACGACGTCGCGCAGAACGCGGTCACACCGGTCGCAGGGGTGGTCGGGAAGCTCGGGTCGGACTCGTTCGCCCCGAAGAACGGCAAGATCGACCTGCAGCCGATCGAGGACGCGCAGCCTTCGGTCGCCAAGGCGACCAAGACGCTCGCCCGCGCGCACCGCGACGCCGAGGGGATCGACGTCAGCGGCACGTTGTCGCCGGTGACGACCGCCGTTGCTCAGTTGCGGAACGCGTTGTCGTCAGCATCCGAGCAGGCGGTCGCAGCGAACCGCATCGTGCAGCTCGCGCCGGCCATGCTCGGCCACGACGGCGATCGGAACTACGTCCTGCTGTTCCAGAACAACGCCGAGCTGCGTGCCGGCGGCGGGATCCCAGGGGCCGTGGCGCTCCTGCAGGCGAAGGACGGGGCGATCAGCCTCGGGAACCAGGCATCGGGATCGTCGTTCGGACCGTACGAGCAGCCGGTGCTGCCGCTGACGGCGGACACGCGGGGTCTCTACGGCGAGATCACCGGCGAGTACATGCAGGACGTCACGCTCACGCCGCGTTTCGACGTGTCTGCGAAGCTCGCGCGCGAGATGTGGAAGCAGAAGTTCGGGCAGCAGACGGACGGCGTCCTGGCCATGGACCCGGTCACGTTGAGCTACATCCTCAAGGCGACCGGGCCGGTGCAGCTGCCGACCGGGGACACCCTGACGGCCGACAACGCGGTCAAGCTGTTGCTGAGCGACGTCTACGCGAAGCACCCGGACCCGGTGGTGCAGGACGCGTTCTTCGCTTCCGCAGCCAGTGCGGTCTTCGAGAAGGTGTCGTCCGGCGGGTTCGACGCGAAGACCTTCGTGTCGGCGCTGACGCAGAGCTCGGGTGAGGAACGCCTACGAGTCTGGAGCGCCGACAAGTCCGAGCAACGTCGGATCAGCGGCACGCCCGTGGCCGGGGAGCTCCCCACCGCAACTGCAGACTCTCGCCAGTTCGCCGTCTACCTCAATGACGGCACCGGCTCGAAGATGGACTACTACCTCGACAAGCGTGTCTCGGTCGGTAGCTCGGTGTGCCGGAAGGATGGACGGCCCACGTCCGTCGTCCAGATCACCATCAAGAACACGGCACCGGCTGACGCGGCGACGAGCCTGCCCGAGTACGTCACCGGTGGGGGGAACTTCGGTGTGGAGCCGGGCAAGATCAAGACGCTCCTCGCCGCCTACGCACCGGAGAACGCGATCTTCCTCGGCGCCACGAAAGACGGCAAGACGACGCCGGTGCAAACCGCGACCGACGGTGGGCACCCTGTCGCGCAGCTGCAGACCCTGCTCGCGCCGGGCGAGAGCCTGACGTACCGCGTGGCGTTCCTGGGCGAGGCGAAGTTCGCCAGGGCGCCCGTCAGCGCGACCTCGACCCCCGGCGTCCGCTCCACGAAGACCCAGCCGCTGACGTTCTCGTGTGAGGACCCGCTCGCGGCGGGCTGACGAGCACCCACTCCCTCGAAAGAACCGTTCAGCGCGAACGGCACGCCCCCACTCCGGGGGGCGTGCCGTTCGCCTGTCTGACCGCAAAGACTCTTGATCCGGCACTCAGGGCGACGGGCTCGCCCACGATTGGCGGGTTGAACAGGGGTTTCCCCGGACCGTGTCCGCAGAAAGGTCGACACGAGAGTTGTCCGGGCTCAGGGGGTCGCGGTGAACACATGACGACCAGTGACCAAAATCCGAACAATCTGGCACGTCACTGTGAAAACCCGCTAGATTGAGGGAACTTCGCCATAACACCCGCCATAACCATGGCCTGGGTTCGGGCCGGCGAGGAAGCGGGCTCTGGGTGTCAGGGTCTGGAAAATCAGATCTTTAGGGGAACCATTCATGAAGAAGCTCATCGCAGCGGTGGTGCTGGCTGGCGCCGCACTGCTCGCCACTCCGGCCGTCGCCAACGCCGCCGGTTACACGCCTGACTCCGACGTCTCCGTCTCCGGCTCCGCCGTCGCCGGTGGCACCGCCGCCGTGAGCTTCACGCCGGGTGCCTTCCAGGACAACGAGACCGTCAACGTCCAGGTCACCGGTGCCGGTGCGGTCACGCTCGGCGCGCTGCCGACCACGACCGTCTCGAAGTCCTACACGGCCGCTGCGGATGGTTCGCTCGTCGTCAAGGTCACGTTCCCCCAGGGCGCCTCGGGCACCTACAACCTGACCGCCACCGGCGCCACCTCGGGCGTCGTCGGCTTCGCGGCCTTCACCGTCGCCCCGGCTGACGCTGCTGCGGTTCCCGCAGCTGGCGCCGGTGCTGGCAACGGCACCGACGGCACGCTGGCCTTCACGGGTTCGACCGTCTCCGCCCTGGCCCTCTGGGTCGCCGGCGGCGCAGTCGTCCTCGGTGGTGGCCTCCTGCTGGTCCGCGGCTCGGTCCGCCGCCAGCGCGAGTCCGTCTGAGTCTCGACACACTGAACGAAGCCCCCGGAGCATCTGCTCCGGGGGCTTCTTCGTGTGCGGAGGACGTCGTCAGCGACGCCGGGCCGCCCGGCTGAGCAGCAGCACACCCACCACGGCCCCCAGGAGCGCCCCCACGCCGTTCGCGACGACGTCGTCGATGGTCGCGGTGCGGGCGGGGAGGAACAGCGCCTGGCCGGTCTCGATGCACGTGCTGACGACGAGCCCCGCGGCGATGGCGGCCCACCACCACCGTGCACCGGCGAGCAGCACCACGAGCAGGCCGAGCGGCACGAAGTAGACCACGTTCGCCAGGGACTCCACGGTGGCGTAGTCGATGCGCTCCGGCAGGCCGTGCCGGTGCGCGGCAGCGAGGACACGGGTGAGCCACGGGGCCCCTGCGGCGTCGACGGGGGAGCCCCAGAACCCGACGAGCGCCAGGGCGACGCCGTAGGCGATCGCCAGCCCCGTCGCGAACCGACGGCTGCGCCAGGTGGCCGGGGCGCGGTCGTCGACGCGGGGCTTGTCAGAGGTCACGTGCCGACGCTAGCGAGTCGCGCCTCCAGGCAGGTGTCCGCACCATCTCGTCCCCCGATCCCGGCAATCCGGAAAACGAGTACCCCGATCCTGGCGCTGTACCCCGGAAGTGCGACGCACCTGCCCGGAAATCCGGGGCTGCCCGATGGATGGCATTGACGAAACCCGTGAATCGACGGGCCTGGCTGGCGATCCCCTCGGCACTTCTCGTAGCGTTCTGGTGTCAGCAGATGTACCCCGGATCGTGAAGGAGAGCGACATGAGCATCACCGTGAACAACGCGACGCAGGCCGAGGTCACCCTCGACACCGACACCGTGGACACCATCGCGATCCTCGAGGCCGATGCAGCCCTCTCCTCGCGCCCCAAGCGCGCCAAGGTCACCTGGGTGCAGGAAGACCAGGGCGAGTGGATCGCCGGCTACGGCGGGTACTTCGGCGGCAGCGTCGACAAGCGCGACGACCGATACGTGGCCTCCGACACCTTCGGGCTCGTCGTGGGCGAGTTCTCCTCCCTCGAAGAGGCCCAGACCAAGCTCGAGGACCAGCTGCACGTCATGCTCCCGCCGGTCATCCGGCCGGTCGAGTGACGACGACGGACACCAGCCCCACCGGCGTCGAGCGCGACGCCCGCACCACCCGGAACCACCGGCACCACCCAGTACGCAGCACAGCACGAAGGAGCAGCACCATGAGCACGACCGTCGCCCACCGCCAGCAGGCCGAGGTGACCCTGGACACCCAGACGATCGAGGTCATCGCCGAGATCGAGGCCCAGGTCGTGGCTCCCGTGCAGGCAGCCCCCGTCCGCATCTCGTGGGCCCAGGCCGACACCGGCCTGTGGGTCGCGAACTACGGCGGCTACTACGGCGGCACCGTCGACCGTCAGGGCACCCACTTCTTCGTCTCCGACACCTTCGGTGAGTACGTCGGGGACTTCCGCTCGCTCGACGAGGCGAAGGCGCGCCTGTCCGAGCGCCTGCACGTGCTGCTGCCGGACGTGATCCGTCCGACCGCGTGATCCATTGCTGATCGCTCGCTGATCCTCGAACCCCTGCCGGCCTGCCGGCGGGGGTTCTTCCGTGCGCCCGGGGCGCGAACGGGTCGCGACGGCGGACCGAGACGTGCCGGATCGCCGCGTACCCCCTGAACGAGTGGTCCCCCCTATTGGGGACCCAGATTGTCCCCATCCGAACACGAGGAACTGCCAGGATCAACCTGGCGCCAACGACCGTTCTCCCTGATCCTCCGGTCGGTCTCGGTGCCCGCATCGTCTCGACCCGAAAGTGATCATGCAGCGTTCAAACCCGGGCACCGCTGTGCCCAGAAGCCGTCCCGGCCTGCGCGCCGTCGCCATGCTCGGCGCCGCGCTCCTCGCCGGCGTCGGTCTGACCCAGGCCGTCGTGGCCGACCCCGCCGCCGCAGCCGGCGCGCTCGCCTGCGACCAGAACACGCTGTACGGCATCAACACTGCCGCGAACCAGCTCGCCGCCATCGACGCCACCACCGGTGCCGTCACGAACGTCACGAGCATGGCGCCGGGCGACAACGCCCTCGCGGTCGCCCGCAACGGTGTCGCGGCGTACGCGTCGATCAACAACGGCAACACGATCACCGGGTACAACGCGGTGAGCGATGCGCGGATCGCCGACGTGACCGACGCGGACCCGAACGGCAGTCACCAGCTGCTCCGTGGTGCGATCAACCCGGCGACCGGCATCTACTACTACGCGAGCGGCGCGAACCCCGCGTACCTCGGTGCGTACGACACGAAGACCGGCGCGAAGATCGGCCAGGTCGGCACCATCGGCAACCTGCTCACCAACAAGAACGGTGACATGGCGTTCAGCACCCGCGGGCTGCTGTTCGTCGTCACCGGCAACGAGATCCGTCGTGTCGACACCGAGACGGTCCCGACGACCGCGGGCACCACGGCTCTGACCACCTCGAAGGTCGCGACCCTGCCGATCGACGCGAGCACGAGCGGCAGCCCCGGCATCGCGTTCTCGTCCGACGGCTACCTGTTCGCCTCGGTCGGCTCGACCATGTACAAGATCGATCCGGGTTCGGGCGCGCAGGTCAGCACGTTCACGATCGCGAACGGCTACTCGCCGAGCGACCTGGCGTCCTGCAACTACGCCAACACCCTGGCGGCGCAGTCGAGCGTCGACCAGCGGTGGAGTCCGTCCGACCAGTTCGGTCTGGCGGTGACCGGTGGCGGCGTCTCGACCGGCAACACGGCCACCACCAACGGGACGGCCGCCGGCACCCAGCCCCAGAAGGCGGGCGCGGTCCTGTCGACCCCGAACAAGACCTACACGGCCCGCCAGACGGCGGTGGGTACCACCGACCCGTCGAACTACACGACCACCTGGAAGGCCGTGAACCTGAACAGCGACGCGGTCGTCGCCAGCGGCACCGGCACCACGGGGACGTTCACGTTCCCGGCAGCCACCACCGCGGACGGCACGGACGTCCTGGTCACCTTCACGAACACGTTGAAGGCCACGCACGTCCGCACCAGCAGCGACACCGCCACGACCCCCACCGGCACGGCGCTGTCGGTGCCGGCTGCCTCGGGCGTGCTCGCGAACGACCAGGGGACCGGCCTGTCCGTGGTCTCGAACACCACGCCGGCGCACGGCACCGCCACGGTCGCCGCCGACGGCTCGTACACGTACACCCCGGCCGGCGGGTTCTCCGGCTCGGACACGTTCCAGTACACGGCGAAGGACTCCTCCGGGCAGACCTCGACCAGCACCGTGACCGTCACCGTCGCACCGAAGGGCTCCGACGACGCCTACAGCGTGCACGCGGGCACCGTGCTCACGGTGAACGCCGCGGAGGGCGTCCTGACGAACGACCGCGGGTCGGACCTGACCCTCACCGGTCACGGTCAGCCGTCGCACGGTCTGGTGAAGATCGCCGCCGACGGGTCGTTCTCCTACGGCGCCGACAAGGGGTACTCCGGCCCGGACTCGTTCACGTACACCGCGAAGGACGGCTCCGGCGCGACCGTCACCGCGACGGTGCGGCTCACCGTCCTGCCGACCGCGACGGCCGACGCCGCCACCGCGACGGCCGGGTCGACGACGACCGGCAACGTGCTCGACAACGACCTGGGCACCGGCCTGACGGTCACGGGCAACAGCACCCCCGCGCACGGTTCGGCGACGGTGCGTCCGGACGGCTCGTACTCGTACACCCCGGCCGCCGGGTTCTCCGGCACCGACTCCTTCACGTACACGGTGACCGACGGCAGCGGCGGGACCGACACCGTCACCGTGACCGTGCAGGTCGCCCCGGCCGCGCAGGACGACACCGTCAAGGTCGCCGCGGGGGGCGCGGCCACGGCCGGCACCCGTGCGACCGGCGTGCTCGGCAACGACTCCGGCACCGGGCTCACCGTGGCGTCGAACACGTCCCCCTCGCACGGTGCGCTGACGCTCGACAAGGCCACCGGTACGTTCACGTACACGCCGGCCGAGGGGTACTCCGGCCCCGACGCGTTCACGTACACGGCGGTCGACGGCTCCGGTTCGCCGAGCACCGCGACCGTCACCATCACGGTCAACCCGACCATCGGCGCCGACACCGCGTCGACGGACGCCGGCACCCCGGTGACGATCGACGTGCAGGCCAACGACCGTGGCTCGGACCTCGAGACCACGATCGTCACCGGTCCGTCCCACGGCACGGCCGTCGTCGCAGCGGACGGCTCGGTCGAGTACACGCCGACCGCCGGAGCGTCCGGCACCGACTCGTTCACCTACACGGTGACCGACGGCAGCGGCGTCACCACCGGTGCGGCGACCGTCACGATCACCGTGCGGCCCGTCGCGACCGCCGACACGGTGTCGACCCGGGCCGACCAGGCGCTGACCATCGATGCCGCCACCCTGACCGGCAACGACCGGGGCACGGGGCTGACCGTGACCGATGTGACCCCGGGCGGGGCCGCCGGTAGCGGCACCGGCAACAGCACCGGCGAGACGGGCACCGGCAGCGGCGCCGGCGAGACCGGCGCCGCCCGCGGCACCGCCACCCTCGACCGTGCCACCGGCCGCGTCGTCTACACCCCGGCCGACGGCTTCTCGGGCACGGACACCTTCACCTACACGGTGGTCGACGGAGCAGGTCGCTCCACCACCGGCACGGTCACGGTCGTCGTCGGCCCCCGCGCCACGGCCGACACCGCCACCGCCACCGCCGGCTCGACGCTGACCGTCGCGAAGGGCGACGGCGTGCTCGCGAACGACCGGGGCACCGGCCTGACCGCGGCCGTCGACCAGCAGCCCGCACACGGCACGGTCGAGCTCGCCGCGAACGGCTCGTACACGTACACGCCGAAGGACGGCTTCTCGGGCACGGACACCTTCACCTACACGGCGACGGACCCCGCCGGCCGCACGACCACCGGCACCGTGACGGTCACGGTCCGCCCCGGCACGGAGCCCGACACCGTCACCGTCGCGGCGGGCGGCAGCACCACGGTCACCTCCGGCGCCCTGACGGGCAACGACCACGGCACCGGCCTGACCGTCGTGTCCGTCACCGACGGCAAGAACGGCACCGCGACCCGCAACGACGACGGCACGATCACGTACACGCCGAAGGACGGCTTCTCCGGCACGGACACCGTCACCTACACGGTGACGGACCCGTCGGGCGCCACGAACACCGGCACCGTGACGGTCACCGTCACCCCGGTCGCCGGTGGCGGGTCGACCTCGGCCGAGGCCGACGCCACCACCACCGTGCCGGCCGGCACCGGCCTGCTCGACGGTGCGAAGGGCACCGACCTGGCGGTCACCGACCACACCAAGCCCTCGCACGGTGACGTGACGGTCGACGAGGACGGCTCGTACACGTACAAGCCCGAGCCGGGTTACTCCGGCCCGGACGGGTTCGACTACACGGTCACCGACGGCTCCGGCGGGACGACCACGGGCACCGTGACGATCGTCGTCGCCCCGAAGGCCGCCGCGGACACCGCGACGACGAGCGCCGCGACCCCGGTCGACGTCGCCGTCACCGGCAACGACTCGGGCACGAAGCTCACCGTCACCGCGGTCTCGAAGCCCGGCCACGGCACCGCGACGATCACGGGCAGCACGACGCCCGGCGGCACCGGCGGCGGCGCAACCGGCCCGACCGGAGCCAGCTCGGTCACGTACGCGCCCGCCGACGGGTTCTCCGGCACGGACACGTTCACCTACACGGTGACCGACCCGACCGGCGGCACCGCGACGGCGACCGTCACCGTGACCGTCACGCCGACCGCGGTCGCCGACGCCCTGCGCACCGCGGCGAACACCGCGCTGCCGATCAGCGGCGCGACCCTGACCGGCAACGACCGCGGCACCGGTCTCGCCGTCACCGCGCACGGCCGCGCCGAGCACGGCACCGTGACCTCGGGCACCGAGCCCGGCTCGCTCGTCTACACCCCGGCGAAGGGCTTCTCCGGCGCGGACACGTTCGAGTACACGGCGACCGACGGCGCCGGACGGACCTCGACCGCGACGGTCACGGTCGTCGTCGGCGTCGCCGCGGTCGACCACTGGCACACCATGTCGACCAACCGCAGCATGCGCATGACCGCCGACAAGGGCGTGCTGGTCGGTGACTCCGGTCGTGGGCTCTGGGCCGCCATGGAGACGAAGCCGTTCTACGGCACACTCTCGCTCGAGAAGGACGGCTCGTACGTCTACACGCCCACGTCGAACTGGTCCGGTCGTGACTGGTTCACCTACTCGGCCAACGACGCCGACGGCACCGCGGCGTTCGCGCGCGTCGTCATCGACGTCGCCCCGGCCGCGAAGGACGACAAGGCCTCGACCACGGCCGGCAAGACGGTCCGGGTCGCGGGCCACGGCGTGCTCGGCAACGACCACGGTGACGCCCTGACGGTCGTCGCGGTGGGTCAGGCCCGTCACGGCGCGGCCTCCATCGCCGCCGACGGCACGTTCGTCTACACCCCGGCGAAGGGCTTCTCGGGCACCGACACCGTCACGTACCGTGCGCAGGACTCGATGGAGCAGCAGGTCGACGCCACCGTCACGATCACGGTCGGCATCGCCGCGGCGGACGACTCCGGGCACACCGTGTCCGGCACGCCCGTCACCCGTGACGCCCGCCACGGCCTGCTCGCCGACGACCAGGGCACCGGCCTCACCGCCGCCCCGGCCTGGAAGCCCGCCCACGGCACGGTGACGATCCAGCGGAACGGCGCGTACGTCTACACGCCGGCCGCCGGCTTCACCGGCAAGGACACCTTCACCTACACGGTGACGGACGCCTCGGGGCAGACGGCCACCGCCACCGCGACCATGACCGTGGTCGCCGCGGCGGTCGCCACCGACGACTCCGCCACCGGGATCGTCGGACACCGGGTCGTCGTGGATCCGCTCGACAACGACTCCGCCACCGGCGGCGCCACGTTCGAGCCGGGCACGCTGCACCTGCTGCACCCCGAGTCCGGCGCACCGACCGACCGCGTGGTCGTCGCTGACCAGGGCACGTGGACCATCCGCGACGGCCGCGTCGTCTTCACCCCGCAGGAAGGCTTCACCGGAACCACCTTCGTCGGTTACGAGGTCAGCGACAACGCGGGTCAGACGGTCAGCGCGACCGTCACCGTCCGGTTCCCGACCGGGCTCGCCGCGATCGTCCACGGCACCGAACTCGCCTTCACGGGCGTGACCGGGCTGGTCGGCCTCGGGCTCGCGGCACTCGCGCTCATGCTGGCGGGCGTGCTCCTGGTGACCCGACGACGGATCGCGGTCCGCGTCACGCCGGGCATCCGCCGCAGCGCACGTCCGT
Source organism: Curtobacterium sp. MCLR17_034 (assembly GCF_003234485.1). Lineage (NCBI taxonomy): Bacteria > Bacillati > Actinomycetota > Actinomycetes > Micrococcales > Microbacteriaceae > Curtobacterium > Curtobacterium sp. MCLR17_034. The sequence goes on from NZ_QKTH01000002.1 coordinate 209,723, forward strand.
AACAGGGCACCGGACTGGAGGCCCGGATCACCGCAGCAGACCCGCTGCGGTGATCCGGGCCTCCTGTCCGCGCGCGGGGCGCGACCGCCTACGCGACGGGTTCGATGAGCTGCGGTCCGTCGTTCCGCACGCTGTTCACCGTGCGGGAGACCTCGTACTGCGCAAGGCCCGCGGCCACCGCCAGCGACTCGTGGTCGAGCAGGGCAAGCAGGTCGTCTGACCGGAGGTCGCCGCCGAGCCAGTCGTCGTAGCCGTCGGGCGTCAGGAACGCCGGCATGCGGTCGTGGACCTCGCCCGGGGCGACGTGGGCGTCACGGGTGATGATCGCGAGCGAGAGCCGCCACTTGTCCGGGTCGCCCTCGGGCTTCGTGGGGTCGGGCCAGGCACTGACCACGCCGGCCATCGCCAGGGCGCCGCCGGGTTCGTGCACGAAGTGGGGTTCCTTGCCGTCCTCGCGCACCACCCACTCGTAGTACCCCTGCGCCGGGACGATGCAGCGGTTCGTGGCGAAGGCCCGCTTGAACATGCCGCTCGTCGCGACCGTCTCGATGCGGGCGTTGATCGGCTTCGGGCGCTGCTTCTGGAAGTCCTTCGCCCAGCTCGGCACGAAGCCCCAGCTGATCTGCGGCAGTTCCCGTTCGCCGTGCCGCTGGCGGACGGCGTACACGGGGTCGGTCGGGGCGACGTTCCAGCTCGGGGCGAGGCCGGGGTGCACCTCGCCGGTGTCCTCGTCGACGTGCTCGGTCCGGGCGGCGAGCTCGCCCATGAGCTCGGGCAACAGATCAGCCGTGGTGTCGGAGACGACGAACCTTCCACACATGCGCCCAGTGTGCCCGTCGCCGCCGACAGTGGTGCGCGTCGGGGCGCGCCGTTCACGCTTCGTGAGCAGGAATGGTCGAGCGCCCCACAGTGACTCGACCATTCCTGCTCACGAAGTGGGGCGTGCGGGGGTCTCGGGTGCGGGTGCGGGCTCGAGGGACTCGGCGGCCAGGCGGGCTCGTTCGGAGCGGCCGAGGTGGACGACGTACTCCGACAGCCCGAGTGCGTAGACCGCGATCCAGAGCAGGTGGAACCAGGTGGCGAGCCCGAGGACGAACGCCCCGAGGACAGCAACGAGAGCCGAACCGAGCAACGGTGCCGTCCGGGCGAGCGTGCCGATCAGTCCCCGCCGCAGCAGGACCGTGTCGGTGCGGACGATGTCGCGGTGCTCCGGCAGGACCGGCACCGGACGGCGCTGCACGTACAGCTGCGTGGCGCCCCGCGCGGCGAGCTGCCACGAGGGCCGCACCTGCCGCCCGTTGATCGTCGTCGAGGGGTCCGGCGGCCGCCACGTCGGGATGCACGCAAAGGTGAGCAGTCCGACGCCGAGCGCCAGCAGCACCATCGCGACCACGCTGCGGACCGGAGTGGTCCCCGTCCAGTCGACCCGGGCCTCCAGGACGGCCATGCCGACCAGCGAGACGGCCGCTGCGAAACCGGACCACAGAGCAGCACGACGGACGCGTGCCGGATCCAGCACGTCCGTGACGTGCCGGCGGAAGACCTGCAGCCGAGCGGGAACACTCATCATGTCTACCCGGTGGGGGTACGGGGCGCCCGGACACGCTCGCGTTCAGTGAGCAGAAGACGTCGGGTGCGGGCGGGGGACACGACATCTTCTGCTCATTCGATGCACGGCGCACCCGCGCCCACCTGCCCGCCGCCCCCTCCGGACACGCCCGAGCGCTCCCCGCCCGGAGCCGCCGCACCCGCGACGTGGTGCTCCCGCTCAGGGTTCGTCCAGGCGAGCACGGTGACCTCGGACCATGAGTCTCGACATCGTCTACACCGCCGCTGCCCACGCCACCGGAGGCGGCCGCGACGGGCACGTCCGCAGCGAGGACGACCGGCTCGACCTCGACACCCGCCCGCCCAAGGAGATGGGCGGCAGCGGCGAGGGCACGAACCCCGAGCAGCTCTTCGCCGCCGGGTACGCCGCGTGCTTCCTCGGTGCCCTGCACGCCGCCGGCAAGGAGCTCGAGGTCGACACCACCGGCGCCGAGGTCTCCGCCGAGGTCGGCATCGGCGGCACCGGCAACGGCGCCTTCGGCCTCGCCGTGGAGCTCGACGTCTACGCCCCGAACGCCCCGCAGGAGCAGCGCCAGCGCCTGGCCGAGCGTGCACACGAGATCTGCCCGTACTCGAACGCCACCCGCGGCAACATCACCGTCACGCTGTCCATCGTCGACTAGCGTTCGGCCGGTGGTCACCGACACGACGCGCTGCCCCTGCCTGAGCGGCAACCCCCACGGCGAGTGCTGCGGCCCCCTGCACGCCGGGGCCGTGGCGCCGACCGCGGAACGGCTCATGCGCTCCCGCTTCAGCGCCTTCGCGCTGGGCCTGCCGGAGTACCTGCTGCTCACCTGGCACCCGCGCACCCGCCCGGCGGGTCTCGAGTTGGACCCGACCCAGCGCTGGACCCGGTTGGACGTGCTGGCGACCACCTCGGGAGGCCCGTTCGACTCCCACGGCACCGTCACGTTCCGCGCGTGGTGGCGTTCCGACGACGAGCGCGGCACGCTCGAGGAGACGAGCGACTTCGTCCGCGAGCAGGGACGATGGTTCTACGTGGACGGCGTGGTCGCCTGACCCACGTCGTCGTCGTTGTCGTCGACGCCGGGGCTAGCTGCCGATGACGGCGGGCAGGTCGACCGCGGTGCGCATCGCCCGGCGGACCCCGGCCTCGTCGGGGAGCAGCTCGTCCTCGTCACCGGTCAGGAAGAACCGGATCTGCCCGATCGCCTGCTCGGTGAGCATGTCGAGGCCGTTCAGCACACGGCCCCCCGCATCGGTCCAGCGGCTGGCGACCACGGTGGGCCACGGTTCGTAGGCGACGTCGAACAGCACGGCGTCCGGCCCCGACGGACGGAACTCCAGCGGGTCGGCGGCACCACCCGGCAGCGTCGAGAGGACGAACCCGTGGTGCGTGCCGGCGAGTTCGCTCAGGGGGTGCACCTCGAGCGTCACCCCGAGCCGGACGGCCAGGTCGACCAGCGCGCGGGTCTTCGCGGTGTCGCGGACGAACACCCGGACGAGCGATGCCCCGAGCCGGACGGCAGCGGTCAGGGCGCTCGCCGCAGTGGCTCCGCCGCCCAGGACCGTGGCCTCGCCGGGCAGGTGTCCGAGTGCCTCGACCGGGCGGACGAGCCCCTGCACGTCGGTGTTCGCGCCGGCTCGGACGATCGTGGAGCCCTCGTGGCGGAACGCGACCGTGTTGGCGACCCCGAGCTCGTCGACGAGCGGGGTGGTGCGGTCGAGCAGCGGCAGCACCTCGCGCTTGAGCGGCATCGTGAGACTCAGCCCACGCCATTCCGGACCCAGCCCCGCGACGAACGCGGCGAGCTCGCCGGACGCGACCTCGTGCCTCCCGTAGGTGAAGGGCAGGTCGAGCGCATCGTAGGCCGCAGCGTGGAGCGTGGGCGAGAGCGAGTGCGCGATGGGGGAGCCGAGCACCGCGAGGTGCGTGCGGCCTGGATCGGTGAACGCCACGGTCACCCAGCCTAGCCAGCCGTTTTCCTGAGCACCCCGTTAGGTTAGGCTACCCTTCGTGAACCGTTCTCCCTTGCGTCTCCGACGCGTGCTCGCCGCAGCCGGCGCCGTCGTCGCAGCGTCCCTCGTCCTCGCCGGCTGCGCGTCCGGCTCCGGCTCCTCGACCGACTCGGCGTCGTCGGGGTCGTCCGACGCCGCGTTCCCGGTCTCGATCACGACCGGCCTCGGCACCACCACCATCGAGTCGGCACCGAAGCGTGTCGTCGCGCTCGGGTGGGGCGACGCCGAGACCGCGCTCGAGCTCGGTGTCCAGCCGGTCGGTGCGAGCGACTGGCTCGCCTTCGGCGGCGACGGTGTCGGTCCGTGGCTCAAGGGTGCGTACGACAAGTCGCCGAAGATCATCCAGACGCTCGAGCCGAGCTACGAGGACATCCTCAAGCTCAACCCCGACGTCATCCTCGACGTGAAGTCCTCGGGCGACAAGGAGCGGTACGACAAGCTGTCCGCGATCGCGCCGACCGTCGCGATCCCCAAGGGCGGCGAGAACTACCTCGCTTCGACCGAGCAGCAGACGACCATGATCGCGAAGGCGCTCGGCAAGGAGTCCGAGGGCAAGAAGCTGCTCTCCGGCCTCGACGACGCCTACGCCGCCGCACGCAAGGCGCACCCGGACTTCGACGGCAAGACCGCCGTCGTCGGTGCCTACAGCTCCGAGGGCTTCGGGGCGTACGCCTCCACCGACAGCCGTTCGACCTTCATGCGGAACCTGGGCTTCGAGATCCCCAAGGCCATCGACGAGCAGGCCGGCAAGGAGTTCTCCGTGCACCTGTCCGACGAGAACCTCGACCTGCTCGACGCCGACCTGACGCTGATCCTGCCGATCTACGTCGATGCGTCGGAGGCCTCGTCGAACAAGCTGTTCCAGAAGGTGCCGTCGGTCGAGGCAGGACACTCGATCGTCTTCGACGACAAGGACGTCTCGTCGGCGTTCTCGATGGGCACCACGGCTGCGATCGAGTGGGCGCTCGACAAGCTGCCGGCGCAGTTCGAGGAGAAGCTCGGCTAGAGCTGGTCTCGACCTTCACGCGAAAGCGACAGGGTGCCGCCGATGTTCGGTGGCACCCTGTCGCTTTCGCAGTTCGGGGGGAGGGGGAGGCTCTGGGCTACACCCCGACGGTCGAGCCCAGCAGCGCGAAGAGCAGCGCGATCAGGGGGAGCGTGCCCTGCTTGAAGGCGGAGTTGACGTACTTGCGACCCGAGCCGACCAGGATCACCGCGGCACCGAGCATGCTCGCGGTCGAGAACACCACGAGGGTCCAGCCGCTCACGGTGTTGCCGGCCAGCACGAGCACGACGCCGAGGATCGCCCCGATCGCCAGGAACAGGTTGTAGAAGCCCTGGTTGAAGGCGAGCGAGCGGGTCGCCACGGCTTCGGTCTCGGAAGCGATGCCGAAGATCCGGCGCGCTTGCGGACTGGTCCAGATGACCGATTCGAGGAAGAAGATGTACACGTGGATGAGGCCCGCGAGGACCGCACAGACACCCGAGATCACCAGCAGGACCGACATGTGCACATTCTCGCAGCAGCGGGCCGGGTTCCGCTGCACGTCCGCCAGTAGGCTCGGACCATGAACGACGACGTCACCCCGACCGAGGCCGACGCGAGCGCCGTCGCCGAACTGCGGAGCATCCGGCAGAGCATCGACAACATCGACGCCGCCGTCATCCACATGCTCGCGGAGCGTTTCAAGTACACGCAGCGCGTGGGGCACCTGAAGGCCGAGTCGGGCATGCCGGCCGCCGACCCGGACCGCGAACGGATCCAGGTCGCACGGCTCCGGTCGCTCGCCGCCGACTCCCACCTCGACCCCGCCTTCGCCGAGAAGTTCCTCAACTTCATCGTCGCCGAGGTCATCCACCACCACGAGCGCATCGCGGGCCGCGACGAATGAGCGCCGAGCTGCCGTCGCTGCTCATCGGGTCGTACACGGCGACCGGTGGCGGCAACGCCACGGGCATCTCGCTGGTCGACGCCGGACCGGTCGGAGCCGTTCCGGCACCCCGGACCGTCGCGGTGCTCGACGACCCCTCGTTCCTCGCCGTCTCGGGTGACCGGGTCTACGCGGTCTCCGAGACGAACGACGGCGCCGTGTCGGCCTTCCGGCTGCAGGGTGGCGCACTCGAGCACCTGTGGGACGCCCCCGCCGGCGGAGACGCCCCGTGCCACCTGCGGGTCGACCCCTCGGGCGCGCTCGTCGTCACGAACTACGTCTCCGGCACGGTCACGGCGATCTCCCTCGCCCCGGCCGAGTCGCACGCCGCCTCGGTGACCGCCAGCGACGGTGTGGTGCTGCACGGGGACTCCGACCAGCGTTCGGTGCCGGCCGAGGCCGTCGCGGTCGCCGTGCTGCCCGACGCCACGGGTCCTGACGACGATCGCCAGGACGGCCCGCACGCCCACCAGTCGATCGCCACCCCGGACAGCACGGTGCTCGTCGCCGACCTCGGCGGCGATGCCCTGCACGAGTTCCGCGTCACGGTGTCGCCCGACGGGGTCCCCGACATCGAGGCGCTCCGCGTGCACCACGTGACCCCCGGCGCCGGCCCGAGGCACATGGCCTGGATCGACGGTGACCTGCTCGTCGCCGGTGAGCTCGACGGGCGTGTGCACCGCCTGCGCCGCGACGACTCCGGGTCGTTCGTGACGATCGCTGCCGTGCCCACGTTCGACGGTGCCGTGGGGGAGTCGCTGCTCAGCCACATCGAGGTCGACGAGGCCGGCCGCGTGTACGTGGCGGTGCGCGGGCGTGACCTGCTCGTGGTGCTCGACGCGCGTGGCGGCGGGCTCGCCGTCGTCGGTTCGGTGCCCTGCGGTGGGGTCTGGCCGCGACACTTCGCTCGCGTGCCCGGGTTCGTCCTGGTGGCGAACCAGATGTCCGACGCCGTCGCCGTGCTGCCGCTCGACGCCGAGGGCATGCCCGGCGAAGCCGTCGCGCAGATCCCGGTCGGCACGCCGACCTGCGTCGTCCCGCTCTGACGCCGGGACCAGCCGACTAGAACTCGATCAGGTTCTCGAACGGGCGACCCTCGGCCAGGGCAGCGACCTGCTTGCGCATCAGTTCGATCGACCGCGGCACGCTCAGGTCGGTGTTGCCGCCGACGTGCGGGGTGAGCACGGTGTTCGGCGTCGTCCAGAGCGGGTGTCCGGCGGGCAGGGGCTCCGGGTCGGTGACGTCGAGGGCCGCGAACAGCCGCTCCGACCGCAGCTCGGCGACCAGGGCGTCGGTGTCCACGACCTTGCCGCGCGCCACGTTCACCACGAGGGCGTCGTCCGGCAGCGCCGCGAGCAGCTCCGCGTCGACCAGCCGTTCGGTCTCGGCGGTGAGCGGCGCGATGAGCACGAGGACGTCGGTCGTCGGAGCCAGACCGGGCAGCTCACCGAACGCGTGCACCTGCCGGCCGTCCTGCTCGCGAGCGGTCCGGGCGACCACGGTCACCTCGGTGCGGAATGCCTCGAAGCGGGTGGCGATCGCGGACCCGATCGCCCCGTAGCCGACGACGGTCACCCGACGGTCGGCGAGCGATCGGGTCTCACGGGAGTCCCAGACGCCGTTGGCACGGTCGACCTGGAACGCCGAGATCTCACGGAGCGACGTCAGCGCGAGGCCGACCGCGAGCTCGGCGGTCTCGTCGTCGTGGATGCCGCGACCGTTCGCCAGCTGCGCGTGACCGGGCACGTGCGGGACGGCGTGCTCGTACCCGGCGCTCGGCAGCTGCAGCAGCTGGAGCTCGGGCAGGTCGTGCACGAACTGCCAGCGGTGCCGCCCCTCGAAGTAGAACGGCAGGAACGTGATCGCGACGTCGTCCGGGCGACCGTACGGCGACTCGACGTCCCACACGTCCAGCTCGATGCCGTCCGGCACGGGGCCGAACCGGTCGACGAGCTCGGCGAAGGGCAGGGTGACGATCGGCATCCGCGACCCGGGCCTAGGCGTCGGTGCGCGGCGAGAAGGCGCCGTCGGAGTCGAGCGGCCCGCGGCCGACGTACCCCTCGGTGACGTCCTCGACGATCACGTCGCCGAAGCGGGCCGGCAGCGTCGCGGCGTGGGTGCCGCGCAGCTCGTCGACCGTGGCCTCGAACGCGCCCTGGACCTCGAGGGTGCTCGACGTCGCGTCGGTCACGCCGATGCGCAGCACCGGGAAGCCCCGGCCGTCGCACATGCCCTGGAACCGCACGTCGTCCTCGCGGCGGACGGTCACGATGACGCGACCGGTCGACTCGGAGAACAGCGCCGTCGCGGTGTCGATGCCGTCGCGGGTCTCGAGCTCGTCGAGGACGACGCGGGCGCCGATGCCGAAGCGGAGCACGGACTCGGCGAGCGACTGGCCGAGGCCGCCGTCCGCCAGGTCGTGCGCGCTGGTGAGCAGCTGCTCGCCGGACGCCGCGTACAGCAGCTCGGCGAGGGCCTTCTCGCGCTCGAGATCGACCGCCGGCGGACGCCCGCCCAGGTGGCCGTGCACGGTGCCGGCCCACGCGGAGCCGTCGAGCTCGAGGCTCGTGGTGCCGAGCAGGTAGATGTTGTGGCCGTCGTCCTGCCACCCGGACGGCACGCGCTTGGCGACGTCGTCGATGATCCCGAGCACTCCGACGACGGGCGTCGGGTGGATGGGGGTCGAGCCGGTCTGGTTGTAGAACGACACGTTGCCGCCGGTGACGGGGATGCCGAGCTCCATGCAGCCGTCGGCCAGGCCCTCGACCGCCTCGGAGAACTGCCACATGACCTCGGGGTTCTCGGGGGAGCCGAAGTTCAGGCAGTCGGTGACGGCCGCGGGGACGGCACCGGTGACGGCGACGTTGCGGTAGGCCTCGGCCAGGGCCAGACGTGCACCCTGCTTCGGGTCGAGCTGGCAGTAGCGGCCGTTCGCGTCGGTGGCGATGGCGACACCGAGGCCCGTTTCCTCGTCGACGCGGATCATGCCGCCGTCGTCGGGGAAGGACAGCGCGGTGTTGCCGAGCACGTAGGTGTCGTACTGGTTCGTGACCCAGTTCTTCGACGCCAGGTTCGGCGAACCGAGCAGGCTGAGGAACTGTGCCTTCAGCGCGGGGCCGTCGGCCGGGCGGTCGAGCGAGGCAGCGGTGTCGGCCTGCAGCGCGTCGATCCAGGTCGGGTAGGCGACCGGGCGGTCGTAGACCGGGCCGTCGACGGCGACGGTGCGCGGGTCGACGTTCACGATCTCCTGGCCCTGCCAGTCGATGACGAGTCGGCCGGTGCCGGTGACCTCGCCGAGCACGCTGGTCTCGACCTCCCACTTGCCGACGACGCTGATGAACTCGTCGAGCTTGTCGGGGCGGACGACCGCCATCATGCGCTCCTGGCTCTCCGACATCAGGATCTCTTCGGCGGTGAGCGTGGGGTCGCGGAGCAGGACGTCGTCGAGCGAGATGTGCATGCCGCCGTCACCGTTGCTGGCGAGCTCGGAGGTCGCGCAGGAGATGCCCGCGGCGCCGAGGTCCTGGATGCCCTCGACCAGGTCCTTCTGGAACAGCTCGAGGCAGCACTCGATCAGCACCTTCTCGGCGAAGGGGTCGCCGACCTGCACGGCCGGACGCTTGGTCGGGCCGCCCTCGGTGAAGGTGTCGGACGCCAGGATCGACGCGCCGCCGATGCCGTCGCCACCGGTGCGGGCACCGAACAGGACGACCTTGTTGCCGGCACCGGACGCGTTGGCCAGGTGCAGGTCCTCGTGGCGCAGGACGCCGACCGCGAGGGCGTTGACCAGCGGGTTGCCCTGGTACACCGGGTCGAAGTAGGTCTCGCCGCCGATGTTCGGCAGGCCGAGGCAGTTGCCGTAGAACGAGATGCCACCGACGACGCCGTGCACGACGCGTGCGGTGTCCTCGTGGTCGATCGCGCCGAAGCGGAGCTGGTCCATCACGGCGACGGGGCGGGCGCCCATCGAGATGATGTCGCGGACGATGCCGCCGACACCGGTGGCCGCGCCCTGGTACGGCTCGACGTAGGACGGGTGATTGTGCGACTCGACCTTGAAGGTCACCGCCCAGCCGTTGCCGACGTCGACGACACCGGCGTTCTCGCCCATGCCGACCATCAGGTTCTTCGTCATCTCCGGCGTGACCTTCTTGCCGAACTGACGGAGGTAGTTCTTCGAGGACTTGTAGGAGCAGTGCTCGCTCCACATCACCGAGTACATCGCCAGCTCGCCCGAGGTGGGGCGGCGGCCGAGGATCTCCTTGATGCGGGCGTACTCGTCCGGCTTCAGGCCCAGCGCGTCGTACGGCTGCTCCTTGTCGGGGGTGGCTGCCGCGTCCTGCACGGTGTCGGGCTTCGGGCGAACGGGTGTCGTCACGGTGTCGTTGTTCCCTGTCACTTGACGAGCGCGTGCTCGATCACGGAGGTGAAGAAGGTCAGGCCGTCGGTGCCCGAGGCCATCGCAGCGGGGGTGTCCGGGCCGAAACCGGCCTCGGTCGCGTGCTCGGGGTGCGGCATCAGGCCGACGACGTTGCCGCGCTCGTTCGAGACGCCGGCGATGTCGTCGATGGAGCCGTTCGGGTTCACACCGACGTAGCGGAACACGACCTGCCCGTTGTCCTCGATGCGCTTGATGGTGTCGGCGTCCGCGACGAAGCGGCCGTCGGCGTTCTTCAGCGGGATGGTGATCTCCTGCTGGGCGCTGAAGCCGGAGGTCCAGGCGGTCGCGGTGCTCTCGACGCGGAGCTTCTGGTCGCGGCGGATGAACTGCTGGTGCGCGTTGCGGGTGTGTGCTCCGGGGACCAGACGGGCCTCGGCCAGCATCTGGAAGCCGTTGCAGATGCCGAGCACGGGCATGCCCTTGCCGGCGGCGTCGATGACCTCGGCCATGATCGGGGCCTTCGCGGCGATCGCGCCGGCACGCAGGTAGTCGCCGTACGAGAACCCACCGGGCAGCACGATTGCGTCGACGCCCTGCAGGTCGTGGTCGCCGTGCCACAGGGCGACGGGGTCGGCACCGGCGAGACGGACGGCGCGCTGGGCGTCGCGGTCGTCGAGCGAGCCGGGGAACGTGATGACGCCGATGCGCATCCGGGTCACTGGCCTTCGACGGTCACGGACACGACGTCCTCGATGACCGCGTTCGAGAACACGTCGGCCGCGATGTCGCGGACCTCGGCGAGCTTGGCGTCGTCGACGGGGCCGTCGACGGTCACCTCGAAGCGCTTGCCGATGCGGACGTTGGTCAGGTCGGCCTTGCCGAGGCGGGCCAGGGCGTTGCCCACGGCCTTCCCCTGGGGGTCGAGGATCTCGGCCTTGGGCATGACCTCGACGACGATCGTTGGCACGTGTTCTCTCCAGCACTTCAGGGGTGGGGGGACGTGACCAGTCTACGGGGCGCGCGCGACACGCCGGGACGGCCGCGGGCCTCCAGACCGGCCCTTGCTGTGCGGTTGCTCATGCCTGTTCCAATGCGTATATTCCACTTCGAATAGTCAACAACGAACAAGCGGACTGGAGGCACGTGTGCCGTCGCTCACGCCACTCGCGTTCGCCGCGCTCGGGCTCCTGGCCGAGGGGCCGACGCATCCCTACGAGATGTTCCAGACGATGACGCACCGCCGGGACGGCCGGAACGTCAAGGTCCGGCCCGGCACCCTGTACCACCAGGTCGGCCGCCTGGTGGAGCTCGGCCTCGCCGAGGTCGTGGGGACCGACCGGGCGGGCAACCGTCCGGAACGCACCACCTACGCCATCACGGACGAGGGGTGGACGGCCCTGCACGACGGGCTCGTCCGGCTGATCGCCGAACCGGCCGAGGAGTACCCCGTCTTCCACCTGGCCGTCGCCGAGATCGAGAACCTGTCGATCGACGAGGCCGAGTCGGCGCTGCGGGCGCGGGTCACGGCACTCCGGGCCCAGCGCGACGAGGCGGACGAGATCCTCGGGATCGTCCGTGCCAAGGACCTGCCCGAGCGGTACTGGCTCGACGTGTCGTACGTGCGTGCGATGCTCACGGCGCAGATCGAGTGGCTCGCCGCCACGGCCGACCGGATCGCCGCCGGCCACATCTCCTGGGACGCCCCCGCCGCGTCCGCAGACACCACCACGAACAGCAAGGAAACCACTCGATGACCACCGTCACGCCTCCGCGGACGACCGAGAAGAAGCCGTGGCCTGCCCTGTGGGCACTCGTCGTCGGGTTCTTCATGATCCTCGTCGACTCGACCATCGTGTCGGTCGCCACCCCCACCATCGCGCAGGAACTCGACGCGGACATCAACTCCGTGATCTGGGTGACGAGCGCCTACCTGCTCGCCTACGCCGTGCCGCTGCTCATCACCGGCCGGCTCGGTGACCGGTTCGGCCCGAAGGTCATGTACCAGATCGGCCTCGTGGTCTTCACGCTCGCCAGCCTGTGGTGCGGCCTGGCCGGCTCGATCGAGGTGCTGATCGTCGCCCGCGTCGTGCAGGGCCTCGGTGCCGCGATGATGAGCCCCCAGACCATGTCGGTCATCACGCGCATCTTCCCGCCGCAGAACCGCGGCGCGGCCATGGGCCTCTGGGGCGCCGTCGCCGGTGTCGCGTCGCTCGTCGGCCCGATCGTGGGCGGCCTGCTCGTCGACGGCTTCGGCTGGGAGTGGATCTTCTTCGTGAACGTCCCCGTCGGTGTCGTCGCGTTCGTGCTCGCGCAGCGCTTCGTGCCGTCGTTCGAGCGGCACGGACACCGCTTCGACTACCTCGGCATCTTCCTGTCGGCAGCGGGCCTGTTCCTGCTCGTCTTCGGCATCCAAGAGGGCGAGACCTACGACTGGGGCGTCATCGCCGGCCCGATCTCGGTGTGGTCGCTCATCATCGTCGGGCTCGTGGTGCTGGCCGGCTTCGTCGTCTGGCAGGGCGTGCAGAAGGGCGAGCCGCTGCTGCCGCTCGGCCTGTTCAAGGACCGCAACTTCACGCTGGCCAACGTCGCCATCACGGCCGTCGGCGTCGCGATCGCCTCGTTCGCGCTGCCGATCATGCTGTGGGCCCAGGACGTCCTGCGCTTCTCGCCGACCCAGGCCGCACTGCTCCTCGTGCCACAGGCGGTGCTGTCCGCCGCCCTCGCGCCGGTCGTCGGCAAGAACCTGAACCGCTGGAACCCGCGCTGGGTCGCCGCGTTCGGGCTCGCCTGCTTCTCCGTCGGCCTGTTCTGGTTCGGCGCCCTGCTGTCGAGCGGTGCCGAGTGGGGCTGGGTGCTCCTGCCGAGCGCGCTCCTCGGCCTCGCCAACGCCTGCATGTGGGGACCGCTGTCCGTCTCGGCGACGCGCAACCTGCCGCCGAAGCTGGCCGGTGCCGGCTCGGGCGTCTACAACACCACCCGCCAGATCGGTGCGGTGCTCGGTTCCGCCGGCATCGCCGCCCTGATGGAGGCCCGGATCACCGCGAACTTCCCGGCGTCGTCCGGTGGGGCCTCGGCCGGTGGCGCGGAGCAGCAGGTCGGCGCGCTGCCGGGCTTCCTGCTCGAGCCGTTCTCCAAGGCCATGGGTGAGTCGCTCTACCTGCCGGCGATCGTGCTGATCGTGGCCATCGTCGCGGCGCTGTTCCTGGCGAAGCCGAAGCAGACCGTTGCGTGGCAGCAGACCGGCTCGGTCACCACGCAGCCCGACGCCGAGCCCGCGGGGGCCCCGTCGAAGTAGGGCACGAGCGCACTTCGTGAGCAGGAATGGTCGGGTCGCCTTCGGGTACCCGGCCATTGCTGCTCACGAAGTGCTGCGGAGCGTGCGCTCGCGCGCGCTCAACTGCGGCGCTGCAGGTGCGCTCGGGTGAGCTCGTCCATCTGTTCGTCGGTCAGGGCGTCGACGGCCCGGGCTTCGCGGCGATCGGTCCGCTGCCACCGGATGAACAGGGCGACGAGCACGGGGATGTCCGCCACCTCGGCGATGAACCACAGCAGGTCGCCGGCCAGGTGCTGGTCCTGCAGCGGCGACGGGTACCAGGGTCGCCCGACCACCGGCACGATGGACCCGTCGAGTACGTGGTTCGTGATCCGCAGCACGATGCCGGGCACCGCGTCGACGACGAGCTCGACGAACGCGAGCAGGAACTCGGCCGTGGCGAACGTCGACGAGACGAGCACGCCGACCTCGGACAGCGGTGCGAGCAGGCCGAACCCGAGTGCCGGCACCGCCACGGTGATGACGGCGGCCCATGCGGGGGACTCCCGGATCACCGCCGAGAACGGGGTGAGCAGGACGGCGAACAGCGCGAGCGCGACCAGCGGGGCGACGATCGCGTTGCCGAGCAGGCGCACCGGACGTGACCCCATGACCGCGTCGGCGACCTGCGCGAGGCGAGCCGGGCCTCCGATCCGGAGCAGTGCAACGGGCGCACCGAGCGCCGCGAAGGTGGGGACCGCGAAGAACAGCAGGGCCGCCCGCAGCACGAACGCCCAGCGCAACCGCTCGTCGTCGACGCCGACGATGCCGAACTGCAGGACGCCGAACAGCACGAGCGCCGTGGCGAAGGCGAGCGTGCGCCACCACGGCCACCGGGCACCCCGTCGAGCCGCGCCGACGACCCACCGGCCGTAGGCGACCGCGGCGACGACGAGGAGCACCGCCGCCAGGGGGTCGAACCGCCAGGTGCTCCAGAACTCGGGTGTCGACGGCGTGGGGAGCCTCCTGGGGATCAGGCGGACTCGTCCGTCGTTCCGCCGGAGCCATCCTCCGTCCACCCGGGGTCCACCGGGGGTCCGGCGTGCCCCCGTGACGGTGAGAACCGGTTCAGATCCGGGCGACCCCGCGTGCCGGGACGGTCCGCGACAGCAGCCAGACGCCCACCGGAACCGCCACGGCGCCGACGAGCGCGACGCCGAACGACAGGTGCAGCTGCATCACGAGGAACGCCGGGCCGATCGTGCAGAGCGCAGCGACCGCGACGACCGGCCACGCGGGACGATCCGCCGACGGCAGCAGGCGGGGGAGCGGCCGGTCGAACCAGCGCAGGGCCCGTGCCACCCCGAGCGCGACCGCGAGCACCACGACCAGTGCGACGATGCGCGACGCCCACCACGGACCAGAGCCCGGCGCCGGGAACGGCACCCCGACGAGCAGGGCGATGCCGTTCAGCGCGATGAACAGCGGCAGGTGCCACAGGTAGATGGTCATGCCGTCGCGGCCGAGCACGAACACTGCCCCGAGCGCGGCCCGCGTGCGCATCAGCCGGGTGAGCGGCGCGTGCACGAGCTGGACCAGGCACGCCTGCGCGATCGCCAGGAACGCCAGGGGGAGCATCGGCGGGTTGAGGTCCTGCAGCATGTCCGGCGCCCAGAGACCGACCGAGGTCATCGGCACGAGCACGGCGTACGCGGCGACGGCGACGCCGAGCAGGAGCACCTTCGACCGGCGCGCGAACCAGCCGTCGGCCCAGAGGAACCCGAGCTGCTGCGCGAAGAGCCACACCGGGCCGAGGTTGAGCAGCCCGACCTCGGCGACCCCGGTGGCCAGGCGGACGGCGTCGACCGCCCCGGCGAGCACGAGCAACACGGCGAGGGTGGCCCACGGTGCTCGATCGTGCAGGCGCATCATCACGGGGACGCAGCACTGGGTGATGCCGTAGGCGGCGAGGAACCAGAGCGGCGAACCGATGCCGAACGCGACCTCGGCCAGGAGCTCGGGCGGCGTGCCCGCGGCCGTGGCGACCCCGAGCCCGAGCGCGAGGAACACGAACAGCGGCACCGCGGGCCGGAACAGCCGCACCAGGCGGGTGGCCAGGTAGTCGCGGGCGGGGCTCGGCGCACCACGGGCGACGGTGCTGCGCCAGCCGACGGCGCTCGCGAACCCGCCGACCACGAAGAACAGCGGCATCACCTGCCCGACCCAGGTGGCGGCGACGTACCAGGGGAGTTCCTGCAGCGGGCTCGTGACCCGCACCCCCTGGTCATCGGCGGCGACGCCGACCATCGTGACGTGCACGATGACGACGAGGACGACGCAGGCCGTCCGGATGAGGTCGACGACCAGGTCCCGCTGCGCGATGATCCCCCGGACGTCCGCGGTGCTGTTCGCCTGTTCAGGCAGACCCTGGCTCGTGGACATGTCCGGACGTTAGCGTGCGGAACGGTCGGTCCAGTGTCGTCCCAGCTGATCGCGACCGGATCGTGACACTTCGTATTCCGGTGGTGGCATGCGTCACCTCGCTGGTCGGCAGCAGAAGCTCGTGTACAGTGAACGCGTTGTCTTGATTCCTGCAAAAGAAAGGCTCAGCATGGACGCCGACGCCGATCTGCTCCGTTCCTCGGGGCTCCGGGTCACGACCCCGCGACTCGCGGTGCTCCGAGCGACCGACTCGATGCCGCACGCCACCGCGGACGACATCGTCACCGCGCTGGCCGTGGAGCTGCCGACCACCAGTCACCAGGCCGTCTACGGCGTGCTGAACGCCCTGACCGGCGTCGGGCTCGTCCGCCGCATCGAGCCGGCAGGCAGCCCTGCCCGGTACGAGCGCCGCACCGGTGACAACCACCACCACATCGTCTGCACCCTGTGCGGCGCGATCGAGGACGTCGACTGTGCGGTCGGCCACTCGCCCTGCCTGACACCGTCCGAGACCCACGGCTTCGCGGTCACCACCGCCGAGGTCACCTACTGGGGCATCTGCGAACGCTGCGCGGCGGCAGAGCGCGACGGGGCAGAGCACGACGACCCAGACGTCGCCCCCACGCCCGCCTGACGGCGACCGCCCACCGCACCGGCCGCACGACGCGCCGGACCCCGAACCACCCGAGCACCCCTGACCGAACCAACGTCCCACCTCCAGGAGGAACCGTGTCCGACCAGAACACGCCGACCGGCACCCCGACCACCACGACCAACAGCGGCGCACCCGTCTCGAGCGACGAGCACTCGATGGGCGTCGGGGCCGATGGCCCCCTCGCGCTGCACGACCACTACCTGGTCGAGAAGCTCGCCCAGTTCAACCGCGAGCGTGTCCCGGAGCGGGTCGTGCACGCCAAGGGCGGCGGCGCCTTCGGTACCTTCACCGTCACGCAGGACGTCTCGCGCTTCACCCGTGCCGCGTTCCTGCAGCCCGGGCAGACCACCGAGATGCTCGCCCGGTTCTCGAGCGTCGCCGGTGAGCAGGGCTCGCCCGACACCTGGCGCGACCCCCGTGGCTTCGCGCTGAAGTTCTACACGTCCGAGGGCAACTACGACCTCGTCGGCAACAACACCCCGGTGTTCTTCATCCGCGACGGCATCAAGTTCCCCGACTTCATCCGCTCGCAGAAGCGACTGCCGGGTTCGCACCTGCGCGACCACGACATGCAGTGGGACTTCTGGACCCTGTCGCCCGAGTCAGCGCACCAGGTCACGTGGCTGATGGGCGACCGCGGCCTGCCGGCGAGCTGGCGTGAGATGGACGGCTTCGGCTCGCACACCTACCAGTGGATCAACGCCGAGGGCGAGCGTTTCTGGGTGAAGTACCACTTCATCACCGAGCAGGGCCACAAGACCCTGACGCAGCAGGATGCGGACCGCATCGCCGGTGAGGACGCGGACTTCCACATCCGTGACCTGCACGCCGCGATCGAGCGTCAGGACTTCCCGCGCTGGACCCTCAAGGTGCAGGTCATGCCCTACGAGGACGCCGCGACCTACCGCTTCAACCCGTTCGACCTGACGAAGGTGTGGCCGCACGCGGACTACCCGCTCATCGAGGTCGGCACGATGGAGCTCAACCGCAACCCGGAGAACTACTTCGCGCAGATCGAGCAGGCGACCTTCGCCCCCTCGAACTTCGTGCCCGGCATCGCGGCGAGCCCCGACAAGATGCTCCTGGCGCGCATCTTCAGCTACGCGGACGCACACCGGTACCGCGTCGGCACGAACCACGCCCAGCTGCCGGTGAACGCCCCGAAGAACGAGGTCCACTCGTACTCGAAGGACGGCGGCATGCGCTTCGACTTCCAGAAGTCCGAGGTGCCGGTGTACGCGCCGAACTCGCTCGGTGGTGCGCACGCCGACCCGAACGCGACCGATGACGCCCCGGGCTGGGAGTCCGACGGTGCACTGCAGCGTTCCGCCGCGACCCTGCACCCGGAGGACGACGACTTCGGCCAGGCCGGCACACTCGTCCGTGAGGTCCTGGACGACGCCGCCCGTGAGCGCCTGGTCGGCAACATCGCCGGCCACGTCTCGAAGGTGACGCGCGACGACCTGCGTGAGCGCGTGTTCGCCTACTGGACGAACGTCGACGCCGACCTGGGTGCGCGCGTGCGCGCCGCGGTCGCGCCGAGCGCGCCGGGCTCCAACGAGGACCCGGAGAAGGTCGCGGTCGAGGCGTAAGCCCCGCAGGACCACCTGACGGACGGGAGGCCCGGTACCAGCTGGTACCGGGCCTCCCGTCCGTTGGTCGTTGCGTCTACACCTGCTGGCCGTTCAGCCAGATCGGGCCAGCGGGCCAGTCCTCGAGCTGCGCTGCCACCGGCAGCGCCATCCAGCCGCCCTGCTCGGTGTTGCTGACGCCCGCGCCCTCGGCGGTGAACGCCGAGAAGGTGCCGACGGCCTCGGGGAACTCGTGCCAGCCGAGCTTCGCGTAGAAGGGGATGCGGTCCTCGCCCGCGCCGAGGAACCCGAAGGGGACGCGGAGTCCCTCGAGCACCGCCGCGGTCCGGGTCATCAGCTCGCGGCCGACGCCGGTGCCCTGCAGCCGTGGCGACACGGCGACCAGGCCGGTGTCGCCGACCAGGACGTCCTGCCCGCCGACGGAGATGTACATGCGGCGGATGCCGACGTGGGCCAGGACGACCCCGTCGGCGTCGTGCGCGAGCACCCGGCGTTCCGGCTGCATGCCGGACCAGCTCCGACCGCCCACGTACCAGTGCGACCAGTCGGGGAAGGCCTGCCCGAGCAGCGCTGCGATCGCTTCGTGGTCGGGGAGCGACAGCGTGCTCTCCTCGACCACCTCCCACCGGATGTCGTCAGTCACGGGTCCATCCTGCACGGATGTGGTGGTGATCGTTGCGTTCTCGTACCGACCGGTAATACGTTAACGGTGACATCGGAGTGATGTCACCACCAAAGGGGAGATCGATGTCGATCAAGAACGTTGTACTGGGTGCGGTCGTGCTGGGGAGTGTCGTGGGCGGCGGGATCGCGGTCGACACCGTGACGGCGCCGGAGGCGAGTGCGGCGACGTGCTGGCGGAAGGTGACGCAGAGCACGGGCTTCAACGATTCGGGGTGTGGTCGCGCTCAGCACTTCAACCGTCTGCGGAGCGGGACGATGAAGTGGGGGAACGTGGTCGGTGGCAACAAGTGGTCCTACCAGGCCGCCTGCTGGACCAACATCGCCCAGTACGGCATGACCCGGGCCTGACGCGGTGATTCGCAGCAGGCTTCGGGGAGCAACGATCGCCGGGGCGATCGCCGCCACGGCACTCGCTGGCTGCGCCTCCGCAGATGCTGCCCCCCGGGTCGTCGATCCGTCGGGCTTCTCCGCGGCCGGGCCGTGGGCGGGTGAGTTCGCGGAATCGGCCTCCGACACCAGTTCCTACCAGCGGCAGATCCTCTCGGACGGAACGATCTCGGCGCGGGAGGTCGCAGATGCGCAGTCCCGCATGAGCGCATGCATGCGAGATCTCGGCTACGACTACACGACAGCGGAGGACGGCACGTCCGAAGCCTCGCCGCTCCCCGGGCGGAAGGCTGAAGACGCCACGGCCATGAACGATTCGAAGTCGAAGTGCGCGAAGGACTTCGACAGCGACGTGACCTACCTGTTCAACGAGGTCCGGCGGAACCCGGAGAAGCAGGACGAGGCAACGATCACCGACGCGTGCCTCCGTGCTGCGAGACTCGTCGACGACACGTACACCGAACGTGAATGGCGCACCCAGAACGACGACGGGAACTTCTCCTTCTCGCCGTGGGACCCCGCAGCCGTACAGTGTCGGCTGGACCCCCTCGGCCTCTGGCGGCAGTGATGCGCTTCCCGTCTGCCGCACTCCTGGCGCTCGGCGCGATGGTGGTCGCGGCGGCGACGGCCGCCGCCATCGTGGTCGCTGTGCCGGCCGAGGTCCCGGCTGCACTCCGGACGGCGGCCCCCGCGAGCACCGTACGGGTGACCGAGCGGACCGATGCCGATGCACGACAGGTGCAGCTCGCACTCGACACCGGTGCCCCACGGGCGGTCGTGACGTCGCGGAGCGGCACGGTGACGACGTCGACGTGCTCGACCGGGGCACCCGTGCGGAGTGGGGACGTCCTCGCGCGGGTCGACGGGCGGCCGGTGATCGCGCTCGCCAGTGACGAGCCGCTGTGGCGCGACCTCGAGCTCGGCGACCGCGGGGCCGACGTCACGGGGTTGCAGCGGGAACTCACGCGCCTCGGTGCCGGACTGAGCATCGACGGCATCCTCGGTCGGGGCACACTCCGTGCTGCGCAGCAGTTCCTGGTCGACCGAGGTGTCGACCGCGACGACCTGCCCGACGACATCGTGCCGCGGGACCCCTTCGCATGGGTGCCAGCCGCCGAGAACGCCGTCCTGGCGTGCGTGGCCGTCGTCGGGGCCGTGGTCGGCGCCGACGGTGTCCTCGTCGAACTCCCGGCCGAACTCCGCGGCGCGCGCATCGAGGCGCTCCCGGTCGATCCGGCGCCGGGGGAGCGCGTGCTCCGGATCGGGAACTTCGACGTCCCGACCGACGCCGCCGGCGTGGTCTCGTCGCCGACGGCCCTCGCCGCGATCACCGCCCTGCCGGAGTACGCGGCGACGGTCGCTTCGGCGGACGGCGCACCCACCGTGGCCGCGACGTGGACGCTCAGCCGGCCACGAACCGTCCAGGTGGTGCCACCGACGGCCCTCTGGGACCTCGAAGGTGACCGGGCGTGTGTGCAACCGACGACGGGGCGGTCACTCCGTGTCGAGGTGCTCGGATCGGAACTCGGGCAGTCGTTCGTCCGGGTGCCCGGCGGACGAACGCTCGACCGGATCCGGGCTGCGCCGGACCGGTCCAGCTCGTGTCGGTGACGCTCGAGGGCGTCGGGCACGTCTGGCCGAACGGCACCGTGCTGTTCGACGGCGTCGACCGCACCTTCGCCGAGGGGACCGTGACCGCGGTCGTCGGGCCGAGCGGTTCCGGCAAGTCGACGCTGCTCGCGATCCTCGCCGGGATGCTCCGTCCGACGCGCGGTGCCGCCGTCCGTCCGCCGGGCTGTCGGCCGCTCTGGGTCTTCCAGAACCCGTACGGGGTGGCCCGCCGCCGAGTGCTCGATCACGTCGCGCTGCCGTTCGTCGCCCAGGGCGCGGATCGTCGGACCGCAGACGTCCGGGCGCTCGGGGTCCTCGAGCGTTTCGGGCTCGGTTCGCGGGCGCACGCGCGGTTCGCCGAACTGTCCGGTGGTGAGGCGCAACGCCTGATGCTCGCGCGCGCCATCGCCAGCGCCCCGGGTCTGATGCTGGTCGACGAGCCGACGGCGCAACTCGACCGGGCGACCGCGATCGAGGTGAACCGTGGGATCGGTGCGCTCGCCGCGTCGGGGACGGTCGTCGTCGTCGCCACGCACGACGACGCGACCCGTGACGCCTGCGAGGGAGTGCTCGATCTCGGGCGGTACCGATGAGCCTTCGCCGGATGCAGGTGACCGAGGTCTGGCGTGAGGCGTGGCGCGACATCGCTTCCGGAGCCTCGTGGGCAGCGACGTCCGCTGTCGTCCTCGCGGTGCTGCTCGGCGGTGTCGTGGGCCTGCGCGCAGCTGCGGTCGCCGATGACGTCCGAGCGGCTGCGGTGTTCGTCGCGAGCGGTGCGGCGACGACCGTCCAGCGGGCCGAGGGCCGGATCGACGGCCGCGTGTGCAATGCGCTCGTGGATACCGAAGGGGTCATCGCGTCCGGTGCGTTCCGGCGCCTCGACGCCGGGGTCGTCCCCGCCGCGCTGCCGGGCTCGGCGATCCCGACCTACGAGGTGACCGCCGGGGTGCGTGGTCTGCTCGGCGGCTCCGATGCCGACGGCACCGCGGGAGTGATCGTCTCGCCCACGGTGCGCGAGACCCTGGGTCTTGCTGCCGGCGATCGCCTCGTGACGGCGGGCGGTGCGGGCACCGGAGTCGCCGGTGTGTACGACTACCCCGACGACGGCCGGGACCCCGACCTGGAGTACGCGGTCCTCGCGCCGACGGTGGACGACGGGTCGCCGTTCGACGCCTGCTGGGCGACGGTGTGGCCGCAGCGCGACGACACGGTCTCGATGCTCCGGCGCACCGTCCTGCCGGCGAGCGGGGCCGAGGGCGAGGACCGACCGACCGCCGGGCAGCTCAACCCGACGCTTGGCGCGGTCTTCACCCCCGTGGCGCGGCAGCCAGTGCTCGTCCCGTTCGGTGCAGCGGCCCTCGTGGGGCTGACGATCGGCGGGGCAGCGGTCGCACGGCGTCGGCTCGCCCTGGCCTCCGATCGGCACGTCGGGGTACCGCGGAGCGCGCAGGTCCTCGGCGTCGTCCTGCAGCACCTGGTCTGGGCATCGGTCGGGGCGGTGGTCGCGACGAGCGTCGCGGTGGTGTCGGTGCGTGGCCTCGACGTCGACGATGCGCTGCCGATCGCGCGCGAGGCGATCGCGATCGCGTCCCTCGGGCTCGTGGGCGCGCTGCTCGGTGGAGCGCTCGCCGCAGCCGCGATCCGCGAGCGCGCGCTGCACCGCTACTTCCGCTCCCGCTGACCGCGGCCGGCGGGGCGGACGCGCGCCGGGCCTCCCGTCGCCTGCGCGCCCCCGTTCGCCGAAGCGACAGATCGCCGCGAACTGTTCGCAGCGATCTGTCGCGTTGGCGGGTACCTCGCACCGGGATGGCGTGGATCTGTCGCTCTGGCGCAGGCGACCGACGCCTATTTGGTTGACGCGTCAACCAAATGGGTTCACACTGGTGCCATGCACACGCAGGACCTCCTCGCCGCCGACACCGGGATGGGTGCCGTCACCCTCCGCGTCGCGAACCTCGACCGGATGATCGGCTACTACCGCGACGGCGTCCAGCTCGCGCTGCTCTCGAACGAGGGCGGCGTCGCCGTGCTGGGGCGACCGGGCGCCGGTGGTCTGGCGATCCCGATCGTGATCCTCGAGCACGCGCCGTCGATGCAGCACGCGGCCCCCCACGACGCCGGCCTGTTCCACACCGCGATCCTGTTCGACACCCGGGCAGACCTCGCCGCGGCGCTGTACTCGGTCGCGACGAAGTTCCCGCAGACCTTCACCGGCAGCGCCGACCACCTGGTGAGCAACGCGTTCTACTTCACCGACCCCGAGGGCAACGGCGTCGAGCTGTACTGGGACCGCGACCGCACCGAGTGGTCGTGGACGCACGGCATGGTCGACATGGACACGAAGTACGTCGACCCGAACGCGTTCCTGCAGGAGCACCTGACGCAGGACGCCCTGGACACCGCCGCAGCACGCCCGGGCAAGGTCGGCCATGTGCACCTGTCCGTCGGCGACGTCGACGCCGCGCGCTCCTTCTACGTGGACACCCTCGGTTTCGAGACCACCGCCGGCTTCGGCGACGCCCTGTTCGTCAGCGCCGGCGGGTACCACCACCACATGGCGATGAACACCTGGAACTCACGTGGGGCCGGGCGCCGCCAGCTCGCCCTCGGGCTCGGACTCGTGCGGATCGAGGTGCCTGGGGCCGACGACCTCGGCGCCCTCGTGTCGCGCATGCACGACACCGGGGTACAGACCGCGGACGACGGCCGAACGGTCGCGTTCGAGGACCCGTGGGCGAACCGCATCGAGGTGACCGCGCCCGGTCGAGGCTGACGATCGGGTCGCGAGGGGCCGACAGGTCAGGCGCTGTTCGAGATCCCGCCGTCCGACGTCAGCAGCTGTCCGTTCACCCACGCGCCCTGCTCCGAGCAGAGGAACCCGACGAGCGCGGCGGTGTCCGACGGGCGTCCGAGTCGGCCGAGCGGGGTGCCCTCGACGGCCCACCCCTTGACCTCGTCGGACATCCAGCCGGTGTCGTTCGGGCCCGGGTTCACCACGTTGGCGCTGACGCCGAGGCTGCCGAGCTCCTTCGCGGCGCCGAACACGATCCGGTCGAGCGCGCCCTTCGACGCCCCGTACGGCAGGTTGTACGCGATGTGGTCGCTCGTCAGGGCGACGATCCGGCGTCGGTCGCGCGGTGCGGCGTTCCCGGCGCGCTCGAGCCCGGCCGCGTAGGCCTGCACGAGCAGGAACGGTGCGCGGGCGTTCACGGCGAAGTGGCGGTCCCACGACTCGACGGTCGTGGTGCGGAAGTCGGAGTCGACGGACTCGCAGTGCGACATGACGAGGGCGGTGACCGGCGCGCCGGCTTCCGTCTCGGCGCGGCCGACGAGCGCGGCCGCCTGCTCCGGGTCCTCCAGGTCGACCGGGAGGCGCGTCACGCGTGCTCCCGCCGCCTCGCACTCCTGCACCACCGACTCGACCCCGTCCGGGTCCGCCCCGCCGCTCACGCGGTCGTCGTAGGGTCCCCACCACGAGATGGCGAGGTCCCAGCCGTCGGTCGCCAGGCGGGTGGCGAGCGCTGCGCCGATGCCGGCTCTGCGGCCCACCCCGGTCACCAGGGCGAGGGGTCGTGCGGACGTCATGCGTGCCTCCTGTCCGGCGCTCCGTCGCACCGATCGGCACCCAGTCTGCCGGAACCGGCCACCCGTGTGACCATCGCACCCGGTGTCCTGTCGGCGGACGGCCGACCGCGGGGGCCAAGATGGACGGATGCCACGCACACGACGGCCCTCCCGACCGGGGCGCGGACCCCGCGGCGGTCGCCCGGACCCCCGCGACCTGCCGCTCGAGCACGTCCGTGACCGGATGTCGTCGTACATCTACGGCAACATCACGGTGCTCGCCGTCGCGATCGCGGTGAACCCGGAGCAGATCCACCACGGCGCAGCGGTGGCGACCGTCCTGGCGACCGCGGTGCTCACCTACCTGGCCCACGTGCTCGCGCACCTGGTCGCGCACGGGCTCGGCGACGACGGCGAGGAATCCGCTGCGGACCGCGCTGCGCGCCGCGACTCGGTCGCGACGATCGTCCGGAACGCCAACCCGATCGCGACCTCCGGCCTGATCCCGGCGGTGCTCTACGCGGCTGCCTGGATCGGGTGGCTGCCGGCCGAGTGGGCACAGATCGCGGCGACCGTGATCCTGGTCGTGCGCATCGGGCTGGTGGGCGTGTTCATGCAGCGGTTCAGTGGCAAGCAGCCGACCTTCCTCGGGCTGTGGGGCGGGATCGTGCTCGCCGCGGTGGCGTTCGTGATCGGTCTCGTCAAGGTGGTGCTGACGCATTGAGTGACCCGCACGCACACACCGGACCCGCCTCCGAACCCACCGCTGCGGACGAGCCGAAGCGCGGCGGGCTGCGGTTCCTGCGCGACCTCGTCATCATCGTCGTCGTGGCGCTGTTGGCGTCCTTCCTGGTGAAGGCGTACCTGGTCCGTTCCTTCTACATCCCCTCGGCCTCGATGCAGAACACACTGCTCGTCGGGGACCGGGTGCTCGTCAACGAGCTCGTGCCCGGGGTCGTCCCACTGCAGCGCGGTGACGTCGTGGTGTTCCAGGACCCGGGCGGCTGGCTCGGCATGGGCCAGGGCGACGACCTGATCAAGCGCGTCATCGGCCTGCCGGGTGACACGGTGTCGTGCTGCGACGCCCAGGGCCGCCTGTCGGTGAACGGGCACGCGGTGGACGAGCCCTACGTCGTGCTCGAACGCGGGTCGGACCGTGTCGCCGGGAAGGACTTCGAGATCACCGTGCCGAAGGGGCGCATCTGGGTGATGGGCGACAACCGGTACGACTCCGCCGACTCGCGGGTGCACGGCACCGTGCCGGTCGACGACGTCGTGGGGCGGGCCTTCGTGACCACGTGGCCGATCTCGCGGTGGTCGGTGCTGTCCCGGTACGGCGACGAGTGGGACCGGGTCCCGGCGCCATGACCGCGGACGACGAGGGCTTCGGCTACGAGACCGGCGGGGACGACGACCTGTCGATCCACCGGATCGCGACACCGGGCAGGCGGTCGGGGACCATCGGTCCACGCCCCGACCACGTCGTGTTCTGGCTCGCCGACGGCCGGGCCAGCCTGACCGCGGACGACGGCGAGCACTGGGAGGTCGGTGCCGAGCGGCCGATGATGCTCTCGGCGTCCGTCGCGTACGGCTTCGAGACCGACGCGACCGCCACGACGCTGTTGCACCTGTCGCCGTCGCTGCTCGGCGACACGGGGGAGTCCTCGGTGTTCGGGCAGCCGGACGCGGCCGATCCCGCACTCGAGCCGCTGCGGGCACTGCTGCGCGAGGCCTCCGGGCGCATCCTCGACCCGGCCCTGCCCGCCGCCGACCGTGCGGCCCTGAACCGGCGGATCGCGACCGTCGTCCTGTCGACCTTCGCCCGGTCGCGATCGGACGTCGCGGACCGGATGCGGCGTGCGATCGGCTTCGTGCACGACCACGCCGACCGGACACTGACCGTGGCGGACGTCGCGGCGGCCTGCGACCTGAGCGAGCGCGGCCTGCAGGACCTGTTCCGCCGTCGACTGGGCGTCACGCCCATGCAGTACCTGCGCGAGGTCCGGCTCGACCGGGTGCACCTGGAGCTGGGGCGGCCGGGTTCCCGCGCGCTGCTCGTCAGCGAGGTCGCGCGGCGGTGGCGGTTCACCCACCTGGGGCGGTTCGCGGCGTACTACCGGGAACGGTTCGGGGAGCCGCCGCACCAGACCATCGCGCGGAGCGGCACACCCGGAGAACGGTAGTTCTCGCGTTCTTTGCGGATTCCGGCTATCCTGCTCGCGTGGATGCGCGACGGTCCGAACTGGGGCAGTACCTCCGCGCCCGTCGGGCACTCGTCCAGCCCGAGGACGTCGGCCTCACTCGCGAGCCTGGACGACGAGTGGACGGCCTGCGCCGTGAAGAGGTCGCGCGGCTCGCGGGCATCAGCCCCGAGTACTACCTGCGGCTCGAACGCGGCCGCGACCACCAGCCGTCCGACCAGGTGCTCGTGGCGCTCGGCCGGGCCCTGCGGCTCGACCACGAGGCGGTCGACTACCTGCGCCGCCTCGCACACGCCGAACGCCGCCGCCCCGAGGGGGTCGTGCCGCCGGGGCTCGACGACTCGGTCCGGTCGCTCCTGGCGCAGTGGTCGCACACCCCGGCGTTCGTGATGGACCGCAACCAGGACATCATCCTGTCCAACGCCCTGGCGAGCGCCCTCGGCCCCGGCTACATGGAGCCGGGCGCGAACCTCGTCCTGCAGATGTTCTCCGAGGCCTCCCGGCAGCACGCGGCCGAATGGGACCGCACCGCGCACCGGGTCGTCGCCGCACTCCGGCTGCACGCCGAACCCGAGGACCCCCGACTGCAGGAGATCGTCGGCACGCTGACCCTGCAGGACCCGGACTTCGCCCGCATCTGGGCGCGGCACGACGTCGCCGTGCAGCGCACCGGGGTCTCGCGGCACTGGATCGACCCGATCGGGTGGGTCGAGTTCCGCTGGCAGAACCTCGCGATCCCGGGCAGCTCGCACGTGCTCGTGACCTTCTGGGCCGACCCCGGCACCCCCGCAGCCGCGGCCGTCGCGTACCTCGCTGCGCAGGTGCAGCAGGGCACCGCGCGCCGGGAACCGGTCGCGGGCGAGACCGCGGTGGGGTAGCCGAGCGGTCGTCACGGTGGCCGCGCTCGTCGCGCTCGTCGCGCTCGCCGGTCAGGCGGTCGTCGCGCCCTCGTCGAGCAGCCCCCGGAGCGTCGTGAGCCGAGCGGCGGACTCGTCGTCCGCCGCCGTCCACACCACAAGCACGTGCTCGGGGTCCTCCAGTCGACGCAGTTGCTCCCACCGCAGGTCGATCCGGCCCACCAGCGGGTTCTCGAACGCCGACTCCCCGCGGCGAGTCGGCCGGACCGCTCCGCCGGCCCACTCGGTCGCGAACGTCGTGCTCCGGGCCATCAGCTCGCCCAGGAGTTCCTGGAACCGGTCGTCGGCGTCGTGCTCGTCCAGCGAGTCCCGGAGCATCGCGGCGGTGCGGTGCGCCTCGGCCTCCCAGCCGTCGACCGAGTCCTCGACCCAGGGGTTCAGGAAGGTGAACCGCGCCAGGTTCGTGCCGACGGTGAGGGACGCGGACAGGGCACCGGCGAGCCGGTTCGCCGCCACGACGTCCAGGTGGCGGTCGAAGACCACGACCGGTTCGGCGAGCGCGTCCACGAAGTCCTGGGCCGACGTCGTCGTCGTGCCGTCCTCGTGTTCCATGCGATCACGCTAACCGGCCGGGCCGTGGAGCAGGGGTGAGAAGGGGGCCCCGCCGGGGACCCCGTCGCGACGCCGCCGCCCGGCAGGGGGACCCCGGCACGGTGTGTCCGACCGTCGGGGAGCACCGCGCACCGCACCCGGAGCCGCCGGCACGCGCTGTCGTCGGGGGTGACGGGCAACGACAGGGACACGACGGCGCAGCACCCCCGGCCCTAGCGTGACGACGCCGGGACCCCGGTCCCCGCACCACCCCAGACGTTCGTCACGAAGGAGACCCGCAATGGCTGCACCCACCATCGTCCTCGTCCACGGCGCGTTCGCCGACTCCGCCAGCTGGGCACCCGTCACCCGCGAGCTGCTCGACCGCGGCCACACCGTCCTCGTCCCGCCGGTCTACAACCGCAGCCTCGCCGAGGACGCCGCCTCGATCCGCGCCGTCGCCGAGCACGTCGACGGGCCGGTCGTCCTCGCCGGGCACTCGTACGGCGGCGCCGTGATCACCGTCGCCGGCGAGGCCGAGAACGTCGTCGGACTCGTCTACGTCTCCGGCTACGTGCTCGAGGTCGGCGAGAGCCTGGGGCAGCTGCAGGGCGGGTTCCCCGACTCCGACCTCGCCGCGAACCTGGTGTACACGCCGTACCCGGTCGCCGGCGGCGAGGACGGCACCGACGTCTCCGTCGCGATCGACGCGTTCCCGCAGGTCTTCGCCGCCGGGGTCGACCCGCGCGTCGCCGAGGTCCTCGCAGTCTCGCAGCGCCCGCTCTCCGGCGCTGCCTTCGGCGAGCCGGCGTCCGCCGCCGCGTGGAAGACCACCCCCGCGTGGGCGATCGTCTCCGCCGACGACCACACCATCAACCCCGACGTCGAGCGCTTCGGCTACTCCCGTGCCGGCATCACCGACGTGACCGAGCTCGCCGCCCCGCACCTCGTCATGCAGACCCGCCCGAAGGACGTCGCCGACGTCATCGAGCGCGCCGTCGCCGCGACCAGCGCGACCGACGCCGCCGCCTGACCCGACCATCCCTGGAGGCGCGGCGTGCGCCCGGCGCACACCGCGCCTCCAGGATGTCCCCGTCCCACCCCAGGAGGCGACGTGACCACGGAACGCACCACCCCAGCACCCCGCGGCGGCGCCCTGGCGCCGCTCGCGATCCCGGTCTTCCGCGCCCTGTGGATCGCGGTGCTGGTGAGCAACATCGGCAGCTGGATGCAGACCGTCGGCGCGCAGTGGCTGCTCGTCGACGAGCACGCCGCACCCGTCGTCGTCGCCCTCGTGCAGACCGCGTCGAGCCTGCCGGTGCTGCTCGTCGGGATCCCCGCCGGGGTGATCGGCGAGTTCGTCGACCGGCGGCGGCTGCTCATCGGCGTGCAGGCGTTCCAGGTGGTCGTCGGCGTCGTGATGACCGTGCTCACCGCGACCGGAGACATGACCCCGGCGCTCCTGCTCACCGTCACGTTCCTGCTCGGTACCGCCTCGGCGCTCCAGCTGCCCGCGTACCAGGCGCTCGTGCCCGAGATCGTGCCGCGCGCCGCGATCACCGACGCCGCGGCGCTCAGCTCCGTCGGCGTCAACGTCGCCCGGGCGATCGGACCGGCGCTCGCCGGGGTGGTGATCGCGCAGCTCGGCGTGCCGTTCGTGTTCGCCGCCAACGCGCTGTCGTTCGCGCTCTTCCTGGTGGTGCTCGTCGCCTGGCGCGGGTACCGGCGCCCCGAAACGCGGGCCGAACCGTTCATCGACGCCACCCGCGCCGGGCTGCGGTACGTCCTGCACGCGGCGGTCGTCCGTCGACTGCTCGTGCAGCTCGCCGTCTTCATGGTGCCCGCGAACGCGCTGTGGGCGCTCCTGCCGCTCGTCGCCGACGGACCGCTCGGCCTGTCCTCCGGCGGGTACGGACTGCTGCTCGCCGCCGTCGGCACCGGGTCGGTCGGCGGGGCGTTCCTGATGCCGGCGGTCC
Organism: Curtobacterium sp. MCLR17_034; assembly: GCF_003234485.1. Classification (NCBI taxonomy): domain Bacteria; kingdom Bacillati; phylum Actinomycetota; class Actinomycetes; order Micrococcales; family Microbacteriaceae; genus Curtobacterium; species Curtobacterium sp. MCLR17_034. The sequence continues at coordinate 239,436 of NZ_QKTH01000002.1, forward strand.
GTGCGCGACTCGGCATCGGCCGCACGGTCGGCATCGCCTCGGTGGTGTTCGGCGTCTGCACCACGGTCGTCGCGCTCGTCCCCGTGCTGGCGGTCGTGCTCGTCGCGCTGCTGGTCGGCGGGGTGGCCTGGATCGCAGTGGTGACGACGCTGAACGGCACCGTGCAGGCGTTCCTGCCCGCCTGGGTCCGGACCCGCGGGCTCGCCGCGTACCAGCTCGTGCTCTTCGGCTGCACGGCGATCGGTGCGGCGCTCGCCGGCGCGGTCGCCACGCCGGTCGGGGTGACGGGGGTGCTCGCCGGGGCCGGAGTCCTCACCGCGCTGAGTGCCGCACTGCTGCTCGTGTCCGGGTTCCCGGTGCTCACCGACCGGCAGCGCGCCGTGACGCCGATGCCGTTCGGGGACGAGGTGTTCGTGGCGGACGACCACGGCGCGGCGACGGGGGAGACCCTCGTGCTGCTGCACTGGACGGTCCCGGCGGAGGCGGTCGACGAGTTCCGTGCGCGTGCCGAACGGCTCGGGCGGAGTCGTCGGCGGACCGGTGCCCGTGACTGGAACCTCTACCGGGACGCCGCGACCGGGCCGGACGCCTGGGTGGAGGCGTTCCGGGTGGGGTCGTGGCAGGAGCACGTCGACCAGCACGAGGTCCGGCAGACCGGGGACGACGCGCGGACCCTGCAGTCGGTGCGCGAGGTCGCGGGCGAGCCTCGGGTGGAGCACCTGGTCGCGGAGGGGGTCGGCAGCCCGTCGTCGGGGTGACGGGCGGGGTCAGCGGCCGGTCGCGGTGGCGGGTGGTTGTCAGCAGCCGGTCGTGGTGAGGGTCACCGTCGCGACCGTGCCGTCGGACACCTTGGTCGTCTGCGGGCACAGGTCACCGGCGCGGACCGTGACCTTGCCGAGGGGGACGCCCGCGAATTCGGCCGTTCCACCCGGGAACACCCGCTGGTGCTCGGAGAGCTTGCCGGTCGAGGCGAACACCTTGACCTCGTAGGGGTGGTCGGCGGCGTTCGACGACACCGTGACCGACACCTGGCCGGTGGAGTCGTGGGCGCCACAGCCGGCGAGGGCCAGGAGCGCGGCCACGCCGAGGACGGTTGCGGGGACGACTCGGAGCACGACGACCAGGGTACGCCGACGCGCCCGACGATCTGCGCCCTCCGGACTGGGGCCAGGCCCTGTCCGTTCAGCGCGTTACCGTGGAAGCATGCAGCCGGAAACCGCGATGTCCGTGCCCGCGCCGACCGGGGCCGATGCCGTCCGGCGAGCGGCCCTGATCGCGGCGCTCGACGTGGTCGACGGTGGCGTCGAGGAACGGTTCGAACGGATCACCCGCATCGCGCGCGAGGCCCTCGGGGTCTCCGGCTCCTTCCTCAACCTGGCCGGCGAGACCACCCTGACGATCAAGTCGCAGCAGAGCGACGCAGCCTTCGGCCCGGTCATCCCGCTGCAGGACACCTTCTGTGGCCGGACCCTGGGCGAGCAGGGGCCCGTGGTCGTCCCGGACGCCCGGGTGGATGCCCGGTACGCAGACCTGCCGATGGTGCTCGGCGACCCGAACGTCCGGTTCTACGCCGGAGTCGGGCTCCGTGCCGGCGACGACGACCTGAAGATCGGCACCCTCTGCCTGATCGACCCCGAGCCGCGCACCCTCGACGCCGACGAGCTCGAACTGCTGCAGGAACTCGGCGTCTGGGCTGAGCGTGAGCTCCTGGCCGGAGCCGACGAGGACCGCCTGCGCACCGTGCTCAACGGCCTGCAGCCGACCGAGGTGCAGGTTCCCGGGTACCGGATCACGGGGATGTCGATCCCGCACGGGCTCGTCTCCGGTGACTTCCACGACTGGCACCGCTCCGGCGAGGACTCGGTCCACCTGACCGTGTCGGACGTCATGGGCAAGGGGATGTCCGCCGGGCTCCTCGCCGCGAACATCCGCGGAGGCCTGCTCGCCCGCGGCGACCAGGACCCGGGCGTCGCCGTCGCCGAGCTCGAGGTGCAGGTCGCCCCGGAGCTCAGCCGTGCCGAGTCCTTCGCGACGATGTTCCACGGCCGACTGACCCCGTCCACCGGGCGCCTCGACTTCGCCGACGCCGGCCACGGGCTCGTGCTGCAGCTCCGCGACGATGGTGCCGAGCGGATCCTGCGGTCGTCGGACCTGCCGATCGGGCTGCACCCCGCCGGGATGCCCCGCGCCGCCGGGTCGCTCGTGCTCCGGCCCGGTGACGTGCTCATCGTCGTGACCGACGGCGCGCTCGAGCTCTGGGACTCCACGCTCGCGTCGCTGTCGGAGCTGGGGTCGCTGTACCGGGAGTCCCCGGACGTCGAGACGTTCCTGCAGCGGGTGCGCGCACGTGTCGCCGAGCACGACCCGGGCGACGACCTGACCGTCGTCGTGGTGGCGCGCGACGCCGTCGAGGCGCTCGAGGCCTGACCGGTCGAGAACTGTCGGCTGGCTCGTCGACGGTCGCGCTGCGGGTCGTCGCCGGCCGAGTGGTCGCGATGTGTCGTGCGTGGGGCGCCGAGTGGTCGCGAACTGTCGGTTGGCGGGGCCTCGACCGACGGTTCGTGACCGCCCGACGGACGTGAGCGGGGTGTCGTGACCGTCCGGCCGGCGACGGGCGTCACGCGGCGAGTGGTCGCGACGTGTCGTGCGTGGGGCGCCGAGTGGTCGCGAACTGTCGGTTGGCGGGGCCTCGGGCGACGGTTCGTGACCGTTCGCCGGACCTGAGCGGGGTGTCGTGACCACTCGACCGGCGACGGGCCTCACGCGGCGAGGGGTCGCGACGTGTCGAGCGTTGGGCGCCGAGTGGTCGCGAACTGTCGGTCGGCGGGGCCTCGGCCGACGGTTCGTGACCGCCCGACGGACGTGAGCGGGGTGTCGTGACCGTCCGGGTCACGCCACGCCACGCGCCGGACCGGGTGCCGCGTCAGGCGCCGAGGCGCTCGATCAGCTCGGCGTAGCGCGCAGCCGTGCGCTCGACGATCTCGTCCGGGAGCACCGGCGGCGTGCCCTGGCGGTCCCAGTGCGCGCTGAGCCAGTCCCGCACGATCTGCTTGTCGAACGAGTCGGTGCGGTCGGCGGAGCGGGCGTCCCAGTAGCGGCTGGAGTCGCTCGTCAGGACCTCGTCGGCGATGCGGATCCGGCCGGTGGCGTCCTGCCCGAACTCGAACTTGGTGTCGGCGATGACGACGTCCCGCTCGAGGGCGATGGCCGCGGCCTCGGTGTAGACGTGCAGCGAGAGCTCGCGCAGGGTGGCCGCGGTCTCGGCACCGACCAGGTCGACGGTCTGCTCGTACGAGATGTTCTCGTCGTGCTCGCCCTGGGCCGCCTTGTACGCCGGCGTGTAGATCGGTTCCGGCAGGCGGTCACCGTTGGACAGGCCCGCGGGGAGCGCGACGCCGCACACGCTGCCGGTCTCCTGGTACTCGGCCCAGCCGCTGCCGACCAGGTACCCGCGCACGACGCACTCGACGGGGAACATCGTGAGCGGCATGACGTGCATCGACCGTGCCTCGACCTCGGCGGGCACCGGGGTGCCACCGGAGGACGGGCCGATGATGTGGTTCGGGACGTCGCTCAGCTGGGTGAACCAGAACCGCGACAGGCGGGTCAGCAGCTCGCCCTTGCCCGGGATCGGCGGCTCGAGCGCGAAGTCGTACGCGCTGACCCGGTCCGAGGCGACGAGCAGCAGCTCGGACGCGCTCGCCAGGCCGGCGGTGCCCTCGGGCACGTAGAGCTCGCGGACCTTGCCGGACGAGACGTGCCGCCAGCCGGCGATCGGCGCGGGGGCGGTCACTTCGCGACCTTCGCGGCGATGTCGGTGCGGAACTGCGCGCCCTCGAGCGTGATGTCGCCGAGCCCGGCGTAGGCACGTTCACGGGCCTGGGCGAAGTCGGACCCGGTCGCCACGACGCTGAGCACCCGGCCACCCGTGGCGACGAGCGTGTCGTCGAGGACGCCGGTGGCGGCGTGCGCGACCGAGACGCCGTCGCGGGCGTTCGCGTCGTCGATGCCGGTGATCGGTCGACCGGTCTGCGGGTTCTCCGGGTAGCCCTCGCTCGCCAGGACGACGGTCACGGCGACCTCGTCGCGGAACACGGGCGCGGGCACGGCACCGAGCTGCCCGGTGGCGGCGGCCAGCAGGAGTTCGCTGAGCGGCGTGGCCAGGCGGGGGAGCACGACCTGCGTCTCCGGGTCACCGAAGCGCGCGTTGAACTCGATCACGCGGACGCCCTGCTCGGTGACGATGAGGCCGCAGTACAGGAGTCCGACGAACGGCGTGCCCTCGTGCTCGAGACGACGGACGGTCGGCAGCGCGACGAGCTCGGTGACCTCGTCGACGAAGGCCTGCTCGGACGGCCAGCGGTCGGCGAGCCACGGCAGCGGCGAGTACGCGCCCATGCCGCCCGTGTTCGGTCCGAGGTCTCCGTCGGCCAGGCGCTTGTAGTCCTGCGCGGGGCTGAGCGCGCGGACGTCGTGCCCGTCGCTCAGGAAGAACAAGGAGACCTCTTCGCCGTCGAGGAACTCCTCGACCACGACGTGTCCGTGCTGGAGCCAGTAGGTGGCGTGGTCGATCGCGGCCTGGCGGTCGTCGGTCACGAGCACGCCCTTGCCGGCGGCGAGCCCGTCGGCCTTGACCACGTACGGGGCGCCGAGCTCGTCGATCGCGGCGACGGCTTCGTCCGCCGTGCCCGCGTAGACCGGACGCCCCGTGGGCACACCGGCTTCGCCCATGATCCGCTTGGCGAACGCCTTCGAGCCCTCGAGCTGCGCGGCGGCCTTGCCCGGCCCGAACACCGGGATGCCGCGGGTGCGCACCGGGTCGGCCACGCCGGCGATGAGCGGGGCCTCTGGGCCCACGACGACGAGCTCGACGTCGTTCTCGATGGCGTACTCGGCGACGAGCGCACCGTTGGTGGGGTCGAGGGAGACGGTCTCGACGTCGGCGGCGATGCCGGCGTTGCCGGGCGCTGCCGTGATGACGTGACCCGCATGCTCAGCGAGGAGGGCCGTGATGATCGCGTGCTCGCGGGCACCGGAACCGAGGACGAGGATTCGCACCCGATCACCCTACCCAGCCCGACTCGCCGCCCGCGATGCGAGGGCTAGCCTGTGGAGATGCCACCCAGGAGGATCGAGGACGCCGACGGGCGCGCGGCACTGGCCGCCGTGCGTCGTGGGGAGACGGCCCGACCGGCCGTCGCGACCGCGGTTCGGTGGACGTTGCAGTGCCTGGCGGACGAGGTCCCGGGCAACAGCGTCGAGGTGCGGGTGCCGCCGTTCGCCGCCGTCCAGGCCGTGCCCGGACCCCGGCACACCCGTGGCACGCCGCCGAACGTGGTCGAGACCGACGCCACCACGTGGCTGGCACTCGCGTCCGGCGAGCTGACCTGGGCCGAGGCGGTGGCGCAGTCGCGCGTCAGTGCCTCGGGCTCGCGCGCCGACCTGACGGCGTTCCTGCCGGTCCGGCTGCCCGCCCCTGGCGCCTGACCCTGCGAGCCGCCGGCACCGATCCGCCGGCACCGAGCCGCCGCGGCGAAAGCGCCTGCGGAGAACTCCCGCGGGAATTAGGTAGTGCCTACCGATGCGCTCGCATCGACCGGGTTCCTAAGCTTGAAGTCGCCGGGATTCGGACCCGACCCGAACGGGTCCGAACCCGGCGACAGCCACCAAGGTACGCGATGTTCCACACAACGTGTCAATCGCAGCGGCGCGTCGTGCTGCAATCCGCAACGTTCTTGCGTGCGCGACAGCCGACGCGGAACGCGGAGCCGGCCGTGCCGAGTACCGAGCAGCTCAGAGCAGCTCGCTGAGCTCCGACCGCGCGTGCAGGTCCCACTTCGCGAAGACTCGCGACAGGTGCGCGTCGATCGTCCGCGTCGAGAGCCCGAGGGACTCCGCGATCCGTCGGTTGCTCAGCCCCTGCGCGGCGAGTTCGGCGACCTCGTACTCGCGCTTCGTCAGCGGCGGTTTCGAGTGTCCCGCGGTCACGGAGATGCCATGTGCCGCGAGCAGTCCCTGCGCCGCGATCACCCGCGTCCGGTCGCTGGCGCGGACGGCGTCGGCGTACTCGATCACCGCGGCCGCGAGCGGTCCGTCGACGCGGGTGGCGGCCTCGCGCATCCGCTCGAGCGAGCCGGTCGAGTCGCGCCCCTGCGCCATGCCGACCGCGTGGTGCAGGGCGTACCCGTACATCACGTGCGTCCACGAGCCGTTCGCCGTGCTGCGTTCGATGATCTCGTCGGCGTGCTGCAGTCCGGCCGGGTTGCCGAGCACGGCCTCGGTCCAGGCGATCGACACGGCGACCTGCTCGCCGGTGATGCGCATCGCCCGTTGCGGGGTGGTCCGGGCACGGTCGAGCGCGCTGGCGGCTGCTTCCGGGCGTCCGCCGTACGCGAGCGCCAGGGCCAGCCGCGCCCAGGGGTAGGCCGCGAACCCGCCGTGGTCGGCGATGTCGTACCGCTCGCACGCCGCCGAGAACGCGGCGACGGCGTCGTCCCAGCGGCGCTGTGCGATCGCCAGGTTGCCCTGGCCGATGAGCTCGAGCGTGAAGTCGTACTTCAGGTAGGGGCTGGACCGACCCGCGGGCACCTCGATGATCAGGTCGTCCAGGTCGCCGCGCCACATCTGCACCTGGTGCAGGACGGAGGAGTTCTCGCCGACGCTCCAGGGCGCTGCCTCGACGTGGGCCACGGCGGTGGCCAGGGCGCGGTGGCCGAGCGCGGACGCGTCGTCCAGCCGGCCGGCGGTCGCCAACGCCATCACGGCACAGGGGGCGACGGCGAGGAACGACATCGGCATCGTCGGGGCGTCCACGATGCCGCTGCGCTCGATCTCGGCCCGGACCTCGGCGAAGTCCCCGCCCCAGCCCTGGTGCGCCATCCGCAGCAACCGCAGTCGCTCGACGGCCTCGTCGGACACGACCAGGCGCGTGGCGGCATCGGTCAGGGCGACCGCCGCCGTGACGTCGTCGTCGTGGAACTGGCGGATGTTCGCCAGGGTCTCGCACGCTTCGATGACGGCCTCGTCGGTGACGTCGCCGACGTGCCGCTTCGCCACGCCCCAGGCGGCTTCGGCGTCGGCGCGGCCGGCTTCACGGCCGTCCGAGTACGAGTACGCCAGCGAGCGGAGGCAGTGCGCCGCGACCTGCTCGGTCGGGGTGAGTGTCGTGCGGAGCGCTGCCGAAGCCAGGGCGATCCCGCTCTCGTGCTCCTGCAGCCGCACGGCGACCTGCGCCGCGTCGAGCAGCTGGTCGACCGACGGCAGGACCCCGCACTCGAGCGACCACAGTGCGGCACGCAGGCGTGCGGCGGGCGGTGCGCCCTCGGGCCGATCGGTGCGGAAGGCGTTGGCGCGCGCGAAGAGTGCCGTTCGCCGGGCCACCGGCACCAGGGTGCGGATGACCTCGCCGACGAGCGGGTGCGACGGCCGGACGACCGCGGCACCGTCGTCGAGCGAGTCGATGCGGACCAGGCCGAGCGCGACGACCCGGTCGACGTCCCCGCCGGTCACCAGGCCGAGCAGGCGGGCGAGCGGGATCGGGTCGGCGAGGGCGACGATGTCGACGACGTCGCGCAGGTCCTCCGGCAGCGACCCGAGTTCGGTGCGGTACATGTCCGCGAGGCTGTCCGACGCGGTCACGCGCCCGCGCCAGTACCACCCGGTCGCGGTGTGGTCGAGGGCGCCGGAGACCCGCGCCGCACGGACCACCTCGCGCAGGTACAGCGGGTTGCCGGCGGTGGCGCGGTGGACGCGCTCGGCCGAGGCGTTCTCGAGCGGCGAGCCCAGCGCCTCGGCCACGAGCGCCGCGGTCTCGTGCAGCGCCAGGGGCTGCAGGTCGATGCGCTCGAGCAGGTCGTCCTGCCACAGCGCGCGGAGCGGCTCGGGGAGCGCCGTGAAGTCGCGGCAGGTCAGGACGAGCCGAGCACCCTGCCGGCGGACCAGCCAGGCGACGTACCGCGCGGAGATCGCGTCGAGGTGGTCGGCGTCGTCCACGCGGAGCAGGACGTCGCGGTCGACGAGGTCCTCGATCGCACGGAAGCGCTGCTCGGCGCCGGTGTCGTCGGACAGCTCCGAGATGGACGCCGGCAACTCGCCGAAGCGCTCGGCGACGGCGCCGAAGGGCATCGACCGGCTCGCGGCGACCGCCGTGATCGGCACGACGACGGTGCGGCCGGTGCCGTCGCGACCGGCGACGCGGTCGGTGACCCGCGCCGCGGCGGTGCTCTTCCCGAGGCCGGGGGCGCCGACGAGCGCGACGCTCCACCGGTGTTCGGCGACGACGGCGACGGCGCGGTCCTCTTCCGCGCGCTGCGCGACGGGCCAGGCCACGCGGGCGGGGACGGCCGGTCGGCGGCGGCGGGCGGGTGCGGTTCGTTCACGCATCCGACACACCTCCTCCGCTTGGGATACCGACCAGTAGCGACCATCCTCTCCCGGATCGGTCGCCGCGCACAGGCCGCGGGACGTCCCACAGTGGGGGACAATGGACGGGTGAGCAACACCGATCAACCCGACGAGCAGCCGCTCCCCACGCCGGCACCGGCTCCCAGCGCGGTCGCCAGCCCCGACGAGGTCACCATCCGCCGTGCACCGAAGTTCGGCGTGTTCATCGTCGGCGGTGCCGTGCTCGGGTTCCTCGCGACCCTCGTCGTGGTCGCCCTCACCATGAACCTCGGTGGCCAGCGGGACCAGACCAGCTTCGGCAGCCTGGTCGGCTACTTCAGCCTGTGGGGCGTCACGATCGGCGCCTTCGTCGGTGCGGTCGTCGCCGTCGTGTTCGACCGGGTCTACGCCCGGCGGTCGGCCCGCCTGACGGCGGAGCGCGTCGAGGTCGAACTGCCGCCCGAGACGGTCGACGGTGAGCTCGACGACCACGGTGACCAGCGGCCGTAGCCGCCCCCGACCAACGGACTGGAGGCCCGGTGCCAGCTGGCACCGGGCCTCCAGTCCGTCGTCTGGTCGCGTCTCGGACGCGACCTAGCTGAGCTGGTTGGCCTCGACCCAGGACAGGTACTCCGGGCTCACGGTGCCCGTGACGTACTCGCCGGTGAAGCAGCTCATCTCGAGGTCGGTCACGTCCGAGCCCTCGATGATGGCGTCGCGCATGTCCCCGACCTCCTGGTAGATCAGGTGGTCGCTGCCGAGCACGCGGTTGATCTCCGGGATCTTCCGGTCGTGCGCGATGAGCTCCGCACGCGTCGGCATGTTGATGCCGTAGACGTGCGGGAACCGGACAGGGGGAGCGGCGCTCGTGAACGTGACCTCGTTCGCGCCGGCGGCCCGGGCCATCTCGACGATCTCGCGGCTCGTGGTGCCGCGGACGATCGAGTCGTCGACGATCAGGATGTTCTTGCCCTTGAACTCGGACGACATCGCGTTGAGCTTCTGGCGCACCGAACGCTTGCGCTCCGCCTGCCCCGGCATGATGAAGGTGCGGCCGACGTAGCGGTTCTTGTAGAAGCCCTCGCGGTACTCGATGCCGAGCTTCCGGGCGACCTGCATGGCCGCCGGACGGCTCGAGTCCGGGATCGGCATGACCACGTCGATGTCACCGGTCGGCGCGTACTGCTCGATGGTGTCGGCGAGGCGGTTGCCGAGGCGCAGACGCGCGTCGTAGACCGAGATGCCGTTCATCACCGAGTCGGGACGCGCCAGGTAGACGTACTCGAACGAGCACGGCACCAGGCGCGGGTTCTTCGCGCACTGGCGGGCGTGCATCTGGCCGTTCATCTCGATGAAGACGGCCTCGCCCGGAGCGATGTCGCGGACGATCTCGTAGCCGCCGGACTCGAGCACGAGCGACTCGCTCGCGACGACCCACTCCGGCTGCCCGGCCTCGTCGAACTTGTGGCCGAGGATCAGCGGGCGGATGCCGAACGGGTCACGGAAGGCCAGCAGCCCGTGCCCGGCGATGGTCGCGATCGTGGCGTAGGAGCCCTCGACCCGCTCGTGCACGCGCTCGACGGCGTCGAAGACCTGACCCGGGTCGAGGTTCGCGCCGCGGACCTGGCCCTGCAGCTCGTGCGCCAGCACGTTCACCAGGAGCTCGGTGTCACTCGTCGTGTTCAGGTGACGACGGTCGATGTCGAACAGTTCACGCGTGAGTTCCCGCGTGTTGGTGAGGTTGCCGTTGTGGACGAGGACGATGCCGTACGGCGCGTTCACGTAGAACGGCTGGGCTTCTTCTTCGTTCGTCGCGGCGCCCTTGGTGGCGTAGCGGACGTGTCCGAGCCCCATGGTGCCGAGGAGGGCACGCATGTCGCGGGTGCGGAACGCCTCGCGCACGTGCCCGCGGGTCTTGTGCATGTGGTGCACGTGACCCTCGACCGTGGCGATGCCCGTCGAGTCCTGCCCGCGGTGCTGCAGGAGGAGCAGTGCGTCGTAGATGGATTGGTTGGCGGGGCCCTGCGCAACAAGGCCGACGATGCCGCACATTCGCGGGTGTGCTCCAGACCGTAGAATCGGGGGGTACCGAACAAGTCTGCCATGTCACCGCGAAGGACTCCGCATGCCCAACCCGTACGCCGAAGCCGGAGTGGACACCGCTGCCGGTGACCTGGCCGTCGAACTGATGAAGTCCGCGGTCGCGGCCACCCACAACGCCTCGGTCCTCGGTGGCGTCGGTGGGTTCGCCGGGCTCTACGACGTCTCGTTCCTGAAGGACTTCTCACACCCGTTGCTCGCGACCTCGACCGACGGCGTCGGCACCAAGGTCGCCATCGCGCAGGCGATCGACAAGCACGACACCATCGGGCAGGACCTGGTCGGCATGGTCGTCGACGACATCGTCGTGGTGGGCGCGAAGCCGCTGTTCATGACCGACTACATCGCCTGCGGCCGAGTGGTGCCGGGCCGGATCGCCGACATCGTCGCCGGCATCGCCCGCGGCTGCTCGGAGACCGGCACCGCCCTGGTCGGCGGCGAGACCGCCGAGCACCCGGGGCTGCTCGGCCCGGACGACTACGACGTGGCCGGTGCGGCGACGGGTGTCGTCGAGGCCGACGCGCAGCTCGGCGCACACCTGGTGCAGGACGGCGACGTGGTCCTGGCGATCGAGTCGTCGGGGTTGCACTCCAACGGATACTCGCTCGTGCGGCACATCCTGGCGTCGCGGGGCGTCGGCTTCACGGACCAGCTGCCCGAACTGAGCGGCGTCGGGTTCGGCGGCGCGGTCTCCGTCGGCGAAGCCCTGCTCGAGCCGACCCGGCTGTACACCGCCCCGCTCCTGGCACTGCTCGAGCAGCACCCGGGCGCGGTGCACTCGCTCTCGCACGTGACCGGTGGTGGCATCGCCGCGAACCTGGCGCGTGTGCTGCCCGTCGGCTCCTGGGTCGAGGTCGACCGTTCCACCTGGCAGCCGCTCCCGGTGTTCCGGGTCCTGGCCGACATGGCCGGTACCCCGATCGAGGACACCGAGGGCACCTGGAACCTGGGCATCGGCATGTTCGCCGTCGTCTCGGCCGGGGCTGCCGCCGAGGTCATCGCCTCGCTCGGTGCCGCCGGCATGCCCACGTGGCCCGTCGGCACGATCGCCACGTCCGCACGGGACCTGACCGGGTTCGAGCAGGGCGCCAAGGGTGTCGACGGCGGCGCGGTCCGGCTCGTCGGGAGCTACGCGGGCTGACCCGTTGGGCGGCTGCGGGCAGGCGGCTCCGGCTCCGCCGCGCCGTGGTGCGCCGCGCCGTGGTGCGTGCGGTGAGTGGTCACGAACCGTCGTTCGGCTGGCCTGCAGCCGACGCTTCGTGACCGCTCGGCATCACTCCCGCGGGGAGTCGTGACCACTCGGGCGCGGAGCCGGGCGCGGGACTCGGGCAGCCTTTCCCGTACCGCCGGTGCTTCGTGTGCCGGGGACTCGCCATGGTGCCTGCGGTGAGTGGTCACGAACCGTCGTTTGGCGGGTCTGCAGCCGACGGGTTGTGGCCGCTCGGCGGCGTGCACGCGGTGAGCCAGGACCACTCCAGGCCGGGATCCGAGCGCGGCGACGGGTGTCCGGGCACGCGGAAACGCCGCGCTGCCCGAGGGCTGCGCGGCGTGACTGCGAGGGAGGTCAGGCGGACTTGTTCTGGTCTGCCTGGGTCTCGAACTCGTCTTCGTCTTCCGCCGGTTCCGGACCGTACTGGTCCGCCCAACGGTCGACGTAGTTCTCGTCGGAGTGTTGTCCGGCGGAGAGCTCCTGCTCGAGCGCACCGTAGTTCGTCTGCGGGCTGAAGTACTTCAGCTCACGGGCGACCTTGGTGTGCTTCGCCTTCTGACGGCCGCGCCCCATGCGTGACCCCCTCGTTCGGCTCTGGTCCGGTCCTGGCGAATGACGGAAGATCACTCGGGGAACCAGACGGTTCGTGGTTTGAAATCTGCCGATCACTCTACCATGTACCTCGATCTGGACGTCGCGCGACGGCTGGCCCGCACAGCAGAATCGAAGTGATGACGGAACCCCTCGAGACCCCGGTCGACCAGCACGCCCGAGTGGTGGTGATCGGTGCGGGGCAGGCGGGGCTCTCGGTGGGATACCACCTGCGCCGTCTCGGGCTCGTCCCCGGCAGCGACCTGGTGATCCTCGACCGCGCGCCGAGCACCGGTGGGGCGTGGCAGTTCCGGTGGGCGGCCCTGCGGCTCGGAGCAGCACACCGGGTGCACGACCTGCCCGGCATGCGCGCGATGGGCCTGGAGTTCGACGATGCCGACCGGTCGCGGCCCGCACGGGACGTCGTCGGCGAGTACTACCGGCGGTTCGAGCAGCACTACGACCTGCGCGTGCGGCGCCCGGTCACGGTGACGTCCGTCTCGCGCATCGGCGGCGGCGACGGCGTGGCGGGCCATGCCGCGACGGACGGTGGGCTGTGCGTCACGACCCGGAGCGCCGACGGCACCGTCACGCGCATCCGTGCCGACCTCGTGGTGAACGCATCCGGCACGTGGGGCACCCCCTTCGTGCCGTGGTACCCGGGGCGCGACGTGTTCCGCGGACGCCAGGTCGACACGACCGAGTACCGCAGCGCCTCCGAGTTCGCCCGCCAGGACGTCGTGGTGGTGGGCGGTGGGACGAGCGCGATCGGGTTCCTGCTCGAACTCGACGGCGTCGCCCGTTCGACGCGGTGGTTCACCCGGCGCCCGATGGTCTGGGCCGGGACGGCGTCGCTCGACGTCGAGTCCGCCGTGGCCGCCGTCGACGAACAGGACCGTGCTGCCCGCGCCGGCGAGGTCCTGCCGAGCATCGTCAGTGGCACCGGGGTCCCGGTGTCGCGACGGATCCGCGCCGGCATCGACCGCGGTGTGCTGCGCGACGAGCCGATGTTCACCCGGATGGACGAGACCGGGGTGGTGCGGGCAGACGGCACCCACGTGCACGCCGACGCGGTGATCTGGGCGACGGGGTTCCGCGCCGACCTGCGGCACCTCGCGCCACTGCACCTGCGGACCACGGCGGGCGGCGTGGTGGTCGAGGACGGCCGGTCGGCCGAGGAGCCGCGCTTGTTCCTGGCCGGCTACGGCCCCCAGGCATCGACCATCGGTGCGAACCGGGCTGGACGGCGCATCGCCCGCCAGGTCATGGACGCGCTGGCGGCCTGAACAGCTGCGCGGCCCCTCGCACCGTGCGAGGGGCCGCGCGAACGGTGCGAGGTTCCGTTCCCGGTGCGGGCCTCGTGAGCTCTCACCGGGAACGGAACCTCGCACCAGACGAAACCGGGACGCGCGCTCAGGCGGGCAGGGGCTCCTCGACGCCACGACGACGGCGCGACGACTTGAGCACCAGGGCGTCGAGCGAGAACCGCCCGGGCCCGGTCAGCGCCACGGCGAGGGACGCCACCGCGAGGACGAGCACGTACTCGAAGCCGCCGTCCTGCGAGTAGAAGCCCGCGGTGCCGTGGGCCAGGAACCCGGCGACGACCATGTCGACGGCCAGCAGCACGCCGACGACGCGGGTCGCGACGCCGAGCACGAGCAGGATGCCGCCGACGAGCTCGAGGCCGGCGACGAGGGGTGCTGCGACCTCGGCGAGGGGGACGCCCATGCCCGAGAAGCCCTGCACCACGTTGGGGATGCCCTGGGCGAACTTCTGGGCGCCGTGGGCGATGAACACCACCCCGAGGACGATGCGGAGCGCGGTCAGGCCGATGGAGGTCGATGTCGTTCGCATGGCCACGAAGGTAGCCGGTGACGCGTCATCGATCGTCCTCGAACAGGGGACTGACCGCGCTTCGCCAGAACATGTCCAGAGCATGCCCAGACAGCGGTCCGCCGAAGGGTGGACTGCTTCTCAGGAATCAGCGCCGCGGCCGGTCTGCTGCTGGAGGCGGTCGATGTGCTCCGACGCCTGCGCCTTGGTGAGGTCGGCGGGGAGCTCCTCGCCGGCTTCACGGGCCAGGGTGTCGAGGTAGCTGCGCTGCGGTCCGGTCATCGGCTCGTCGCCGGTGACCCACTGCTCGGGGTCCTTGCTCGCGTCGGTGGAGGGGTCGGGTCGGGGGCCGCCGAGGGTCTCGCCCTGGATCGGTGCGTCCGGGGTCTGCTGCTGGTCGCGGTCTGCGTCACTCATGTCCGCGACGGTACGCCGCACCCCCGTCACGACACGCAGCAGCGGCGTCCCCCGAAGCGGCTCAGCGGCTCAGCGGCCCAGCGCGCACGACGGCACGCATCCGCACCGAAGCGGCTCAGACCTCGGTCGCCGCGTACCGCACCAGGTCGGCCCCGACGGCACTCGTGGCGATCGGCACGACGCGGTCGTCCCGCCGGATCCAGATGGTCGCCGCACGCTCGTCGATCCGGTCGACCTCGTGCAGCTCGCCGTCGAGCAGCACCGACGCCGTGACCCGGACGTGCCCGCTTGCCGGACGTGGGGGCAGCCCCACCACGTCGTCGCCGTACGCCGGGTGCTCGCCGGGCTGCAGGAACGGGGACACCGGGGCGGTGACGACCTCGAGTCCCTCGTCGACCGCGGTCACCGCCACCAGGCGGACGGCCTGGTCGGTCGGCAGCGGCCCGTCGACGACGGGCGCGGCGGTGGGGCCGGCCAGTGCGCGGAAGGCGGGGCGACCGTCGGGGGCGAGGTGGGCCTCCAGGCCGTCGATCCGGACGCGACCGCGCCCACGGGAGTCGGCGTAGACGCCGGGCTCGATGCCGGACTGCCGCGCCTCAAGCCGGGTGAGGACGACGCGGTCCGGGCGGTACCAGTCGCGGAGCGCGGCCGGGTCCACCCAGCCGACGCTCGGGACGCCGCGGGAGAGCGCGGCGGACTCGTCGGCGGCGCGCTCGTCGCGCGCGCCGAGGGGGTGCTCGCCGCGCACGGCGACGAGTCCTTCGAGCGGGCTGCCGGCCGGCGGTTCGTGGTCGAGCACCTCGACGCGCTTCGAGACCTTGCCGCCGTGTCCGTCGAACGTGGCGAACGTCCGCAGGTCACTGATGGTCATGGGGCCACATGCTACGACTCGTCGGCTCCCCCTCGCGGCGGGGAGGGCACGAGTGCGTGGATCTCGCCCGTGCAGAGCGCGGGGTCGACGCCCTCGGCGGGGCCGGCCGGACGGGTCGCGCGGCGCGGCTGGATGCTGTTGCGCTCGGCGGAGCGGAGCAGGCGGTCCGAAGCCGAAGCCGAGGCCGCGGCCTCGGCCGACGAACCGGGCTGCGCGGGGCGGCGGAGCGGGGGTCGCACGGGCTCGCCGCGGCGCTCCTGGCCGGGCAGCGGGCGGGAACGGCGGCCGTAGAGCAGCTCGGACGAGTCGAGCAGCCACGGCACCAGCGCCACGGTGACGCCGTGCACGAGCAGCAGCTTCTTGCGGATGCGGCGGCCGCGGTGGTTGTGGAGCAGGCCCTCCCACCAGTGCCCGACGATGAAGATCGGGGTGTAGACGGTGACGACCTCGGAGCCGTGCTCGTTCCGGTGCGCCTTGATGTACTTGATCAGGGGCATCGAGATGTCGCGGTACGGGCTCGGCACGATCGTCAGGGGCACCTGGATGCCGTACTCCGCCCACTGGTCGCGCAGGCGCTGGGACTCGGTGTCGTCGATCGCGACGTGCACCGCCTCGATGCTCGCGTGCTCGGCGGCGACCGCGTAGTCGAGCGCCTTGAGCACGGGCTTCTGCAGCTTGTTCACCAGGACGATCGCGTGGTCGCCGGTGGCGCCGAACTTCGTCTCGACGTCGGCCTCGATCTCGTGCGAGACGTCGCGGTAGTAGCGGTTCACGCCGAGCATGAGCACGTACAGCACCGGCATGATCAGGAAGACCAGCCAGGCGCCGTGGGTGAACTTCGTGATCGTGACGATGACGAGCACCACGAGGGTGAAGGTGGCGCCGATCGCGTTGATCGTGCGGGAGCGGACGACCTGCCCGCGGTTCACGGGTGGCTCGCCGTCTGCGGCGGGCGCCCCGTCCCGGTCTCGATCGGCCCGGAGCAGTCGTGTCCAGTGCACGACCATGCCCGTCTGTCCGAGCGTGAACGACACGAAGACACCGATGATGTAGAGCTGGATGAGGCTCGTGACGTTCGCCCGGTAGACCACGAGCAGCGCCGCGGCGACGAGGGCCAGGACGATGACGCCGTTCGAGTAGATGAGCCGGTCGCCGCGGGTCGAGAGCGCCTTCGGGGCGTAGGAGTCGCGCGCCAGGATCGAGCCGAGCAGCGGGAACCCGTTGAAGGCCGTGTTCGCCGCGAGGAGCAGGACCGCCGCCGTGGTCGCCTGGATCACGAAGAACAGCACCGAGTTGTTGCCGAACGTCGCGGCCGCGATCTGCGCGATGAGCGAGCGCTGCGGCGTGGTCGCACAGTTCGCGAAGCCCTGCAGGTCGCAGGCCCGCTCGGCGTAGTGCACGTGCGACACGAGCGCCAGGGTGATGAGCCCGATGAAGAGGACGATCGCGATGCCGCCCATCGCGACCAGGGTGGCCTGCGCGTTCTTGATCTTCGGCCGGCGGAACGCCTGCACGCCGTTCGCGATGGCCTCCACGCCGGTCAGCGCCGAGCAGCCCGAGGCGAACGCGCGGAGGAGCAGCAGGATGAACGCCGCCTGCGTGGTGTGCTCGACGTTCTGCACGGTGTACGCCGCGGACTCGGCGACCGGGGCGTTGCCGGCGGCGACCCGGACGAGCCCGGTGACGACCATCACGAAGACGCTCGCCACGAACAGGTAGGTCGGGATCGCGAAGGCCTTGCTCGACTCCCGCACCCCCCGCAGGTTCGCGGCGGCGAGCAGCACGACGAACAGCAGGGCGAGCTCGACGCGGAAGTGGTCGAGCATCGGGAGCGCCGAGATGATGTTGTCGACACCGGAGGCGACCGACACGGCCACCGTCATCACGTAGTCGACGAGCAGTGCACTCGCGACGACCAGCCCGGCCTTCTCACCGAGGTTCCGGTGCGCCACCTCGTAGTCGCCACCACCCGACGGGTACGCCTTGATGAGCTGCCGGTACGAGGCGACGACGACCACGAGCAGCAGCACGACGAGTGCGGCGACCCACGGCGCGAACGTCAGGAAGGCCATGCCGCCGAGCAGCAGGATCATCAGGAGTTCCTGCGGCGCGTACGCGACAGAGGACAGCGGGTCACTCGCGAAGATCGGCAGGGCCAGGTGCTTCGGGAGGAGCTGTCCTTCGAGCTTCTCAGAGGGGAGGGGATCCCCGATCAGTCGTGCTTTCAACGACCGGATCTCGTTCGTCACGAGCGGCAAACCTACTCAGTTCCGGGCGCGAGTCAACACGGTTCGCCTGCCACACATTCCCGGTCGGCTGCGGGCGCGCCACCCTGGGTGTCGCGCACCCCTTGCGGTTGACGCAGCGTCAAGCATTACAGTCGCCAGCATGAGCGCATCGACAGGCCCGGGTGACGCAGCTGCGAAAGCTCCCCACGCCATCACCGAGGTGGCGCGTTCCGCCGGTGTCTCGAGTCGGACCCTTCGGCACTACGAGGCCGTCGGACTGCTGCCGGCCACCGCCGTCGGCGCGGGTGGGCTGCGGCGCTACGACGACCGTGCGCTCGTCCGGCTGCAGCGCATCCTGCTGCTGCGCGGGCTCGGACTCGGGCTGCCGGAGATCGCGCGACGGCTCGACGACGAGGGTGAGGACGTCGCGGCGCTTACGGCACACCTGACGTGGCTCGAGCACGAGCGGGACCGGCTGGCCCGGCAGCTGGCCGCGGTCCGCACCACCGTGGCGCGCGTCGAGCACGGGGAGGACCTGACGGCAGGCGAGGCGTTCGCCGGCTTCCCGCCGACGCGACTGCCGGCTGCCGATCCGCCGGGTGCGGGGCGCTGAGGAACCAGGTTCCGGACACCACACCGCGCATCTGCACGGTGCTGTGTCCGGAACCTGGTTCCGGGGGTGACGTCGGTCGCGACACGGTGCGGACGACGGCCGGGAGGCCCTGGTCGCCACCGCCTGTCGGCCGCGGGCCGTCAGAGCGACTTGCGCAGGGCCTCCAGGCCGTCACGCAGACGCGTCACGGTGTCCGCACCGAGCGTGCCGCGGGTTGCTCGACGGCGCAGGTCCGCACGCACCTGCTGCCGGAACGACGACAGGGCCATCTCGAGCTCGCGCAGGGCGCGGGCGCTGTCCGACGGGACGGACACGGGCTCCTCGGCGGAACCCGTCGCCGGGCTCTCGGCGGCTGCGGCCAGGTCGGCACGGAGCGAGCGCATGGCCTCGCCGACCGAGGCGCGCACGCCGTCGGCCAACGACTTCACCGAGTCGCTGACGCCGGACTCGACCGTGGCGATCTCGTCGGCACGTGCCGCGAGCTCGGCACGGCCGGCGTCCGTGATCGCGTAGACGGTCTTGCGGCCGTCGGCGGTCTTCGTGACCAGGCCGTCGTCCTCGAGCTTGGCGAGCCGGGGGTAGACGGTGCCGGCACTCGGCACGTAGGTGCCGCCGAAGCGGTCGCCGAGCGCCTGGATGAGCTCGTAGCCGTGCATGGGGTGGTCGGCCAGCAGGACGAGCAGGTAGAGGCGCAGGTGGCCGTGGGCGAAGACGGGGCTCATTCGGGCACCTCGCTCTCGTTCGTCGGGGTGGTCGGTGTGGTCGGCGGCGTGGTCGTCGTCGTCGGGGGTGTCGGCTCGGCGACCGGCGGGGCGTGCAGCACCGCGATGTCGCCGGAGACGGAGTTCACCCGCAGGTCGAGCCACTGGCCGGACAGTTCGCCGCCCTGCTTGACGTACGAACCGCGCACCCCGCGGATCTCGGCGTCGTCGAACTGCAGCTTGCCGGTCGCGGTGTTCACCGTGCACTTGTAGGCGACGCCGTCCGCAAGGCGGACGCTCACCGACCCGGACACCGTGTTGACGCGGGCGGACTCGGGGACCCCGTGCAGGTCGAGCACGACGTCGGCCGAGACGCCGTCGGCCTGGAACCGCGGGATCTCGCCGGTGGCCACGACGTCGCCGGAGACGGTGTGCACCGCGAGCGCGCCGTCGAGGTCGCGGATCGTGGTGGCGCCCGAGACGGCGTTGACCGTGACGTCACCCGCGACGCCGTCGACGACCAGGTCGCCGGACACCGTGTTGAGGGTGGCTCCGCGGTTCGTACCGGACAGCAGCGCACCGGCCGAGACGACACCGAGCGTGATGCCGGCGTCGCGGGGGACCAGGATGCTCACGTCGGCGTGGGCCTTGCCGCGGAAGGACTTCAGGAACCCGATGGGGTCGTCCCACCGGACCTGGGGGTGGTCGACGGTGAGGGTGTCGCCGTCGACCTCGATGAGCATCTGCTTGCCGGACACGCTGTGGATCTCGACCCGGGCCGTGGGTTCGTCGTGCGCGACGACGTCCACCTGCCCGCCGACGAGGCCGACACGCACGGTGCGCACGATGCCGGTGTCGATGACCTTGGGCTCGTCGACGAGCCACTTCTCCTGCGCCATGTTGCCTCCTGGAACTCGCGATGTATCGCGTCTGTGGAGGTCACGCTATATCGCGTTGCACCGAGCCGCAAGGGGCCGCACGCGATCGCCGGGTGATCGTGAGCAGGAACGGTCGGGTGGGGGCCGTGGACCCGACCGTTCCTGCTCACGAAGCGGGCGTGGCGGGGGTGGGGCGGGCCTCCAGTGTGGGTGTGGCGACGTTCGCTGCGGGCGCCGCCGTGCGCTCGGGGCTCCACGGGAACCGGCGGAAGTGCGGCATGAGCGGTTGGACCATCGGGCCGATCGCGAACGCCGCGATGACGGTGCCGGCACCGACGTCCCCGCCGAGGATCCACCCGACGATCACCACGGTGACCTCGACCAGGGTCCGGGCGAGCCAGATCGGCCAGCCGAGCCGCTGGTGCAGGCCCACCATCAGGCCGTCTCGCGCGCCCGTGCCGAACCCCGCACCGATGTAGAACGCCGTCGCGACCGCGAGCAGCACGAGTCCCGCGACGAACAGCCCGATCCGGGCGACGATCCCCGACGGCTCCGGCACCAGCCAGAGCACCAGGTCGGCACTCGGACCGATCGCCAGGGCGTTCAGCAGCGTCCCGATGCCCGGCTTCTGGCGGAGCGGGATCCACAGCAGCAGGATGACGCCGCTCGACACCACCGTGATGACGCCGAACGACCACGGCACGACGTTCTCGAGCCCCTGGGTCAACACGGTCCACGAGCTCACGCCGACCACCGCGCGGACCTGCAGTGCGGTCGAGGCGCCGTAGAGGAACAGTCCGACGAAGAGCTGGACGAAGCGCAGGGTGAGAGCGGTGCGACGGGGCATGTGGCCATCGTCCCGACAGATTGGCCTGCTCGTCGAGAGCCAATCGCGCTACCGTGGACCCGTGCCCCCTGTCCTGATCAGTGCCCGCGCCGCTTCCCACCTGCTGACCGACTGGCGCGCCGGGACCGACGCCCCGGCCTACGAGGCGCTCGCCGACGCCCTCCGGGTCCTCGTCATCGACGGACGGGTCGCCCAGGGCGTCCGGCTGCCGGCCGAGCGCGGACTGGCCGCAGCCCTCGGCGTCTCGCGCACCACCGTCGCGAACGCGTACGCCCGCCTGCGCTCCGACGGGTTCCTGGTGTCCGTCCGTGGCTCCGGCAGCGTGGTCCACCTGCCCCGTGACCTGGTCGGGCGGCCCGACCCCGAACGCCTGGGCGGAGTCGTCGAGGGGGACCTGCTCGACCTGCGCAAGGCGGCCCTGCACGCCGCCCCCGGCATCGACGAGGCGGTCGAGCGGGCGGTCCGGCACGTGCCCGCGGCGCTCGCCGGGATCGGCTACGACACCGTCGGCGACCCCGGCCTGCGCGCCGCGATCGCCGCGCGATACACCGAGCGCGGACTGCCGACGGAGCCCGCCCAGGTCATCGTCACCCTCGGCGCGCAGCACGCGATCGCCCTGCTCGCGCGCGTGCTCGTCCGCCGTGGCGACGCCGTGCTCGTCGAGTCCCCGACCTACCCGCACGCGCACGAGGCCTTCCGCGAGGCCGGCGGCCGCCTGGTCGGCGTCCCCGTCGACGCGCGGACGGGGTGGGACGCCGCCGCGCTCGAGACGACGCTGCGTCGCACCGCGCCCTCCGTCGCGTACGTCATGCCCGAGCTCCACAACCCGACCGGTGCGACCATGTCCGCGTCGACCCGCCGGCTCCTGCTGTCGGTCGCGTCCTCGGTCGGCACGGTCGTGATCGCCGACGAGACGATGGGGGAGCTCCGGATCGACGGGGAGCCGTCGCCGCCGTTGGCGGCGGCGGACCCGTCGGGGTTGTCGGTCGTGATGATCGGTTCCGCCGCCAAGGTCTTCTGGGGCGGCCTGCGGATCGGCTGGATCCGTGCCGACCCGGCGCTGCTGCAGCGGCTGCTGCTCGCCCGCCCCACGGGCGACCTCGGCACCCCCGTGCTCGACCAGCTGGTCGTGCGCGAGCTGGTCCCGCGCACGGCGGCCTTCCTGGAGGCGCGACGTGCGTCCCTGCGCGAAGGTCGCGACGCGGTCGTGGGGGCGCTCCGGGCGCGGCTCCCGGAGTGGGACGTCCCGGCGCCGGCGGGCGGGTTGACGACGTGGGTGGGGCTCGGACGACCGGTGTCGAGTGCGCTCGTGCTCGCCGCGCGGGCCGAGGGTGTGGTGCTGGCCTCGGGCGGGGTGTTCGGGCCGGACGGCGGGTTCGAGCGGTTCCTGCGGGTGCCGTTCACGATGGCCCCGGCGGACCGGGGGCGGTTGGTGGACGTGCTGTCACGGTCGTGGGAGCGGGTGGGCGGCGAGACGAGCGGCGTGCGGGGGTCGTTGGCGGCGGTGGTCTGAGCGGTGCGTCGTCCGGGGCTCGGTGTCTTGCGGGGCTCGGGGTCGTCCGCCGGGGCTCGGCGTCATCCTCTGGGGTGAGGTCGGGTCGGGGGTTCTCGCTCCTCGGGGTGATGCGGCTCCGGCGGGGTCCGGCGAGGCTGGTGCCATGAACGCGACCCTGTCCGCCGGAACCCGTTCCGCTGTGCCGACGCCCGTCGAGCCGCCCGCGGCGGTCCCCGCCGTGGTGCGGGTCACCATCGCGCTCAGCGGGGCGTTCCTGGCGGGCGTCCTGACCTCGTTCGGGCAGGCCGTGCCCGCACTCGCCTCCGTGTCGAACTCGGCCGGGCCGTGGTTCCTCGTCGCCGCGCTGCTGTGCCTGGTCGCCGGAGCACGAGGGGGCCGGGTCGCCCTGCCGCTGGCGATGGTGCTCGGCGTCGTGCTCCTCGAGCTCATGCACGTCGGGTACTGGGCCACGACGGTCCTGCGCGGGTTCCCCGACGTGCTGTCGATCACGAACCCCTGGGTGCTGCTCGGGGTGCCGGCCGGGCTGCTGGCCGGAGCGGTCGCCGTGGCGGTGCGGTCCCGCGACGCCCGGTGGCGCGCGGGGGCGTTCGGTGTGACGGCCGCGGTGCTCGTCGGCGAGGGGATCCGCGGGCTGCTGCAGGTCGCCGCGACGACGGGACACGTCACCTGGGCCGTCGAGATCATCGTCGGCGTGGTGCTGCTCGGCATCGGGGTCCTCGGCACCCGCTCACCCGTCGGGCGCGTGGTGGCGCTCGGCACCGGGGTGGTCGGCACGGTGGCGGTGCTCGGGGCGTACCTGGTGCTCGGCGGGTTCTGATCCTGCAGTCCTGATCCGACGGCGGGTCCTCGCCGCTCCGTCCTGATCCGACGGCGGGTTCTGGCTGCCAGCCGAACGTTCGTCGGTCGGTCCTGCGAGGATCGATGACGTGCACCTCCTCTCGGTCTTCAGCCTGCGCAACCGGGCCCTCATCGCGCTCGTCACGATCGTGGTCGCGGTCTTCGGCGGCATCGCGCTCTCGAGCCTCAAGCAGGAGCTGATCCCCAGCGTCGAGTTCCCGCAGGTCGCGATCGTCAGCGCCTACCCCGGAGCCACGCCAGAGGTCGTGTCGAACGACGTCTCGACCAAGATCGAACAGGCGATCCAGGTCGTCCCGGACCTCGAGTCGACCAGTGCGACCTCGTCGACCGGGCAGAGCGTGGTGTCGGCGTCGTTCCAGTACGGATCGAACCTGGCCAGCGCCGAGGACAAGATCCAGACCGCGGTGAACGCGCTGTCGCTGCCCGACTCGGTGCAGACGCAGATCGTCACCGGGTCCTTCGACGACCTGCCGGTGCTGCAGGTCGCGGTCTCGGCGTCCGGCAACCAGGAACAGCTCGTCGACCGGCTGCAGGCCTCGGCGATCCCCGACCTCGAGAAGCTCGACGGTGTGCGGCAGGCGGACGTCTTCGGCAACCCGGGTCGTCGCGTCGTCATCACGCCGGACCAGGACGAGCTCGCCGCCCGCGGCCTCAGCCAGACGGCGATCTCGGACGCGCTCGACGACAACGGCACCCTGATCCCCGGCGGCACGATCACCGAGGACGGCTCGACCCTGTCGGTGCAGACGGGCGAGCGGATCGCTTCGCTCAAGGACATCCGCGCGCTGCCGCTGACGAGCTCGTCGAGTTCGGACGGGTCCGGGTCCGGGTCCGGGTCGGGTGCCGCCGGCGCAGACGGGACGGCCTCGTCCGGTGACGGCACGGCTGCGGGTGCGACCGGCACGGGGGCAACCGGCGCCGGTGCGACCGGGACCGGCACGGGCGCGACCGGCACGGGTGCGACCGGCACCGCTCCCACGGGTGACGCCGCGACGGGCGGGTCGACGACCGCGGCCACGCCGACGGACACCACCCTGGGCGACGTCGCGAAGGTCGCCATCACCGAGTCGCCGCGCACCTCGATCAGCCGCGTGGACGGGCAGCAGGCGCTGACGATCTCGATCACGAAGACGCAGGAAGCCAACACCGTCGACGTCTCGAACACCGTCCGCGACGCCCTGCCTGGCATCGAGGACAAGATCGAGGGCGACCCCCGCTTCACCGTCGTCTTCGACCAGGCGCCCTACATCCAGCAGTCCATCGACTCCTTGGCCGAAGAGGGCCTGCTCGGGCTCGCCTTCGCGGTGCTCGTCATCCTGGTGTTCCTGCTGTCGTGGCGCTCCACGCTCGTCACCGCGATCTCGATCCCGACGTCGGTGCTCCTCGCGGCGATCGGCATGCGCGCCGCCGGGTACACGCTCAACATCATCACGCTGGCGGCCCTGACGATCGCGATCGGCCGCGTGGTCGACGACTCCATCGTCGTCATCGAGAACATCAAGCGGCACATGCTCCCCGGCGTCGACCGCGGCCAGGCCGTGCGGGACGCCGTTCGCGAGGTCGCCGGAGCGGTCACCGCCTCGACCCTGACCACCGTCGCGGTGTTCCTGCCGGTCGCCTTCGTCGCAGAACTCGTGGGGGAGCTGTTCCGACCGTTCGCCGTGACGGTCACCCTGGCGCTCGTCGCGTCGCTGTTCGTCTCGCTCACCATCGTGCCGGTGCTGGCGTACTGGTGGCTGCGCCCGCCGAAGGCGAAGCCGGGCGACGCGACGGCGGCAGCGGAAGCGCCCACGGACGCGGAAGCGGCACCGTCGGCGATCGATGCCGAGCGCGGGCACGAAGGCGACCGCTCGGAGGGTGCGCTCGCCTCCGCCGCGGACCTGCACGACGCCGGCCGGGTCGACCGCCTGCGACGCGTCTACCTGCCGGTGCTCCGGTGGGTCGTCCGCAAGCCGGTCGTCGTCATCCTGCTCGCCGTGATCGTGCTCGGCGGAACGGTCGCCACGCTGCCGTTCGTCACCACGAACTACCTCGGCGACTCGGGGCAGAACACGTTCACGGTCACGCAGGACCTGAAGGCCGGTTCGAGCCTCGCCGTCCAGTCCGAGTCCGCACGCAAGGTCGAGCGGGCACTGCAGGACGTCGACGGCGTCGAGACCGTGCAGACCACCATCGGCACGAGCGGCCAGTCGATCCAGGCGGCGTTCGGCGGGGGCGGCAGCGCCTCGGTGCAGTACGCCGTCACGACCGACGCCGAGGCCGACCAGCCCACGATCCAGGCCGACGCGCGGAAGTCGATCGGGAAGATCAAGGACGTCGGCGAGGTCACCATCGCGTCCTCCGGCGGCGGGTTCGGCGGCAGCAGCGACATCGAGGTCGACGTGACCGCGCCGACCCAGTCGCAGCTCGAGACGGCGTCGCGCCAGGTGCTGCAGACCATGCAGTCGGTCCCGGACACCACGGGCGCCACGAGCAACCTGTCCGCGGCAGAACCGTTCCTCGCCGTCCGGGTCGACCGCCAGGAGGCAGCGTCACTCGGCCTCACCGAGACCCAGGTGGGTGGCCTCGTCGCCGCCGCGGTCTCGCCGCGGGACACCGGCAGCATCGAGATCGACGACGCGACGCTCGACGTCTACATCGCCGACCCGGAGCCGCCGACCACCATCGCCGCGCTCCGTGCCCTCGACGTGCCGACGAGCACCGGAACGGTCCCGCTGTCCGACGTCGCCACGGTCGAGGAGTCCGAGGGCCCCACCACCGTCACCACGACGAACGCGGCCCGCACCGCCACGATCACCGTGACGCCGGACGCCACGAACCTCGGTGCGGCCGTGCAGTCCGTCACGACCGCCGTCGACGAGCTCGACCTGCCGAAGGGTGCGACCGCCTCGATCGGTGGCGTCGCCGCCAGCCAGTCGTCGGCGTTCTCGCAGCTCGGGCTCGCGGTGCTGGTCGCCGTGCTGATCGTCTACGTGATCATGGTCGCGACGTTCCGGAGCCTGCTCCAGCCGCTGCTGCTGCTCGTGTCGGTGCCGTTCGCGGCGACGGGCGCGATCCTGCTGCAGATCGCGTCGGGCGTCCCGATCGGTGTCGCGTCGCTGATCGGTCTGCTCATGCTCGTCGGCATCGTCGTGACGAACGCGATCGTGCTCATCGACCTCGTCAACCAGTACCGACGGCGCGGGTTGCGGGTGCGCGAGGCGTTGATCGAGGGCGCCACACGACGCCTCCGTCCGATCCTGATGACGGCGATGGCGACGATCTTCGCGCTGCTGCCGATGGCGATCGGGCTGACCGGCAAGTCCGGCTTCATCTCGCAGCCGCTGGCACTGGTCGTGATCGGTGGCCTGGTGTCCTCGACGCTGCTGACGCTCGTGGTGCTGCCGGCGCTGTACTTCGTGGTCGAGCGGGCTCGCGAGCGCAACGACGACCGGATCGCCGCGGGCAAGACCCGGAAGCAGGCGCGCGCTGAGCGACGCCAGGAACGCGTGGAACTCCGGCAGGAACGACAGCGGCGACGAGCGGCGCGTTCCGGCAGCGCTGCCTAGCGGCGGTACTCGGCGTCGATCGCCGCGAGGGGCGAGACGACGACGCGCTCGGTCCGCTCCTCGCGCTCGACGGCCCGGAACCACGACACGAGCACGAGGGTCAGCGTCACGAGGAACACCACGGCGGCGACCTGCGACACGACGGCCAGCTGTCCGGTGACCGAGGCGTACCCGCCGAACGACACCGCGGCGACGAACGACAGCCCGAGCAGCAGCTCCCCGAACGTCTGCAGCGCAGGGCGGTCCCAGCGGGTCGCAGCGGCGCGGGCAGGGCGGGTCGAGGTGTCGGTCACCCCCGAAGTCTGCGGCCAGGGGGTCGGCAGCGGCAGTCCCGACTCCGGGTGGCACCCACCCGGGGCACGCGGTCGGACGCCCTGCGCGGTCGGCCGGTCGGCCGGCGCGGTCAGCCCAGCTGCGTCCGCAGGAACGTGACCACGCGGCGGCTCATCGCCTCGTCGAGCTGGGCGATCGAGTGCGCCGTGCCCTCGACCGCCACGAACGTCACCGGGACGTCGTGGGACCGGAGCGTCGCGGCGAACTCCTGCGACTCCCACATCGGGATGAACTCGTCGGTGGAGTGCCCGATGAAGAACGGCGCGGTGTCCGAAGTGACGTGGAACTCGGGCGACGCCCGCGTGGCCGCCGGACACCTGGCGTACGACCGGCACCCGAGGTAGAGCAGCTGCTTGCGCTGGAAGGCCGCGGACACCCCGTCGGGCTCGGTGGACCGGGTGGTCAGGTTCGTCGGCCCGCTGAGGTCGACCACGGCACGGATCCGGTCGCCGTCGGCGTACGCGGCGGAGTCGTGGTCGGTGACGGCGAGCATCGCGGCGAGGTTGCCGCCGGCGCTCCCGCCGAACACGCCCACACGCTGGGAGTCGACGTCGTAGGTCTCGAGCGTCGCGGGACGGAACACGTAGTCGAGCGCACGGCGGACGTCGTCGAGCCCGGCCGGGAACGGATCCGTCGGGGCCAGGCGGTAGTCGACGTTGAACGTCACGAAGCCCTCGGACGCCAGGTACTTGCACACGGACCGGTACGCGGCCGTCGCCTTGTCGCCGTGCGACCAGCTGCCGCCGTGGATCATCAGGACCGCCGGGCGTCCGGTGGTGGCCTCGACCGCTTCGGCATCGGGGTCGGCGGTGGCCGAGGCTGACGGCGTCGCAGTGGGCGTCGCCGTCGTCGCGGGGTCGCTGTCGGCGGGCAGGCACACGTCGAGGCGCTGCAGCGGGTCGGTGCCGTAGGGCACGTCGGCCACCACGTCGATGCCGTGGTACCGCAGCGACAGCGGGTAGATGACGCTGTCCGCGGTCACGGTGGCGTTCTCGTCGCCGACCGGGTCCGTGCTGCAGGACGCCATCGCGCCGAGCGCCACGACCGCGGCGACGAGCGCGAGCACTGAGCGGCGGCCGGACTTCATCACGTCCACGCTAGCCGCCCCGGCGACCGCCCACGTCACCCGAGCGGAGGACGGCAGTGCGAGGATGAGCACGGCAGCCGCCGACCGGAGCACCGCAGGAGGACACGTGAGCAATCGCAAGGCCTGGAACGCCGATCCCGAACCACTGCTCCGCGTCGAACCCGGGTTCCGCCTCGACCAGGTGGACCCGGACGGCACCCCGGGCTTCCCCGGCCGAAAGATCGACGGCCTCGAGGCCCTCGCCGCCGGCGCCTCGCGTCTCGCCGCCCTGCAGGAGCGCCTGTACGCGGCGTCGACCGCCGGTGACGAGCGCCGGGTGCTGCTCGTGCTGCAGGCGATGGACACCGCGGGCAAGGGCGGCATCGTCTCGCACGTCGTCGGTGCGGTCGACCCGAACGGCGTGCACTACGCCGGCTTCAAGGCCCCGACGGCCGAGGAGCGCGAGCACGACTTCCTCTGGCGCATCGAGAAGCAGCTGCCGGCAGCCGGGCAGCTCGGCGTGTTCGACCGCTCGCACTACGAGGACGTGCTCGCCCAGCGGGTCCGCGGGCTCGCCGCGCCGGACGAGATCGAACGCCGGTACGGCGCGATCACCGCCTTCGAGGACGGCCTCGCCGCCGCCGGCACGACCATCGTCAAGGTGATGCTGCACATCTCGAAGGACGAGCAGCGCGAGCGTCTCGGCGACCGGCTCGACCGCCCCGACAAGCACTGGAAGTTCAACCCGGGCGACATCGACGACCGCCTGCTCTGGGACCGCTACCAGCAGGCGTACCAGATCGCCCTCGACCGCACGTCGACCCCCCAGGCGCCCTGGTACGTCGTCCCTGCGAACCGCAAGTGGTACGCCCGCCTCGCCGTGCAGCAGCTCCTGCTCCGGGCGCTGGAGGACATGCACCTGTCGTGGCCGAAGGCGGACTTCGACGTCGCCGAGCAGCGTCGGCGGCTCGCGGAGTCCTGAGCGCGCGACCCCCGACATGGAGGCCCGTCCCGCGCCCGGCACGCCGCCACCGGACCGCGTGGGGCTGGCGTCAGGGCACCGGCTCGCGTAGACTCGCTCGGTCGGCCTTCGACGTCGTGACATTGTGATCACGGAAATTCTGCTGGGTGTGTGTTGCTCGAGGGCTGGAATCACGTCGACTCGCGACGGGATGAACCCCCTCTCCGCAAGCAGCCCCCGCCGATGTCGCTGTCGGGCGCTGCGGTACGTTGCGCACCCGAGAAAGCAGCCATGGCCCCGTACAACAAGGGCGGCGCGGACAACCGCGCCTCCGACCGCGTCCGCCACCCGAACGGCACCCCCGCCGCCCGCAGCAGCAAGCACCGCGGGTTCCGCGCCGCCGACTCGTCGCAGCCGCGCCAGAAGCAGCGCTGGGACGCCGAGGAGCGTCGCGGTCGCGCGTCGCAGGGCGAGCGTCCGGCCCGTCCGAACTGGGAGCCGCGTGACAGTGGCGGCCAGCGTCGACCCGACCGCGACGACCGTGGTGGTCGCGGCTTCAACCGTGACGACCGTGCCCCGCGTCGCTTCGATCGTGACGACCGTGCGCCCCGTCGTGACAACGACGACCGTCCCCGTCGTTCGTTCGACCGCGATGACCGCGCTCCGCGGTCGTTCAACCGTGACGACCGTGCCCCCCGTCGCGACAACGACGACCGTCCCCGTCGCTTCGACCGCGACGACCGTGCACCGCGCAGCTTCAACCGTGACGACCGTGCGCCCCGTCGCGACAACGACGACCGTCCGCGTCGCTTCGACCGCGACGACCGCGCCCCGCGCAGCTTCAACCGTGATGACCGTGCCCCGCGTCGTGACAACGACGACCGTCCCCGTCGCTCGTTCGACCGTGACGACCGTGCGCCCCGTCGTGACAACGACGACCGTCCCCGTCGCAGCTTCGACCGTGATGACCGCGCTCCGCGCAAGTTCGACCGCGACGACCGCGCTCCTCGTTCGTTCAACCGCGACGACCGTGCGCCCCGTCGTGACAACGACGACCGTCCCCGTCGCAGCTTCGACCGTGACGACCGCGCCCCGCGCAAGTTCGACCGCGACGACCGCGCCCCGCGGAAGTTCGACCGCGACGACCGCAGCGACCGCACCCCGCGCCGCTCGTTCGACGAGCCCGAGCGCGGCAAGTTCGTGCCCGCCGACGACGTCAAGCTCGAGAAGCTGCAGGCCGAGGCCACCATCGCGGCCGACGTCGAGGGCGTGACCTTCGGCGACCTGGGCATCGGCGGCAACATCTCCCGCGCCCTGCAGGAGCTCGGCGCCTCGAGCCCGTTCCCGATCCAGGCGGCGACGATCCCCGACGTGCTCGCCGGCAAGGACGTCCTCGGCCGTGGCCGCACCGGCTCCGGCAAGACCATCGCCTTCGGCGCGCCCCTGGTCGAGAAGCTCATGGAGCACGGCGGCGGCACCAAGCGCAAGATGGGCCGCGCCCCGCGTGCGCTCATCCTCGCGCCGACCCGTGAGCTCGCCCTGCAGATCGACCGCACGGTGCAGCCGATCGCCCGCTCGGTCGGCCTGTTCACGACGCAGATCTACGGCGGCGTCCCCTACGGCCGTCAGGAGGGCGCGCTGGAGCGCGGCGTCGACATCATCGTCGGCACCCCCGGTCGTGTGCAGGACCTCATGAACAAGGGGAAGCTCGACCTCAGCGAGGTCATCATCTCCGTGCTCGACGAGGCCGACCACATGTGCGACCTCGGGTTCCTCGAGCCGGTGCAGGAGATCCTCTCCGCCACGGCCGAGGTCACCCCGCAGGGCAACCGCGCGCAGAAGCTGCTGTTCAGCGCGACGCTCGACACCCAGGTCGCGGCGCTCGTCGAGCAGTTCCTGCACGAGCCGAGCGTGCACGAGGTCGCGGGTGAGGACCAGGCGTCCTCGACCATCGACCACCGTGTCCTCGTGGTCGAGCAGCGCGAGAAGGACCGTCTCCTCGAGGAACTGGTCGCCGGCGACGGCAAGACGATCGTCTTCGCCCGGACCCGCGCCTACGCCGAGCGCCTGGCCGACCAGTTCGAGGACGCCGGCATCCGCGCGACCTCGCTCCACGGTGACCTGAACCAGTCGCGCCGCACGCGCAACCTGCAGCTGCTCACCAGCGGCCGGGTGAACGTGCTCGTCGCCACCGACGTCGCCGCCCGCGGCATCCACGTCGACGACGTCTCGCTCGTCGTGCAGGCCGACGCCCCGGACGACTACAAGGCGTACATGCACCGCTCCGGCCGCACGGGTCGTGCCGGCAAGGAGGGCACGGTCGTGACGATCGTCCCGCGTGGCCGCATCCGCAAGATCGAGGGCATCCTCGAGCGCGCCGAGATCGAGGCGGACCTGGTGCAGGCCGCACCCGGTGACGGCATCGTGTCGGAGCTCGCCGCGCGCTAGTCGCGACCACACGACGGACGGGAGGCCCGGTACCAGCTGGTACCGGGCCTCCCGTCCGTCGTCGAGTGAGCAGAAGACGTCGGGTCGCCGCGGCAGACTCGTCGTCTTCTGCTCACCGGACGCGCGACCGCGCGCGTCTCCGCGCTCAGCGGTTGAAGAACAGCAGCCCGCGTACGAAGCCCGCCTGTCCGGCGTGCTGCGTGCAGTCGTCCAGGATGCTCACGAGTCGCGCGCCGGCCGTGACGGGCGGGTCCCACGCGTCGTCGACGACGGGGTCGAGGTCGTCCGGGCCGAGCGTGCCGAGGTACGCGACGGTGCGCTCGTGCACGGCGCGCAGGTACCCGGTGAGCAGCTCGGCGGAGGCCCGCACCCGACCGACGTCGTCGCGGGACATGCCGTAGCCGAGCGCCTCGGCCGGGAACGGCAGCCCGAACCGGTCGTACCAGCCGTCCGCCGTCCAGACCTGTTCGGAGCCGGCGAGGTCGGCGATCTGCACGTCCTGGCCGCGGGCGATGTGCCACGCGAGCCACGCGAGGGTGTTCGCCCCGGCGGCCGGTCGTGCCGCGAGCTGGTCTTCGGAGAGCCCGTCGACGGCCCGCTCGACCGTCTCGGGGACGCGGGAGAACGCTTCGGTGAGGAGTTCAGAGGGGGTCATGGCGCTCACGCTACGCGCGGGCCGTGACACCGGCTGTCACACGGCGGCGCTGCGGTGGTGGCGCTCCAGGGCGGCACCGAGCCCCTCGAACGCGGCGGCGACCACGGCGCGGTCGGACGGTGCGACGACCTGCCGGAACGCGTCGGAGTAGACGGCGCCGACCTCGCGGGCGACCGCCGTGCCCGACGGCGTGAGGTGCAGCAGCACGCTCCGGCGGTCCTCGGGGTTCGGGCGACGCTCCAGGTGTCCGTGCTTCTCGAGCCGGTCGATCAGCGACGTCATCGCGCCGGTCGTGAGTTCGAGGTACTCGCCGGCCTGCTTCGGGGTGACGCCGTGGCCGCCGGCGGCGCTGAGGAAGAACACGAACCGGGTGTCCGTGGCGTTCAGTGCGCGGACCGTGCTCTCGTGGTGCAGGACGCGCGCGTGCTGCATCTGGAGCACGCGGAAGGCGGTGAGCAGTCGCGGCAGGTCGGCGTCGGGGTCCGTGTCGGCGGTGACGGGGTCGAGCGCAGTGACGTCGGGCGACATCGGTGCCGGCGGCGTGGTGGGGGCGACGCGTGCCGCGGGGACGGCGGGTGCGTGCGGGGGGAGGACGACCGGGTCGGTGTCCGTCATGGGAGCTCTTCTCGGGTACAGGGTGGGAACTTCAGTCAACAAGTAACTCACTCGTCAAGATACCCCCATCAGTGGGGACATCTCAGGTCTTGTGAGCTGCTCGAGGGCCAAGTAGCTTGATCGTCGTACCACCTCGGCACGTAGCGCGACCAACCACCGCGGGCCCGTCCGAACCACCGATCAGACCTCTTCCTCACGGAGTCCAACCATGTCTCGTGTCACGCCTCGTGCTGCCCGCCTCGCCGCCTGGATCGCCATCCCCGCTGCCCTCGTCGCCTCGGGGGTCGTCGTCTCGACGGCCTCGTACGCGGCCTTCTCCTCGACCACCGTCAACCCGACGAACAACTGGACGGCCGGCAGTGTCGCCCTGTCCGACGACGACAACAACACCGCGCTGTTCACGGCGAACAACCTGAAGCCCGGCTCGACCGGTGCGAACTGCATCGCGGTGACCTCGACCGGTTCACTGCCCTCGGCCGTGAAGCTCTACGGCACGAACGTCTCGACCACGAAGGACCTGGCGGCGAACGTCAACCTGACCGTCGAGCAGGGCACCGGCGGCGGCTTCGGCTCCTGCTCCGGCTTCACCCCGGCCGCCACCGGCGGCTCGCTCTACAGCGGCACCGTCGCGGGCTTCGGCGCCGCCTCGACCAACTACGCGACCGGCGTCGGCACCTGGGCCCCGACCGGCACCGCGTCCGAGACGCGCGTCTACCGCGTCACCTACACGGTCTCGAGCACCGCGCCGAACACCGTGCAGGGCGGCACCGCAGCCCTCGGCTTCACCTGGGAGGCCCAGAACAGCTGAGCCGGGACCGGGGCCGAACCAGCCCCGTCCGTTCCCTCCCCGCAACGCGCCCCCGGTCGAAGGCAGTCATGAGCAGCATCGCAGTGCACGGTGGTCCCGCACCGCACGCAGCGGTCCGTGACGCCGTCGACTGGGGGCGCGTCGTCGTCGCCACCCTCGCCCGGGGCGTGGTCGCGACGCTGCTCGGCCTCGCGCTCTGGGCGGCCGCGCCGGCGCTCATCGGGTGGCAGCCGACCACCGTGATGACCGGTTCGATGGAGCCGCGGATCGTCCCCGGCGACGTGGTCGTCTCGCGCCCGGTCGGCTCGGGCGAGATCGCGACGGGCAAGGTCCTGCTGGCCGACGACCCGGACCAGGCGGACCACCTGCGCATGCACCGGTACGTCGAGGACGGCCCCGGCGGCACCATGGTCACGAAGGGCGACGCCAACCCCCAGCAGGACTCCACACCGATCGAGCGCTCGGCCGTGCACGGCATCGCCTTCCTGCGCATCCCGTTCATCGGGACACCGATCCGCTGGATCAGCGCGGGGGAGTGGGGCCTGGTCGCGATGCTCGCGCTCGGCCTGACCGCGGTGCTCGCGCTCTGCACGATCGACGGGTCGCTCCGGCGACTCGTCGAGGCCGACGACACCGGCGCCGCCGCCGGTCGTCCGGACGACGGGGCTGGCCCGGACGACGCCACCGGTCCGGTGGACGGTACGGACGACGGCCTGGAGGCGCGGGACGGCGCCGCCACGGGCCTCCCGACCGCTGCGTCCAGCGTCCTCACCCGTCGCGCGCTGCGTCGACGAGCGCGTCGCAGGCGGCGGCTCCGCCGCGTCGGCGGCGGCGCCGCGGTGCTCGTGCTCGCGGCGGCCGCCGGCGTCCTGCTGCCCGGAGCGGCGGACGCGGCCCCGTGGTCACGGACCACCGTCGCACCGACCGCGACCTTCACGGCGGGCACGGCGACCGGTGTCCCCACCCTGACCTGCGCCCCGGCCGGGTCGAACACGGTGACGATCGCCTGGACCTACGACAACGGCGCGACCGTGCCGGTGTCGTTCGACCTGATGAACGGGACGACGCAGGTGGCCAGCACGACCACCGTCGGTGCCCGTTCGATGGTCTACGGGGGCGCCGGACTCCTGAACCTCGGCACCACCTACACGCTGCGCCTCCGCACGAACCTCGGCAACAACTGGACGGCGACGAGCACACCGACGGTCAGGGTCCGGGTCGTCTCGGTGCTGGGCCTGGCGTCCGCCAGCTGCGCGACCGCCTGAGTCCTCCACAGGGCACCGCGAGGTGTCCGGAGATGTCCCCGGCCGGCGTTACCGTGGCCGCATGCGCATCCTGCACACCGGCGACTGGCACCTCGGCCGCACACTGCTGGGTGCCGACCTGCTCGAGCACCAGGCAGCCTTCACCGACTGGCTCGTCGACCTCGCCCGCGAGCGCGCGGTCGACCTCGTCGTCATCGCCGGCGACGTCTACGACCGTGCGATCCCGCCGGTGGACGCCGTCCGCATGCTCTCCCGCGTGCTGGAGCGCCTCGCCGAGACCACGACGGTGGTGCTCACCCCGGGCAACCACGACTCCGCCGCGCGGCTCGGCTTCGGTGCCGGCGTGATGGGGCAGCGCGTCCGCATCCTCGCCGAGCCCGCCCACGTGGCCGATCCGGTGCTCGTGCCCGACGACGACGGCCCGGTGGCCGTGTACGGCATCCCGTACCTGCACCCCGACCTCACGCGGTACGCCCTGGCCGCGGTCCCCGACGAACCCCTCGCTCGCTCACACCACGCCGTCGTGCACGCCGCCACCGAACGGATCCGCGCCGACCTCGCGACGCGGGCCGACACCCGCAGCGTCGTCGTCGCGCACGCCTTCGTCGGCGGTGCCGACCCGAGCGACAGCGAGCAGGACATCCGCGTCGGCGGGGTCGACCGCGTGGCCGAGTCGGTGTTCGACGGGTTCGACTACGTCGCCCTCGGGCACCTGCACGGCCCGCAGCGCGTCGGCGACGACGGCCGGATCCGGTACGCCGGGTCGCCGCTGGCGTTCTCGTTCGGCGAGCGGCACCAGCGGAAGTCCGTGACCATCGCCGACCTCGACGCGGCGGGTGCCGTCACCGTCGAGCTCGTACCGACCCCGGTGCCGCGGCGGCTCGTCGACGTGCGGGGCCGCATCGACGCCATCGAGTCCGGGGAGTTCCGGGCCGATGCCGACGCCTGGGTCCGCGTCGCGGTGACCGACACCGTGCACCCGGAACGCATGTACGCCCGCGTGAAGGACCACTTCCCGCACGCCCTGGCGATCACGCACGAACCGGCGGACCGGCCGGCCGCCACCGCCGCGCGGGCCGTCACCGCGACGTCCGACCCGGTCGAGGTCGCCGGCGACTTCGTGGCCTTCGCCACCGGCGGGCTGCCCGACGACGACGAACGGGCGGTGCTGACCGAGGCGTACGAGGCCGCGGTGCTCGCCCTGCAGCGTGAGGGGGACCGCTGATGTACCTGCACCGACTCGATCTGCGCGCCATCGGGCCCTACCCCGACCTCGTGACCATCGACTTCGCGGCGCTGGCCGCGTCCGGGGTCTTCCTGCTCGAGGGGCCGACCGGTTCCGGCAAGTCGACGATCATCGACGCCGTCGTGTTCGCCCTGTACGGCGGACTCGCCGGATCCGACGCCAGCTCCGACCGGCTGCACAGCCAGCACGCCGACCCCGCGGTCGAACCGTTCGTCGAGCTCGTGTTCGAGACCGGTGCTGGCACGTACCGGGTCCGGCGCACCCCGCAGTACGACCGCCCGAAGCAGCGGGGGACCGGCACGGTGAAGCAGCAGGCGTCGGTGCAGCTGTTCCGGCTCGCCGCGCCGACCGACGTCGCCGGCGAACCCATGTCGTCCCGCATCCCCGAGGTCGGGGTCGAGATCGCCCGGATCGTCGGGCTCGACCGCGCGCAGTTCCTGCAGACCGTGGTGCTGCCGCAGGGCGAGTTCGCACGGTTCCTCCGCTCCCCGGGGGAAGACCGCCGGAAGCTCCTGCAGTCGCTGTTCGGCACCCAGGTCTACGACCGCACCGCCGACGAGCTCGCCGCTCGCCGCCGGGCAGTGCAGGCCGAGGTCGAGGGGGCCGACGACCGCGTCCGCGAGGCCCTGGCCCGGTTCGCGCAGGCGGCCGACCTCGCCGACGCCGACGAGTCCGTCGTCCCCGGCAC
This sequence comes from Curtobacterium sp. MCLR17_034, assembly GCF_003234485.1. Classification (NCBI taxonomy): domain Bacteria; kingdom Bacillati; phylum Actinomycetota; class Actinomycetes; order Micrococcales; family Microbacteriaceae; genus Curtobacterium; species Curtobacterium sp. MCLR17_034. Next base: position 276,114 of record NZ_QKTH01000002.1, read on the forward strand.
GGTGGCGTCCCTCCGCGCGACGGCCGACGCCGCCGGGGCGGCCCGGACGGCTGCGGCTGCCGCTGCGACGGCGGCGACCGAACACGAACGATCGGTGACGGCCCGTGCGGCCGCCCTGGAGCGGCGAGCGGGGCTGCTGCGGCGACAGGCGCTCCTCGACGACGACGCCCCGGCGATCGAGCAGGCACGGGCCGCGGTCGCGACGGCCGAGCGCGCCGCCCGGGTCGCCGCGGTGGCCGACGGCCTCGACGCCGCAACCGTCCGGGCGGACGACACCGCCGCGGCAGCCGCCCGGTTGCGCGAGCAGCACGCACTCGGCGCCGTCGACGCACAGCAGGTCGCCCGGCGCCGCGACTCGCTGACCGACGCCCTGTCCGACGTCCGGCACCTCGTCGCGGTCGAGGCCGAGGCAGACACCAGGCGCACCGCCATCGCCGAGGCCACCGCGACCGCATCGCGCCTCACCGACGACCTCGCCGCCCTCGACACCGCGCTCGAGGCCCGGCCGACGGAACGAGCCCGGATCGTCGAGGCCGCCCGGACCGCCTCGACGACCGCTGCCGGCGCCGACGCCGCCGCGCACGAGGTCACCCGGGTGCAGTCGCTCCGCGCCGACCTGGCCGCCCGCGACCGCGCCGAACAGCGGGTCGCCGGTGCCGAACGCATCGTGGCCGATGCCCGCCGTCGGGCCACCGAGGCGCTCGACGCCGAACGCTCCCTGCGCGAGCGGCGGATCGCCGGACTCGCCGGAGAGCTCGGTGCCGCGCTGACCCCCGGCGACCCCTGCCCGGTGTGCGGATCGACGGCGCACCCGTCGGTGGCCGCGCCACAGGACGACCACCCGACGATCCAGGCGGTGGAGTCCGCGGGCGACGCCACGCGTCTGGCCGACCAGCAGCTCGCCGACGCCGCGGCCGACCTGGCCGTCGAGCGCGCCGAGCACCTCCGACTGACCGACGTCGTCGGCGCCGTCGACACGGTCGCCCTCGACACCATGGCGGTGGCCGCCGACGAGCGGGTCCGAGCGGCGCACGACGCCGCGGCGCTGGTGCTGGAGCACGAGCGCGAGCGGACGGCGCACGACACCGCGACGCGGGCGCTCGAGCGTGAGCGGAACGACCTCGACGCCCGGCGCACGGTGCTCGCGTCGACCGCGGCCTCCGATGCCGAGCGGCTCGAGGCCGACCTGCGATCCGTGCACGAGGCGATCGACCGGCTCGCAGCACTGCTCGACAGCGACAGCGACAGCTCGCCGGTGACGCTCCACGCCGTGGTCGACGGGCTCGACGGACGGCTGACGGTGCTCCGCGCCGTCGCCGAGGCCGACGACCGCGCGGCTGCCGCAGCCCGCGCCCGCGACGAGCGCAGCGCCGAGGTCGCCCGGGTCCTCGACGAGCAGGGGTTCCCCGACGTCGACGCCGCACGAGCCGGCCTGCTCGACCCCGACACCGTCGCACGGTTCCGCAGCAGCATCAGCGGAGCCGAGGCCGAACGCGCCGTCGTGCGGGCAGGGCTCGACGACCCCGCGGTGGTGCAGGCCGCCGACGACGATCCGGGGCAGCTCGACGTACCGGCGGCCCAGGCCGAACGGGTCCGCGCAACGGCCGAACTCGACGAGGCCACCCGGCTCGCGGTCACCGCTGCCCACCGTGCCGAAGCCGTCGAGCAGTGTGCGACCGAGGTCGACCGCACCGTCCGTGCGCGACAGGAGACCTCGGCCCGCAGCCGCGCGGTCGTCCGGCTCGCCGACGTCGCGAACGGGGTGGCATCGGTCAACCCGACCGGCATCACGCTCGGCACCTACGTGCTCATGCGGCGCTTCGAGGACGTCGTGGCGGCGGCGAACGACCGGTTGCGCGGCATGCTCGCCGGGCGGTTCACCCTCGAGACCTCCGATGAACGGGAATCCGGGTCACGGGCGCGACGGACGGGGCTCGCCCTCGCCGTGCACGACCACACGACCGACACCGTCCGTGATCCCCGCAGCCTGTCCGGCGGCGAGACGTTCACCGTGTCGCTGTGCCTGGCGCTCGGCCTGGCCGACGTCGTGCAGGCCGAGGCCGGCGGGGTCTCGCTCGGCACGCTGTTCGTCGACGAGGGGTTCGGCACGCTCGACCCCGAGACCCTCGACGACGTCATCGGGCAGCTGTCGCGACTGACCGCGGGCGGGCGACAGGTCGGGATCGTCAGCCACGTCGAGGAACTCAAGCAGCGGATCCCGGAGCGGATCGCGGTGCGACGCACCCCGGCCGGTGGGTCGCAGGTGACGACCACGGTCTGACCTGACCCGACCCGACCTGACCTACGGGGTCGGCGTCGACTCCACCGTGCCGTCCGGCGGCGGCAGGATGTCCGCCGCGATCCACGGGAACACCCACTGGAACAGCACGAACACGATGGCGACGAGGAGCACGAGCAGCTCGAGCACCTTCAGGGCGGTGGGGCCGGGCAGCAGCCGCCAGACCAGGGGGAAGATCACTTGGCGGTCTCCGAGAGTTCCTTCGGGGTGCCCTCGGACGCGGGCATCCAGTAGTCGAGCTTCGCGTGCGTCACGAACCGCTCCGCCGCCGACCACATCGGGTGGCAGGCAGTCAGCGTGAGCCATCGGTCCTGGGGGGTCGGTTCCACACCGGGCTTGTTCGGCACCGGCGCGATCGTCTCGATCTTGTCGGGCGTCACGATCTGGCTGTCGGTGACCTTGTAGACGTACCAGACGTCGAACTTCGTCTTCGCGTCGGTGACCCGGACCACGACCGAGTCGCCCTTCTTGAGCTCCGCGATCTGGTTGAGGGGCTTGCCGTAGGTGACCCGGTGTCCGGCGACGGCGAAGTTGCCGGGTGCGCCGGGCATCGCGGTGTCCTGGTAGTGGCCGAGCCCGATGGTGTTGAGGACCTTCTCACGATCCGTGCCCTCGCCGATCGGCCGGTTGTAGTCCTTGCCGAACCGGGGGATCTGCATCGTGCCGAAGACGTCCGACAACCCCGGCGGTTCGTCCAGCACGGGTGCGGTGCCGCGGTGCTCGGTGCCCTCGACCTTCGGGGTCTTGACCTGGTCGAGGCCCTGCACGAGCTTCGTCTGCTCGTTCACGGCGACCACGTCGGTCCACCACGCCGTCCACACGACGTACAGGCCGGTGCCGGCGCCCGCGATGATGAGCAACTCGGCGACGAGCGACACGATCGCGCCGGCGACCGTCTGCCGTCTGCGCGGGGAACGCCGGGACCGCGAACCGGCTTCGTCGTCCCGTGCGCTGCGGCGCGACGGGAGGGTGTCGTGTGCGGTCACGGGGCTCCTGATCGGCTGGGTGGTCGGACAGGTCTATCAGATCACGGCGACAGGCCGGTGACGACGTTCTCCCCACCCCCGTTAACGTGGGGGCATGGAGTACCGGATCCGCCCCTTCCGCACCGAGGACACCGACGCGGTCGTCGCCCTGTGGGAATCGTGCGGCCTCGTCCGACCCTGGAACGACCCCCGACGTGACATCGCCCGCAAGCTGACCGTCCAGCCCGAGCTCTTCCTGGTCGCCGAGCCCCAGGCCGCCGGCACCGGTACCGGTACCGACGACACCGACACCGGCGTCGTCGCCGCGGGCATGGCCGGCTTCGACGGGCACCGCGGCTGGGTGAACTACCTCGCCGTGCGCCCCGACCTGCAGGGCTCCGGCCTCGGTCGCACCCTGATGGCCGAGTTCGAGCGGCTCCTGACCGACCTCGGCTGCCCGAAGCTCAACCTGCAGGTGCGTGCCGGCAACGAGCAGGTGCTCGGGTTCTACTCGTCCCTCGGCTACACCGACGACCGCACGGTCTCGCTCGGCAAGCGCCTCATCCCCGACGCCTGACCGCGCCCGCCCGTCGCACCGTGCGGGTTCGCTCATCCGGTGCGGCGTTGGCGGTTCGGTGCGGTGCCGCAAGTCCGCACCGAGCGGTCAACCTCGCACGGTTCGAACGACTCGGCACCGTGCCGGCCCCGCCCGGCCCCGCCCGGCCCCGCTACGCCAACGCCAGCGCCACCGATGCGACGAACGCCAGCACGATGCCGACCCACTGCTGCGCCGTCAAGCGTTCCCGCAGCACGACCCCGGCCAGCACCACCGTGCCGATCGGGTAGAGCGCGTTGAGCACGCTCACGACGGGCAGGGTCGCCGGGTCGTCGCTGCTGTGCAGCCCCGCCTGGATGAACACGTTCGCCATCGCGTCGAAGACGCCGCACACGGCGACGACGGCCAGCAGCCGCGGACCCCATGCGCGAGTCGACCGAGGCTCGCGGACGGCGGGAGCCCCGTCGGGGCGGGCCGACGTCGGGGCGGACACCGGGCCTCCCGTCCGGAGCACGACGACGAGCGCCGCCGCACCCAGCAGCACTGCCTGCAGCACCCGCGCGACCACGAGGGGCGCGATGCCGGAGTCGGACGGCGTCAAGTCGTAGGCCAGCACGATCCCGCCGAAGCCGCACCCGGCGACGGCGGCGGCGACCACGCCCCGGGTGGTGAGCCGCGCGCCCGAGGCGTCCCGGACCACCGCGACCAGGACCACCGCGACGACCGCGACGACGAGCGCGCCGGTCGCCACGGGCGACAGCACCGTGCCGCGGAACACCGCGACGAGCACCGGCACGACGGCCGCGAAGACGGCGGTGACGGGGGAGAGCACGCTCATCGGCCCGATCGCGAGCGCCGCGTAGAGCAGCAGGACCCCGACACCGCCGGAGAGGCCGGCGACCGCACCCCAGACCGCGGCCGGCCACGAGAACACGCCGCCGAGGACCACCAGTCCGACGAGCAGCGGCAGGATCCCGATCGCGGCGGCCACCGCCGTGACGACGACCGGGCGGACCCGGCGCGAGGCGAGTCCGCCCAGGAAGTCGGCGAACCCGTAGACGATCGCGCCGGACAGGCCGAACAGGACGGTGAGCACGGCTCCCATCCTGCCCGGCCCGGTACCCTGCGGTGCGTGAGTGTTCCCTACCAGCGCCTGCCCCGGATCGACGGACGGTGGAGGTGGTGGCGGCCGCTCGTCGCCCTCGCGTTCCTGGCGGGGTGGTACCTCGTGTCGCAGATCGTCATCGCGGTCGCGTACTTCGTGCCGATCGGCGCAACGCAGGGGCCGCAAGCCCTGATCGACCTGCAGAACGACCTGGCCGGTGGCGCGCTCGACCCCACCGACCCGCTGATCCTGTCGCTGTCGCTGGTGTCGCTCGTGGTCCTGCTGCCGGGCATCCTGCTCGCCGTCAAGATCGCGCGGATCGGACCGGCCGGCATCCTGTCGTCGACGCGGTTCCGGGTCCGGTGGGCCTGGACTGCCTGGTGCCTGCTGCCGACGCTCGTCATCGCGGCGTTCATGTTCGTCTGGCAGACCGGTCTGTTCAGCGGCGGCGGGATGATCACGACCGACGGCGGCTTCGCCTGGAACCACGACGCCATCGGCCAGTCGACGGTCTCCCTCGGCACCCTCACCCTGACGATCGTCCTCGTCGTCCTGCTCGTCCCGTTCCAGGGCGCTGCCGAGGAGTACATCTTCCGCGGTTTCCTCATGCAGACCGTCGCGTCGTGGATCCCGCGTCGCGTCGGCACGATCATCGCCGTGGCGGTCTCGACGGTCGTCTTCGCGGTGCTGCACATCCCGAACGGCTACAACGTCTGGGGCATCCTCGACGTCGGCTCGTTCGGTCTGATCGCGGCGATCATCGTCCTCCGGACCGGCGGGCTCGAGGCCACGGTCCTGCAGCACGCGTTCAACAACATCATGATCTTCGTGCTGCAGGCGCCCGGCTGGTCCGGGATCGACCTGACCTCGTCGGACGCGAACGGCACCTGGCAGGGGACGCTCGTCACCCTCGTCACGTCTCTCGCGTTCTGGGGCATGGTCGAGTTCCTGGCGTGGTGGCGGGGGCTGGACCGCCGGTTCGCCGGGCACGAGGCGCCCCGGTTCCGCGGTGTGACCCCGGCCTGGGCGGGCGGCGTCCGCTGGACCCGGCCGGGAGGCACGGGCTGGGCGACCACGCCGGGCCGCGCCGGCGACGTGGCCGGTTCCGACCACCGTGCCGGCTCCGACACGGACGGTGCTGTGGACAGTGCGGTGGGTGTCGCCGGTCGCCCGTAGGCTCGTGGCATGAGCACCACGCCCGCGTCCGCTGCCGTGCCTGCTCCCGCCGCCGTGTCCGCACCCCGTGCCGCTGCGCTCGACGTGCTGCACCGCGTGTGGGGCTACGACGACTTCCGCGGCGAGCAGGCGGCCATCATCGACCAGGTGGTGGCCGGTGGTGACGCCCTGGTGCTCATGCCGACCGGTGGCGGCAAGTCCCTCTGCTACCAGGTGCCATCGCTCGTCCGCGACGGCGTCGGGGTCGTGGTGTCGCCGCTCATCGCCCTCATGCAGGACCAGGTCGACGCCCTGGCCGCGAACGGCGTGCGCGCCGCGTTCCTCAACTCGACGCAGGGCCCCGACGAACGGTTCCGGGTCGAGCGTGCCGTGGTGCAGGGCGAGGTCGACATGCTCTACCTCGCGCCCGAGCGGCTCCGGCTCGAGTCCACCCGTGCGCTCCTCGACCGGGCGCGCGTCTCGCTGTTCGCCATCGACGAAGCGCACTGCGTCGCCCAGTGGGGGCACGACTTCCGGCCGGACTACCTCGAGCTGAGCGTCCTGCACGAGCGGTGGCCGACGGTGCCGCGCATCGCCCTCACCGCCACCGCGACCCCGCAGACCCACCGCGAGATCTCCTCACGGCTCGGCCTCGACGACGCCGCGCACTTCGTCGCCGACTTCGACCGGCCGAACATCCAGTACCGCATCGAACCGAAGACCGGCGCGCTGCAGCAGCTGCTCACCTTCATCCGCACGGAGCACAGCGGCGACGCGGGCATCGTGTACTGCTTGTCCCGCAACTCCGTCGAGCGCACCGCGTCCGCCCTGGCCGAGCAGGGGATCAACGCCCTGCCGTACCACGCGGGTCTCGACGCCCGGGTGCGTGCCCGCAACCAGTCGACGTTCCTGCGCGAGGACGGCGTCGTCATGGTGGCGACGATCGCGTTCGGCATGGGCATCGACAAGCCCGACGTCCGGTTCGTGGCGCACCTCGACCTGCCGAAGTCGGTCGAGGGCTACTACCAGGAGACCGGCCGTGCGGGTCGTGACGGGCTGCCGGCCACCGCCTGGCTCGCGTACGGCCTGAACGACGTCGTGCAGCAGCGGCGGATGATCGACCAGTCCGAGGGCGACGCCGCACACCGTCGGCAGCTCAGCGCCCACCTCGACGCCATGCTCAGCCTGTGCGAGACGATCGAGTGCCGCCGGGTGCGGCTGCTCGCGTACTTCGGGCAGGAGAGCACGGCGTGCGGCAACTGCGACACGTGCATCGCGCCGCCGGAGTCGTGGGACGGCACGGTCCCCGCGCAGAAGCTGCTGTCCACCGTCGTGCGGCTCGAGCGTGAGCGCCGCCAGCGGTACGGCGTCTCGCACCTCGTCGACATCCTGATCGGCAAGCGGTCTCCCCGCGTGCAGGAACTCCAACACGACACCCTGGCGACCTTCGGCATCGGCGCGGACCTGTCCGAGGGCGAGTGGCGCGCGGTCGCACGACAGGTGCTGGCCCAGGGCTACGCGGCGGTGTCGGGCGACGGCTTCGGCACGGTCGTCCTCAGTCCCACGAGCGCCGAGGTCCTGACCGGCAAGGTGCAGGTGCGGATGCGTCGCGACCCGGTCAAGGCTCCGCGAGCCGGACGCAGCAGTCGACGGACGGTCGTCACCGACATGCCGCAGGAAGCCGTCGGCCTGTTCGAGGCCCTGCGTGCCTGGCGTGCCGCCGAAGCCCGCGAGCAGGGCGTCCCCGCGTACGTGGTGTTCAACGACGCGACGCTCCGGGGGATCTCCGCCGTCCGACCTGCCGACGTCGACCAGCTCGGCGAGATCTCCGGCGTCGGCGCGGCGAAGCTCGAGCGGTACGGACGCGCGGTCCTCGACGTCGTCGCCGCGGCCGACTGATCCCCGACCAGCACTGCATGCCGTTCCGGGCATGTGCCCTCCGCGCGCCTCATTACACTCGGTAGCTCGTCACCACGAGGAGGTCCGGTGTCCGGTTCGACGAAGTTCGCCACCGTGCTCAGTCGCGCGGTTGTGACCCCGCTCGCCCGGTTGCTGTGGCGCCCGAAGATCATCGGTCGTCGGAACGTCCCGAAGCGTGGTGCGGTGATCCTCGCGAGCAACCACCGCTCGTTCATCGACTCGCCCGCGATCACGCTCATGGCACCGCGCAAGGTGTCGTTCCTGGCGAAGCAGGAGTACTTCACGGGTTCGGGTCTCAAGGGAGCCGTCTCGCGCGCGTTCTTCGGGGGCATCGGCGCCATCGGGGTCGAGCGTGGCGCGGGTGCGGCGGCGCAACAGGCCCTCGACCTCGGGCTGACACGCCTGCAGGAGGGCGAGGCGTTCGCGATCTACCCGGAGGGCACACGCTCGCTCGACGGCCGGATCTACAAGGGCCGCACGGGTGTGGCGTGGCTGGCGCTGACGAGTGGCGCCCCCGTGGTGCCCGTCGCGCTCACCGGCACCGAGGACGTCCAGCCGGTCGGGTCCCGGCTGCCGAAGCTCGCCCGCGTGACGATCGAGTTCGGGAAGCCGATCGACCTGTCGTCCTTCGGCGAGGCGTCGTCCGGTCGTGCTCGGCGCCACGCGACCGATGCGGTGATGGCAGCGATCCAGGAGCTCAGCGGCCAGGAGCCGGCGAACGCCTACAACAACCCGCCCGCGACGATCGTGGAACGGGTGCGGCGTGCGCTGCAGCCGGACGACCCGACCGCTGCCGCCGTCGACCCCGACTGATCACCGTGACTGTCCGGTCACTATTGCACATCTGAAATATCGATGGTTGAATGGCGGACGTGCCACTCGGCACGCCGCCATCGCCGGTCGCCCGAGAACGACCAGCCACGACATCCAGATCGGACCGTCCGCAGCATGTCCTCCACCCCGCTCTTCGACTCCATCGCCCAGCGTCGCGATCAGGCCGGCGCTCCGCACTCCACCGTGCGCTCCACCCCGTCGCCGGCGATCGCCGTCGTGACCCCGGTACCGACCTCACCGATGTCCGCACCCGTCCGCCCGGGCGACTCCACGCTGGTGCCGGCCGCCCTCGTCGCCGCGATCGACGAGATCCCGGTCCGGGTGGCATCGGCCCTGGTGACCGAGGTCACGATCCGTCCCGAGCACCTCGTCCTGGTCGAGACCGTCGCCGACGCGATCACCCGCGCGGTCGTCGACGCCGTCGTGTGCGAGCTGGACCGGATCGCCCGTGACGGCGTCGTCCGCGTCTGACCGGGCCGGTCACCGCACGATGACGACCCTCGACGACGGTCTGCCCCGGCGCCCGCGCGGTGCCGAGCGCCGCACCGCCGACCGACCGACCGCGCCCCGGCCGCGCCGTGCACGGCACGCTGCACAGCCGGGGCCGCTCCGAGCCGCCGGGGTGGCGGTGCCCCCTCCCGCCACCCCGGCTTCCACCCAACCCTCACGACGCCTCCGGCCGCCAGAGCCCACCCTGCCGACGCAGCCGGCCGCTCCCACGCAGCCGGCCGCTCCCACACGCCGCCGCCCCGCGTCCTTCCGGATCCCCGCCCGGCGGACCCTTGCCGCCGCGGCGGTCACCGCCGTCACGTGCCTGTTCGTCGCGGTCGGCTCCCCGCAGACCGCCGTCGCCGCTCCGGCCGCTCCGGACTCCACGTCGGCGTCGGCCGGCATGCAGCACTTCGTCGCCGAGGGTTCGACCGGTCCGACCGCCGGCCGCGACGACTTCTCGGTCGGCCGTGCTGCCGCAGCGCTCCGGGTGCCCGGTGGCTCGGGCCCGACCGGTGGCGCCGCCCGCCCCACGGCCGGTGCGATCCCGGACGCCGGTGGCTTCGGCTCCCGCTGGGTCGTCGGCTGTGCGGCCTGCTCGTCGAACCACCAGGGGGTCGACTTCGCCGCGGCCATCGGGACCCCGGTCGTCGCCGCGCTGCCCGGTCGGGTCGTCTCGGCGGGTGTGCTCGGTGGCTACGGCAACCAGGTCCTCCTGCAGCACGCCGACGGCACGGCGACCCGGTACGGGCACCTGTCGGCGATCGGCGTCCGCCCCGGCCAGGTCCTCGGCACGGGGGAGCGGCTCGGGGCCGTCGGCAACACGGGCGTCTCGACCGGCGCCCACCTGCACTTCGAGGTCATCGTGGCCGGCACCCCGATCGACCCGGTTGCTTGGCTCAGGGCTCGCGGGGTCCTCTGACGGCGTCGGGCGTAGCGTCGGAGCGGTCGCGGCACGCTGTCGCGCCAGGACGGAGACGCACGTGCGAGTGACGGTGTTGGGGACGGGTGCGATGGGTGCCGGCGTGGCGGGATCACTGCTCCGCGACGGCCACGAGGTGACGGTCTGGAACCGCAGTGCCGACAAGGCCTCGCCCCTGGGCGACCGCGGCGCGACGGTGGCGAGCGACTCGGGCACTGCCGTCGAGCACGCCGAGGTCGTCCTGCTCACCCTGTTCGACACCGATGCGGTCGTCGACGTCCTCGAGCAGGCCGCCGGCGACGCCCCGACCGACGCCGTGTGGGTGCAGGCCTCGACGATCGGGGTCGACGGCACCGCGACGGTCGTGCAGCTGGCCGAGAAGTACGGCATCACCCTGGTCGAGGCGATGATGCTCGGCACGAAGGCCCCCGCCGAACAGGGCACGCTCACGATGCTCGCGGCCGGCCCGGCGGACCTGCTCGACCGTGTCGACCCCGTGCTCGACGCGATCGGCGCGAAGACCGTCCGTGCCGGCGACCACGTCGGCGACGGCACCGCTCTCAAGCTCGCCGCGAACGCCTGGATCGCCTCGATCACCGCGGCGACCGGGCAGTCCCTGGCCCTCGCGGCGGCACTCGGGCTCGACCCCGCGCTGTTCCTGCAGGCGATCGAGGGCAGCGCGAGCGACTCCGCCTACGCCCACACCAAGGGCGCCGCGATGATCGCCCGCGAGTTCCCCGCCCAGTTCGCACTCGACGGGCTGCGGAAGGACATCGGACTCATCACCGATGCCGCCCGGACCGCCGGGGTGTCCACCACGCTGCTCGAGGCCCTCGGTCGCGTCTACGCCGATGCCAGCGCAGCCGGCCACGGGGGCGACGACATCGCCGCGGTCGGCACCACGTTCTGACGCACGGGCAGACGCACGCGCACAGGCACGGACCGGCCGACCGATCAGCCCCGACGGAACAGCCGCCGCAGGCGCTTCGTGAGCCGCCCCACGGCCTCGTCGTTCATGGTGTTGGCGAGGTCGAACGCCTCACGAGCCGGATCTGACCCGGCCTGGATCCGTCGGAGCGCGGCGTCGGCACGGGCCCGCGAGTCGAGCTCGGCGAACGGCATGTCGTCCTCGGGGTGGTGTTCGCCGCGAGGGTCCATGCGGTCCAGGCTACGCGCGACGGAGGTGGTCCGACCCGGCGTCGAGCTCGTCCACGACACGGACCATCTCGTCCAGGAAGTCCACGACGACGGCCATCTCGTTGCTCGGCAGGTGCTCGGTGACCTCGAGCGCGCGGGCGTCGAGTTCCTCGATGACCCGGAGCGCGTGGCGCATCGAGGTGCCGGTGGCGGTGAGGATCACGCCACGGCGGTCGTTCGGGTCGGCGTGCCGTTCGACGTGGCCGCTGCGGACGAGCCGGTCGACGAGCGCCGACGTCGACGCCGCGGTGATCTCGAGCCGCTCGGCGAGGTCCTTCGCGTTGACGGTGCGGCCGTCGTGCTCGGCGTCGATCAGGAACCGGAGCGCCAGCAGGGCGTTCTCGCCGATCCCCAGTGCCTCGCGCGCTCGGCGCTGGGCGGCGCTCTCGGCCGTCCGGTACCGCCGCAGGGCGTTGAGGACGTCCACGGCGGAGACCGCGGAGTCCTCGTACCAGTACCCGGCGGTGCTGGTCATCACCTCGGACGTCATGCCCCAATGCTAGACGCTCTAGTTAGATTGTCTAGCGAGCGCGGAGACGGGACACCTGCAACACCCGTGACGCGGTTCTGTAACACCCCGGCAACGCCGGCTCGTTAGGTTCTGGACATGCAGGAGCAGCCGTGCTGAGCCGCCTCGCGGGGAACGTCTTCCACGTGGGGAGCGCGGTGGAGCGCACCGACGTCGTCGCACGCTTGCTCGACGTCTACGTCGCCCGCCGAGAACCAGGCACCCTCGATGACGACCGGCTCGTGTCCACCGAGCTCCGCAGCGTCATCGGGACCACCGGCCCCGCGAACGACCCGGACCGTGCCGCTACCGTCGACGCCCTCGCGCTCGACCGGCACGAACCCGCGTCCATCGCCGCCGCGGTCGCCGTCGCCCGCGACCACGCACGCCGTGCCCGCGAGGTCGTCTCGAGCGAGCTCTGGGACTGCCTCGACGTCACGCGGTCGCGGATGCCCCGGAAGATCGCCCCCGACCGGGCGCACGAGTTCCTCGGCTGGGTGCGGGAGCGCAGTGCCCTCGCCATCGGGGTGGTCGAGGGTGACGCCAGCCGTGACGAGGTGTGGGAGTTCTTCACCCTCGGGCGGTCACTCACCCGCTGCGCCTCCACCGCCCGGCTGCTCGCGTCGCGGCTGCTCGAGCCGGACGCGGTCACCTCGTGGACGGCGGCGCTCCGGGCGTGCGGCGCGGGCGAGGCCTTCCTGCGCGGCCGTGACCACGCCCCGGTGCCGTCCGATGCCGCCGCCTTCCTGCTCCTCGACGCGCACAGCCCGCGGTCGTTGCGGTTCACCGTGCACCGAGCGGCCGAGTGCCTGGCCGACGTCGCCCCGTCCTGCGTCGCGGACGAGGTCGCCGGGTTCGACGAGGTCCGCGCCCTGCTCGACGGCATCCCCGAGGAGTCGGCGCTCGCGGTGGCGGGTGACGTCGGGCAACGGCTGGCCGTGGCTGCCGACCGCGTCGCCGCGGCCCTCGACGAGCGCGTCTTCGCGTCGTCCGCACCCGTCCTCTGAGCCGACCGGGCGCGTGTGGCGGAACGCCGCTGGTCCGCGCGTCGTGACCGCCGCCGTGGGCCCGGGTGGCGTCGGACGGGAGGCCCGTGGCGGCGCCGGTGCGGGCCTCCCGTCCGACGGTCGGTGCGTCACGGGCCGTCGGCCGACGGGCAGGGCGACCCGCCGGTCCGTCAGACGGCGCTGGAGCGATCGGCGAGCGTCTCGTCGCGTTCCAGCTCGCGGCGGAGCGCCGCGCGCGAGCCGACCACCGGCACGGCGTGCGTGATCGCCAGGTGCAGCCGCGAGTCGGCGTCGTAGCGCAGCCGGACCCGCTGGTACCGGACGAGCCAGACGAGCGCGATCCCGAGTGCGACGAAGCCCGAGGCCGCGCCGACGACGATCGCCCAGCGTGGGCCGAAGGCGTCGGCGACGGCACCGACGAGCGGGGCGCCGATGGGGGTGCCGCCCGCGAAGATCGCCATGTAGAGCGCCATCACGCGGCCGCGCATCGCGGGCTTCGTCGTGGTCTGCACCAGGGCGTTCGCCGTGGTCATGAAGGTCAGGGACGCGAGCCCGACGAACACCAGCACGATCGCGAAGGTCCAGTACGTCGGGGCGAGGGCAGCGGCGGTGCACGCGAGCCCGAACCCGCCGGCGGCGAGCACGAGGGTGCGCATCCGCGGTTTGTCCCGGCGTGCGGACAGCAGCGCACCGAGCACCGAGCCGACCGCCATCACCGAGTTGAGCAGCCCGAACTCGCCGGCGCCCTGGTGGAACTCGACCCGCGCCATCGTCGAGGTGAAGATCGGGAAGTTCACGCCGAACGTCCCGACGACGAAGATCATGCAGAGCACGACGACGATGTCCGGCCGGGTGCGGACGTACCGGAAGCCGGCGACGATCTGCCCCTTGCCGCGGCCCGCCCGGACCCGTTCGGCGAGCTGCGCGGGGTCGACGAACCGGAGTGCGAGCAGGACGGCCAGGAACGACCCGGCGTTGATGACGAACACCCATCCGGAGCCGATCGCCGCGATGAGCACACCGGCGACCGCGGGGCCGATCAGGCGTGCGGCGTTGAACGACGCGGAGTTCAGGGCGACGGCGTTCGAGACGTCCTCGCCCTGCACGACGTCGGAGACGAAGGCCTGCCGGATCGGGGCGTCGAACGCGGCGACGATGCCGAGTGCCAGGGCGAAGCCGTACAGCGCGAGCAGGGTGGCGGTGTGCGTGAGGACCATGACGCCGAGCCCCAGCCCGAGCAGTGCCATCAGGCCCTGGGTGAGCATGAGCATCTTCCGGCGGTCGAACCGGTCGGCGGCGAGCCCGGTGAGTGGCAGGAGCAGCAGCTGGGGGCCGAACTGCAGGGCCATCGTGATGCCCACCGCGACGGCGTTGTTGTCGGAGAGCTGGGTCAGCACGATCCAGTCCTGGGCGGTGCGCTGCATCCAGGTGCCGACGTTCGACACCAGGGCCCCGGCGAACCAGATGCGGTAGTTGCGTCCGGCGAGGGAGCGGAACATGGCGGTCACTGCTGGGCCAGCCTCCTCATGATCTCGGTGGCGTCGGCGAGGGTGCCCCGCTCGTCGGCGGTGAGTGCTGCGAGCCGCGGGGAGAGCCAGCCGTCGCGGCGGCGTCGGGTCTCCTCGACGAAGGCGGCTCCGGCGGGCGTCGCGCCGAGCAGCACCTTGCGGCGGTCGTCGCCGTGCCCGCACTTCGACACCAGGCCCCGCTCGACCAGCACCGCGATGGTCTTCGTCATCGAGGGCGGGGTGACGCCGTCCTGTCGGCTCAGGTCGGCCAGGGTCATGGCGCCGTCGCGGTGCAGTCGGGCGAGAGCGGAGAACTGCGCGTCCGTGACGCTCGAGTCGGCCTTCTGCGCACGCAGGGTGCGGGACAGCCGGTTCACCGCGATGCGGAGGTCGGTGGCGTCGGTCATCGGTCGTTAGCCTATCTCATTAGTTCAGCGAACGAACTTCATTTCGGGTGTACCGTGCTCTTAGACAACACGTGTTGCCGAGAGAGAAGGAGAACATGTCCGAGTTCGAGGGCAAGGTCGCCGTCGTCACCGGTGGTGGCAGCGGCATCGGCGAGTCCGTCGCGAAGGAGCTCGCCGCGGCGGGCGCCACGGTGGTCGTCGCCGACATCAACCTGGCGGGCGCCGAGCGCGTCGCCGCGTCGATCGTGGAGGCCGGTGGCACCGCTCGCGCGTTCGAGGCGAACTCCGCGGTCGCCGCGGACAACGAGCGCATGGTGCAGTTCGCGGTCGACACGTTCGGCGCGCTGCACCTCGCCGTGAACAACGCCGGCATCGCTGCGGCACCGCAGCCGATCGGCGAGTACGACATCGCCGCCTGGGACCGCGTCCGTGCGGTCGACCTGGACGGCGTCTTCTACGGGCTGCGCTACGAGATCCCCGCGATGGTGGCCGCCGGCGGTGGCGCGATCGTGAACATGGCGTCGGTGCTCGGCGTGGTCGGGATGGCGCAGAACGCCGCGTACGTCACCTCGAAGCACGCGCTCGCCGGGCTGACCAAGGTCGCGGCGCTCGAGTACTCGTCGCAGGGCGTCCGCACGAACGCCGTGGGCCCCGGGTTCATCGACACCCCGCTGCTCCGGAAGTCGCTCTCGCCCGAGGCCGTCGCGGCGCTCGAGGACGAGCACGCCACGAAGCGGCTCGGCACCGTCGCCGAGGTTGCCGCGCTCGTGCTGTTCCTGCTGAGCGACAAGGCGTCGTTCATCACGGGCAGCTACCACCTGGTGGACGGCGGCTACTCCGCTCACTGACGGGTCGGGCGTTCCTGGTCGTTCCGGGCGTACCTGGTCGAAACGGGCGTACCTGGTCGGTTCTTCCGACCAGGTACGCCCGTTTCCGCTTTCCAGCGCGGGTGCGATGGGAAGGAACGTCGGACGGGAGGCCCGCCCAGCGTGCGCCGGTCGGCTCGCGCTGGGCGGGCCTCCCGGCCTTCAGAGCCGCGCGTCCGTCAGGATCGCGTCGTGCGGGAGCAGTGCGTGCACGCCCCACGTGCGGTTCGCGACCTGCGTGATGCGCATGCTCACCGCCACGCTCGCCATCGCGAGGGCCTCGGCGCGGCCGATCCCGTGCAGCCCGGCGATCCAGTCGACCATCCGGTCGAGCGCCGTGGCCGTCGCGACGTTGAGGTCGGCGTCGAAGCCGAAGGTGATGCGTCCGGCGGGGGTGTCGGCGTGCACGCCCTCGACCGGGGCCGCATCGAGGAGCGTCAGGGTCATCGTCGTCGTCATGCCGCACTCGACCGCCGTGCCGGAGACCTCGCCGTCGCCCTGGGCCGCGTGCCCGTCGCCGACGTGGAGCAGGGCGTCCGGCACCGTCACCGGCAGGTACAGGGTGGAGCCGGCGACGAGCTCACGGCAGTCGACGTTGCCGCCGCCGACCGTGCGGGGTGGGATCGTGGAGTGCTCCCCGGTGGGCTCGGGTGGGACGCCGACGACGCCGAGGAACGGTGCCGTCCGCACCCCGAGGCCGAGCTGGTTGACAGCCACCCGGGCAGTCACGTCGATGTCCCAGAGCAGCGGTCCGCGCGACGCCGGATCGGTCAGGCCGAGTGCGCGGTTCACCGGGGAGTCGACCCCGCCCGAGGCCGTGTAGCCCCAGTCGTCGGGCACGAGGTCGTCGAAGTGCACCGCCAGGACCATCCCCGGACGTGCTCCCGCGACGGCGATCGGCCCGACCAGGCAGTGGCCCCGGCGCGGGTCGATCAGGGTCGGGGCGTCGACGCCCGGGCCCGGCTGGCGTTCCGTGTAGCCCGCGGCGCTCAGGGTACGGACGGTCACCGTGTCGCCCGGTTCGACGGTCAGGACCGGCTGGCGTTCGGCGGTGAAGACGTCGACGGCGGATTCGACCGTGGCGTCGAGGTGGTGGGTGGTCACCGTTCGATCATCCCAGGCGGGTGGGGTGCGGGGCGGTTCCGGGCGTACCTTGTCGGATCGGGCGTACCTGGTCGGAACGGGCGTACCTGGTCGGAAGTTCTGACCAGGTACGCCCGATTCCACCAGGCATCGCGGGTGTTCTGGGAAGGAACGTCCTCAGTGGAACTGGGGGATCGTCAACCAGATGCCCGCCAGCACCGCGGCGATGCACAGCGCGAAGCACAGCACGGCTCCCGCCAGTGCCGCCGGCGGGGTGTGCCCGGAGCGTGGGGTCTCCTCGGAGTACTGCGTGCGCTCGCCGCCCGCGTCGTCCGGCTGCCCCGTCCCGAGCAGCCGGAGGCCGAGGGTGTACACGAGCACCAGGCCCACGGCGGCCACGAAGCCGACGCCGGCGACCGTGCCGATCGCGGTGAAGTCGATGTCCATCGTCGTTCCCCTCAGTTCGCTGCGCCGGTCGGCTGCGGCTCGGCCTGCTCGGCCGGCCCGGACTCGGTGGTGATGTCCTCGTGCGAGATCGGCTTGCGCTTCGCGAGGACGGAGAAGGTGAGCCCGCCGGCCAGGGCGAGGACCGCGACGAGCACCAGCCCGAAGGCCGAGGTCGACGCGAGCCAGGTCGCGAGCGCCCCGACCACCGCAGCGGCGGGCAGCGTGATCACCCATGCGATGACGATGCGGCCGACGACCGACCAGTGCACGTCGGCGAGCTTCTTGCCGAGGCCCGAGCCGACGACCGCGCCGCTCGTCACGTGGGTCGTCGAGAGCGCGAAGCCCAGGTGCGACGAGATGAGGATCGTCGCGGCGGAGCTCGTCTCGGCGGCGAAGCCCTGCGGCGACTGCACGTCGGAGATCTTCTTGCCGACGGTCTGCATGATCCGCCAGCCGCCCATGTACGTGCCGAGGCCGATCGCGAGCCCGCAGGCCAGGATCACCCAGAGCGCCGGGCCGGTGCCGGCGGCCTGGTAGTTCGCGGCGATGAGGGTCAGCGTGATGACGCCCATCGTCTTCTGCGCGTCGTTCGTGCCGTGTGCGAGCGACACCAGCGACGCCGAGATCGTCTGCCCGTGCCGGAACCCGGTCGCCGCACCGTGCGTCGTCGCGTTCTTCGTGAGCACGTACGCCAGGTACGTCGCGACCAGGGCGATCACCCCGGCGATGACCGGGGAGAGCAGCGCCGGCAGCACGACTTTCGACACCACCGTCGCCCAGCTGATCGAGTTCAGCCCCGCGCCGATGATCGAGGCGCCGATGAGCCCGCCGAACAGCGCATGGGTGGACGAGGACGGCAGCCCGAGGTACCAGGTCGCCAGGTTCCAGAGCACCGCGCCGACGAGCCCCGCGAAGATCATCGTGGGCGAGATGTGGATGCCGTCCTGCCCCTCGCGGATGATGCCCTGCGAGACGGTCTTGGCGACCTCGGTGGACAGGAACGCGCCGACCACGTTGAGCACGGCGGAGATGAGCACGGCGGTCCGGGGCTTGAGCGCTCCCGTGGCGACCGACGTGGCCATGGCGTTCGCGGTGTCGTGGAAGCCGTTCGTGAAGTCGAACACGAGGGCCACGACGATCACCAGCGTGACGATGACGATGACGTCCATGCGCAGGACGCTAGGCCCGCCTGGAACCCCCTGCGTGAACGCCGGGTGAACAGGTCCGTGATGGAGCGCGTCTGCGAGGATGCTCACGTGCCCACCTTCTCCGCCGCTCGCGGCGACGCCTCGTTCACCGACGCCCACGGCGTCGAGATCGTCTACTCGACCTGGCGTGCGGCGCGGCCGAAGGGTGTCGTGCAGATCGCGCACGGGGTCGGGGAGCACGGGCTCCGGTACGAACCGCTCGCGCAGGACCTGGTGCGCGCCGGCTACACCGTGCACGCCAACGACCACCGCGGGCACGGACGCACCGGCCTGACCCAGTGGGACGGCGACCACGCCAAGCTCGGCAGGCTTGGCCCCGGCGGCCTGCGCGCGGCGATCGCCGCGGTGGAGCAGATGAGCGCGGTCGCGCGGGCCGACGAACCGGGGCTGCCGCTCGTGCTGCTCGGGCACTCGTGGGGGTCGCTGATGGCGCAGCGGATCGTGAACACCTCGTCGGACCGCTACGACGGCGTCGTCCTGTCCGCGAGTGCCTACCGGCTGCCCGGCTGGATGAACAGCGGCGACCTCAACGCCCGGCACGCGGGGTCGGGGCCCACCAAGTACGAGTGGCTCACCCGCGACCGGAAGATCATCGACGCGATGGCGGTCGACCCCCTGGCGGTCGAGGCCGACGTCATCGGGCTGTTCGGGCTCGCCGACACGCTCCGGCTGCTCGGGGTCCCGCGACGGGGCATCCCGCACGACCTCCCGATGCTGCTGCAGGTCGGCTCCGACGACAGCCTCGGGGGTCCGCGCTCGATCGAGCGTCTGGCGCAGGCGTACCGCCGACGCGGCCGGCTGTCCGACGTGACCGTGCAGGTGTACGAGGGCGCGCGGCACGAGGTCTACAACGAGACCAACCGCGCCGAGGTCATCGGCGACCTGGTCGCGTGGCTCGACCGGGTGACCGCGCGCTGACGGCGCTCGCCGCGTCCTGCGACGCGACCGGCGGCGGACTGGAGGCCCGTGGCGGCGCCGCCACGCGCCTCCAGGCCGTCACCAGGCCGGCTCACTGCCGGGCCGTCGGCCGTCCGGAATAGGGTTGCGGCATGCACGGTGAGTACAAGGTCCCCGGAGGCAAGCTGGTCGTCGTCGACCTCGAGGTCGTCGACGGCACGATCCAGCAGTTCCGCCTGGCGGGTGACTTCTTCCTGGAACCCGACGACGCGCTGCCGCTCATCGACGCGGCCGTGAACGGGCTTCCCGTCACCACCGACGCTGCTGGCGTCGCCGCAGCCGTGCGGGCGGCCCTGCCGACCGATGCGGTGCTGCTCGGCTTCACGCCCGAGTCCGTCGGCGTCGCGGTGCGCCGCGCGCTGTCGCGGGCCTCGACCTGGCGCGACCACGACTGGCAGATCGTGCACGAGGGGCCGATCAGCCCGAACGAGCACCTCGCGCTCGACCAGGTGCTGACCGAAGAGGTCGGTGCCGGCCGTCGCGGTCCCACGCTGCGCATCTGGGAGTGGGACCAGCCGGCCGTCGTGATCGGGTCGTTCCAGTCGCTCAAGAACGAGGTCGACCCCGCCGGCGCCGAGAAGTACGGCGTGCAGGTGGTCCGACGCATCTCCGGCGGTGGCGCGATGTTCATGGACGCCGGCGCCGTCATCTCCTACTCGCTCTACGTGCCGTCCGACCTGGTGCAGGGCATGACGTTCGCCGACTCGTACGCGTTCCTCGACGAGTGGGTGATCGAGGCGCTCAAGTCGCTCGGCATCGAGGCCTACTACCAGCCCCTCAACGACATCACCTCGACCAAGGGCAAGATCGGCGGGGCCGCCCAGAAGCGCCTCGGCACCGGGTCCCTGCTGCACCACGCCACCATGAGCTACGACATGGACGGCGAGAAGATGGTCCAGGTGCTGCGCATCGGGCGCGAGAAGATGAGCGACAAGGGCACCACGAGCGCCGCGAAGCGCGTCGACCCGCTCCGCTCGCAGACGGGGTTGTCCCGCGCCGAGATCATCGAGCGGCTGATCGGCACCTTCACCCGCCTGTACGGGGCGACCGAGGGGCACGTGACCGAGGCCGAGCGCGAGCGGGCGCAGGAGCTGGTGCGGACGAAGTTCGCGACGAAGGAGTGGCTCGAGCGGGTGCCGTGAGCCCTGCTCGGTCGACGGTGGACGCGACGGCCGGAGCTGAGGGGGGACGTCCCGGCCGCCGCTGCTGTCGAGTCTGCGCCTCGACCTCATGAACCAGACGTGTGGATGATGAGAATCCCCCGCGCGGCTGATCCGCTCGCCGCGCAGCCCACGTAGCGTCGCTGCCGTGAACTGGTTGATCTTCCTGGGGGCGGTGGCCGCCGTGGCCGTCGTGGTGTGGATCGCCGATCGCATGGGGTGGATCGACCTGTCGAACAAGTCCCAGCGCAGCGGCGGATCCGGAGGCATGGGCGGGATGCTGGACGAGGTGTTCGCACCGACCCGGCACGAGACGCAAGCCGAGTACGAACGGCAGGCGCGCCTGCCGAAACAGGCCCCGTCTCCGGCGGACCACGACCACGATCTGCTCAGCGGCAGCGTGCTCATCCGGGTGCCGGCGGTGCGGAGCGCCGGGCGGCACGAGGCCCGCGCGGGGACGCACGACCGGTCGTACTGAGCCGACGGGCGCCGCGCTCGTCTGTGCGTCGCTCGCTTCAGCGCGTCGTGAGCTCCTGGTAGTCCGGGTGCCGCTCGATCCAAGCGTGCACGTAGCTGCACTGCGCGACGACCCGGCGTGACGAACTCGCACGCACGTCGTCGAGGGCGTGCTGCACCAGGATCGACGCGTGCCCACCGCCGCGGTGCTCGGGATCGACCTCGGTGTGCACGAAGCGGATCTCGTCGCCGTCGATCTCGTACGCCGCGAGGCCGATGACCTCGCCGTCCTCGATCAGGGAGTACTGCTGCTTGTCGGTGTCGTTGCGGACCTCGGGTGCTGCTGCCATGCACTCGACCGTACGCCGGGGCCTGGGCGTGCGCTCTGGGCTGCGCGCTGGCTCCGTGCGCTGCGTGTCCACTCGGTGCGCGACAATGGGTCCGTGCGCAGGGGAGACGACCGAGGCCCGGACCGCGTCGTCCTCGGCGACGCCCTCGACGTGGTCCCCGCCTACCCGGACGGCTCCTTCACGCTGGTGTACCTCGACCCGCCGTTCAACACCGGCCGGTACCAGCGGCGGCACGCGACGTCCGCCGTGCCGAAGGCCGACGGTCCCGTGATGGGGTTCCACGGCCGGACCTACGAGCGGGTGCGCGGCGACCTGATGCGCTTCGACGACCGGTTCGAGGACTACTGGTCGTTCCTCGAACCCCGACTCATCGAGGCCTGGCGGCTGCTCGCCGCCGACGGCACGCTGTACCTGCACCTCGACTACCGCGAGTCGCACTACGCCAAGGTGCTGCTCGACGCGCTCTTCGGCCGCGAGTCGTTCCTGAACGAGATCGTGTGGGCCTACGACTTCGGTGCCAAGTCCAAGACGCGCTGGCCCACGAAACACGACACGATCCTGGTCTACGTGAAGGACCCGTCGCGGTACTGGTTCGACTCCGAGGCCGTCGACCGCGAGCCGTACATGGCACCGGGGCTCGTCACGCCCGAGAAGCGCGAGCGCGGCAAGCTGCCCACCGACGTCTGGTGGCACACGATCGTGTCGCCGACCGGCCGTGAGAAGACCGGCTACCCCACGCAGAAGCCCGAGGGGGTGCTGCGGCGGATCGTGCAGGCGTCCTCACGCGAGGGGGACTGGGTGCTCGACTTCTTCGCAGGCAGCGGGACCACGGGCGCGGTGGCGCAGGCGTTGGGGCGGCGGTACGTGCTGGTGGACGACAACCCGGCGGCGATCGACGTGATGCGGAAGCGGTTGCCGGGGGCGTCGTTCGAGGTTGCCGGAGCACCGGCGGCAGCGGCGGGGGACGCGGCGCCGGCGGTCTGAGGCTGGCGGGGTCTGCGACGATCCACGAGTCGTTCGACGCGTGGATCGTCGGAACACGCACGCGCCCGAGCGACGATGTCGACGTCGTACAACATCGGCGGTGTCGCTCCCGCGCGGCCGCAACAGTTGCACACGCGCAGATGCGACGAGGTCGCTGTCGTACGACAGCGACCTCGTCGTTCGGCATCAGCAAGCGAGCGCCCGCACCGACTACTCCGCCGAGTGCCGCCCGTGCGCGTGCGCGTCGTCAGCGTCCGGCCGGGAGGCCCGGCTCGCCTCCGCCGCGTCGGATCCGGCCCCGGGGGCGTCCGGCTCCACGACCGCAGCCGCGTGGGCAGCCCGGGTCCGGATGGCACCGGTCGGCGTCGGGGGCTCGTCGACCGGCGCAGCCGCCGAGTGCGCACCGTGCGTCGTGGCGTTCGGCAGCGGCGCACGGGTGTCGTCGACCCCGTGCGGCAGCACCGAGACGTCCGACGCTCCGGCGGCCCGGGCGGACCGCGGCTGCACGTCCGGCGACGTCGGCACGTCGGGCGAGGTCGGGACCTCGGCGGAGGACGACCCCGTCGGCACCGGACCTGCACCCGGTGCGGCGGCGGCAGCGGCTGCGGCGGCGCTGCCGTCCGACCCCGCACCGGCAGCGGTGCGTGCGGCATCGGCCTGCTCCTGCAGCGCCGAGGTCTTGCGGAGCGGCGGCACCCGGAAGAACCACGTCAGCACGAACGCGATCAGGATCACCGCGAGGCCGACGTAGTAGACGCGGACTGCCGAGTCGCTGAACCCGACCAGGAACGGACGGCTGAGCCGGGGGTCCGCGCCGTTCAGGAACGACGTGTCGCTCGTCGCCGAATCGGTGGACGAGCTCGCGGCCGAGTCGCCGCTCTTCAGCTGCTTGATGAGCGTCGGGGCGACCTGGTCGACGACGTTCTCCCGCTGCCCCTTGTCCGAGTAGTCGATCTGCAGCGTGCCGTCGACGACCGAGGCGTTCGCCTTCGTGGCTGCCGTCTCGAGCGCCTGCTGCTCGGCTGCTGGCTTCGCGTCGTCGACCTGCTGGGCGATGATCGTGTCCGCTGCGGCGGCGGGGACCGTGCCCGCGGCGACCTGCCGCTGCACGGCTGCGGTCACCTGCTTGGTCACGGCGGCGTCGGCGGCCTGCTTCGCCTGCGCGGTGCCCTGGTCGAGACCGTCCTGCACGTTCTTCTGCACCGGGTCGACGATCTTCGTCCAGATCTCGTCCATCACGCCCTGGTTCTTCGAGGCGTTCGCGACCGAGGGCGTCATCGCGGCGTTGAGCGCGCTCTTCAGGTCGGACTCGTTCTGCATCGCGGCGCTGATGTTCGTCGGCATCAGGGTGAACAGCACGGAGAGCAGGACGGCGGTACCCATGGTGCCGCCGATCTGACGGAAGAACGTCGCCGCGCTCGTCGCGACACCGATGTCCCGCGGCGAGACCGAGTTCTGCGCGGCCAGGGTCAGCGTCTGCATGAGCTGCCCGAGTCCGAGCCCGATGCCGAACATGCCGAGCATCAGGAACCACAGGGGTCGGTCGGCGGTCAGGAACGTCAGGACCGTGAAGCCGATCGCCGTGAACGCCGTTCCGGTGATCGGGAAGACCTGGTAGTTGCCGGTCCGGGAGATGATCTGGCCGGAAGCGATCGACGAGATCATCAGGCCGAGCACCATCGGCAGCATGGCGAAGCCCGACTCGGTCGGGGTCACGCCCTTGACGATCTGCAGGTAGAGCGGGATCGTCAGCATCGCGCCGAACATGCCGAAGCCGACGAGCACGGACAGGATCGCGGACATCGAGAACACCCGTGACCCGAACAGCTTCATCGGCAGGATCGCGTCGTCGCCCATGGCCCGTTCGACGATGATGAACGCGATCAGGCCGAGGGCACCGATGGCGTAGCAGGCGAAGGCGGCGGGGGAGTCCCAGCCCCACTCACGGCCCTGCTCGGCGATGAGCAGCAGCGGCACGAGCGTGACGATGACGAGCGTGGCACCCCACCAGTCGATGCGGGGCTTGCCCCGGTCGCCGAACTTCGGCAGGTGCAGGAACGTCAGCACCATGAACAGGGCGATGATGCCGATCGGCACGTTGATCAGGAACACCCAGCGCCAGCCGGCGATGAACAGCAGCTGGTCCGCGCCGGCGAAGACGCCACCGACGAGCGGCCCGATGACGGACGAGATGCCGAAGACCGCCAGGAAGTAGCCCTGGTACTTCGCCCGCTCGCGTGGGGCGAGCATGTCGCCCATGATCGCCAGCGGCAGGGACATCAGACCACCGGCACC
Source organism: Curtobacterium sp. MCLR17_034 (assembly GCF_003234485.1). NCBI lineage: Bacteria > Bacillati > Actinomycetota > Actinomycetes > Micrococcales > Microbacteriaceae > Curtobacterium > Curtobacterium sp. MCLR17_034. The sequence goes on from NZ_QKTH01000002.1 coordinate 300,792, forward strand.
CAGGCCCTGCAGCGCGCGGAACCCGGCGAGCATGAGCATCGAGTCGGAGAACGACGCCGCGAACGAACCGACGATGAAGATGCCGATCGCGGTGATGAAGAGCGGCCGGCGACCGAAGATGTCGGAGAGCTTGCCGTAGATCGGGGTCGTGACCGTCGACGCGATGAGGTACCCGGTGGTGACCCAGGCCTGCTGGTCGAGCCCGTGCAGGTCGTCACCGATGGTGCGGATCGCGGTGCCGACGATCGTCTGGTCGAGGGCACCGAGGAACATGCCGGCCATCAGGCCGTAGATCACCAACAGGATCTGTCGGTGGTTCATCACGACGTTGGACGCCGTGGTGGGGGCCGCGGGTGCGGTCGCCGTCTGGGTCATGAGCAGGGTCTCCCGGGTACCGATGCGCTGGCAGAACGATTTTTGCGCTGCCTGCAAAGTTACAACTGCCGCAAGTGCTCGGTCGCACCGAGACGGCTTCCTGAGTGGATCGGCAGTCACGGTACGCCCAGTGGACCCCGGTGGCACACGGCCTGGAGGCCCGGCTCGGTTCCGGCGGACGGGCTGCGGTGTCCGAGACCCGCAGCCCGTCCGACGAGGGCGCTACGCGCCCAGTGCTGCGTCGACGATCTCCTTGGCCTCGCGCTGCACCTGCTCGAGGTGCTCCTGCCCGACGAAGCTCTCCGCGTAGATCTTGTAGACGTCCTCGGTGCCCGACGGGCGCGCGGCGAACCACGCCTTGTCGGTGACGACCTTGACGCCGCCGACGGCTGCGTCGTTGCCCGGGGCCTTCGACAGCTTCGCGGTGATCGGCTCGCCGGCCAGGGTGTCCGCGGTGATGGCGTCGCCGTCGAGCTTGCCGAGGCGGGCCTTCTGCTCCTTCGAGGCCGCGGCGTCGACGCGCTGGTAGACCGGCGCGCCGAAGCGCTCGGTCAGCTCGGCGTAGAGCTGCGAGGGGGTCTTGCCGGTGACGGCGACGATCTCGGACGCCAGGAGCGCCAGGATGATGCCGTCCTTGTCTGTGGTCCACGCGGTGCCGTCGGTGCGCAGGAACGACGCACCCGCGGACTCTTCGCCGCCGAAGGCCACGGAACCGTCGATCAGGCCGGGGACGAACCACTTGAAGCCGACCGGGACCTCCCACAGGCGACGGCCCAGGGACTCGGCGACGCGGTCGATGATGCTCGACGACACCAGGGTCTTGCCGATCGCGGCGTCGTCGCGCCACTCGGGCCGGTGCGCGTAGAGGTACTCGATCGCGACCGCGAGGTAGTGGTTCGGGTTCATCAGTCCGCCGTCGGGCGTGACGATGCCGTGCCGGTCGGAGTCGGCGTCGTTGCCGGTCAGGACGTCGAAGTCGTCCTTCCGGGCGAGTACCGAGGCCATCGCCGAGGGGCTCGACGGGTCCATCCGGATCTTGCCGTCCCAGTCGAGCGTCATGAAGGCCCACGTGGGGTCGACCTCGGGGTTCACGACGGTCAGGTCGAGGCCGTAGTGGTCGCGGATGGCGTTCCAGTACGGCAGCGAGGCGCCACCGAGCGGGTCGGCGCCGATCTTCACGCCGGCACGCTTGATCGCGGCGATGTCGATGATGTTCTCGAGGTCGGCGACGTACGTGTTCAGGAAGTCGTAGCGCTCGGGTTCGGCGTCCTCGGTGCGCTGCACCTCGGCGTTGCCACCCTCGATGATCGCGTTCGCCCGGTTCGCAATCCAGCTCGTGGCGTCGCTGTCGGCGGGACCACCGTGCGGCGGGTTGTACTTGAAGCCGCCGTCGCGGGGCGGGTTGTGGCTCGGCGTGATGACGATGCCGTCGGCCGTGTCCGGGTTGCCGGCGCGGTTGTAACGGATGATCGCGTGGCTCAGCGCGGGCGTCGGCACGAAGCCGTCCTCGCTGTCGGCGAGCACGCGGACGCCGTTGGCGGCGAGGACCTGCAGCGCGGTCTGCTCGGCGGGGGCCGAGAGGGCGTGGGTGTCGCGGCCGATGAAGAGCGGCCCGTCGGTGCCCTGGTCGCGGCGGTACTCCACGATCGCCTGCGTGATGGCGGCGATGTGGGTGTCGTTGAAGGCGGTGTCGAGCGACGACCCGCGGTGTCCGGACGTGCCGAACACGACCTTCTGCTCGGGGACCGAGACGTCGGGCACTCGGTCGTGGTAGGCGGCGAGGAGCTCGTCGAGGTCGACGAGGTCGTCTGCGGTCGCTGGGGTGCCGGCGCGGTCGTTCATGCGTCCATCCTGGCATCGGCCGCCCTGGCGCGTTCGGGGGAAGTGCACCAGAGGCCGGGAACGCGAGCGAGCGGCCGCCCCACCCGGGTTGAGGGGGGACCCCCGGGGTGGACGACCGCTCGCGGTCTGTGGAGGCAGGTGCCTCAGGCGGTGCGGAACGAACCCGTCGCCGTGCGGAACGAACCGGTCACGGTGCGCGTCGAGGACGTCGCGGTGCCGGGACGGCGGAACTGCGTGTCGACGAAGCGGCCGAGTGCACGGCCGGTGCCGGTACCGGTGTAGCTGCCGATCGGGCTGCGGGTCGCGTCGCCGGTGAAGGTGCCGATCTCGGCGCGGGACTCGAGGCCGGTCACGTAGGCGCCGCCCAGGGGGTTCTGACGGTTCTGCATGGGTGCTCCTCGTCGTCGTGCCGAGGTCCGCAGGTCGCCGAGCCGGCGACCGCGACGCCGTCGGCTGGATGACCACTACTCTACGCGCTTGTCTTGCATCGTGCAAAACAAGGATGCGTTCTGCGGTCAGATCCACCCTCGGTCCCAGGCCACGGCGGCGGCTGCGACGCGGTTGTCGACGTGCAGCTTCGCGATCGCCGACGACAGGTGGTTCCGGACCGTGCCGTGCGCGAGCGAGAGCTCCCGGGCGATCTGCTTCGTCGCGAGCCCGTCACGGGTGCAGCGCAGGACGTCGGCCTCGCGCGGGGTGAGCGGGCTCTCGTCCTCGGTGAGCGCGGCCGCCGCGAGACCGGCGTCGATGTACCGCTCGCCCGCCGCCACGTCACGGATGATCTCGGCCAGCCGGGCGGCCGGCGTGGACTTCGGGACGAAGCCGCGGACCCCGGCGGACAGGGCACGCCGGAGGGTCCCCGGCCGCGCATGGCGGGTGACGATCACGGTGGGCATCGCGTCCGACAGTGCACGGGCGGCCTCGATGCCGTCGAGGACGGGCATCTCGAGGTCGAGCAGGACGACGTCCGGCCGGTGCGTCCGGGCCCCGGCGACCGCTGCTGCACCGTCGGCGACGTCGGCGACGACCTCGAGGTCGGGTTCCAGGCCGAGCAGGGCGACGAGCGCGCCACGGATGAGTTCCTCGTCGTCGGCGATGACGATCCTGATCACGGGCGCACCGCCGCTCGTGCAGGTACCGGGATGCGCACGAGGAGGGCGAACCGGTCCTCGCTCCGGTCGACGTCGACCGTCCCGCCGTGCGTCGCGACCCGCTGTCGGAGCCCGTCGATGCCGGTACCGTGTCGTCCGGACGACCGCGGTGCGTCGTTCGCCACCGTGAGTCGCCAGGCGTCGCCGTCGGGCAGCAGCTCGATCGACGCGGTGCTGGCGTGGCTGTGCCGGATGGTGTTCGTCGCTGCCTCGCGGATCGCGACGGCGAACAGTGCGCCGACCGCGTCGGGCATGCCGGCGGTCTCGAGCTGCACCCGGCAGCTGACCCCCGCCGACCGCAGGACGGCTGCGGCGTTCCGGGCCTCGACCGCCACCGTCACGGTGCGGTATCCGCCGACGAGCGCGCGGGTGTCCTCGAGTGCCTCCTGTGCCACGGTCCGGATGTCGGACAGCTCACTCCGGGCACGCTCGGGGTCGGCGTCGAGCAGCCGTTCGGCGAGCTCGCTCTTCAGGGCGATGACCTGCAGGTGGTGGCCCTGGATGTCGTGCAGGTCGGTCGCGAAGCGGAGCCGTTCCTCGGCGACTGCGAGGTCGGACGCGGTGCGACGAGCGGCTTCGAGCCGGAGCACGACGCGGTGGATCCACACGACGCTCAGCGGCATCAGGGCGAAGAGCGCGAGGGTCCCGACCAGGACCAGTTCGGCTGGCTCGGCACGGGCGTCGGCCGCCCCGACGAGCAGGACGACGGTGCCGGCGAGCACGGTGACCCGAGCCCACCCGCGCAGCATGCAGCCGACCGTGCCGCCCGCGATCGCCAGGGTGAACGACCACGCGGAGCCGGTCGCCGACGGAACCAGCGCGACCACCCAAGTGGCGACCGCGAGCACCAGCAGAGCGAGCACGGCCGGGTGGCGTGCCGACGCCGCACCGGCGGAACGGAGCAGCAGTGGGATCGATGCGAGCGCCGCCACCATCGCGGCGACGGTGAGCACGACGAGCACGGGGGTGCGCGCTGTCGGCGGACCGTCGGTCCCGATCAGGACCTGCGCGCCGCCGCCCACCAGCACCACGAGCCACAGCGACGCGACCGAGGACCAGCGGACCACCCGGACGTCGGCGTCGGCGCGGGGCCGCTCCTGCCCGGGATGCGTCACGCGCCCAGGGTAGCGAGGGTCGCGTCGGTGTCCCTGGCGATCCGTTCCGACAGGGTGTGGTGCAGGTAGTGGTCGCCGACCAGTCCGATCACCTGGCCGTGGTCCACGGTCGCAGCCTGGCGCTCGTGCAGCCGGACCCAGTTCGGCACGTCGTTGTCGTTCGTCCGAACGAACAACAGCACGGGCAGGTCGGCGGGGAACCGCGAGTCCTCGACGGACCGGAAGTTCTCCGGCGCGTGTCGCATCTCGTCGATGATCGTCGGGGCGGCGCCGTTCTTCGCCGAGAGCAGCTGCATCTGGCGCTTCGTCGCGTCGTCGTAGGCATCGCCGTACGTGTCCGAGGACGCTCTGCCGAGCGCGCGCAGCAGACCGAGCCGGTCGAGTGCGACGATCGCGCCGGTCGGGATCGGCTCGTCCCAGCTCGACTGCCGCGGCACACTGCTGTCGATGCCGACGAAAGCGGTCACCTCGTCGCGGTACGCCGTCGTGTAGGGCAGGGCGTAGATGCCCGCGACCGAGTGGCCCATCAGCACGTACCGGTCGACGTGCAGGTGCTGCAGGGCCTCGTGGACCTCGCGGGTGATGTTCGCGGCGGTCCGCGGGACGTCGGTCTGGTCGCTCAGCCCGGTGCCGAACGGTTCGACGGCGACGACCCGGTGTGTCCGGGCGAGCTGGTCGATGAGCGGCCCGAAGTCGAGTCCGGGGGCGGCGGTGCCGAGCCCGGGCAGGAGCACGATCGTGCCGGTGTCGGACGTGTTGCCGGTGCCGCGGACGACGACGTTCATCCGCTTGCCGTCCACGGGAACACGCTCGCCGTAGTCGTCGATCTCGGACGCTTCGACGTGGGTCGCGACGACGTTGACGACCATCGTCGTCGCCAGGGCGAGGACCGGGACCGCCACCAGTGCGCCGAGGGTGATCAGGGTGATGCGCAGGGACTTCCGCACGGTGCTCGTCTCGATCGGGCCGCGCAGGGTGCGCGCGGCGGGTCCGATCAGTCAAACGGCGCGGGGCGCCGCGCGGATGTGCCCCGGTGTCACGATCGACCGTGACGGATGTCATGGTCGATCGTGCCGCGGCCAGCTCAGGCGAGCAGCTCGCAGAAGTTCCGGCCCTCGGCCGTCCAGCTCTGCCGCGCGACCAGTCCGGCTTCCGCCGCGTGCCGGTGCAGGGCGTCGAGGCCGACCTCGGCCCAGGGGAACCCGGCGCTCTCGTTGCCGTCGGCATCGACCACCCGGGCGGTGTACACGCGGTCGGCCGTGACCTCGGGGTTCGTCTCCACGATGACCCGGCCGCCGGCTCGTACGATCTCGCGGCAGCGGGCGAGCAGGGCTGTCGGGTCGCCGCCGATGCCGATGTTGCCGTCGATCACGAGCGCGGTGTCCCAGTGGCCCTCGTCGGGCACGGCGTCGAACACGGAACCCTGCAGGGCGGTGCCGCCGGAGCGCTGCGCGATGGCGACGGCCTCGGCGGAGACGTCCACGCCGAGCGCCGGGATGCCCCGGGACCGTGCGGCGACGAGCATCCGGCCCGGGCCGCAGCCGATGTCGATGACCCCGCCGTCGACGTCGTCGAGCAGCGAGCGGTCGACACGGTCGGCGGCGGCGCTCCAGCGGCCGACGTCCATCGTGGTGACGGCGTCGGGACGGTCGGCGTCGGTCAGGCGCAGGTGACCGTCGGTGCGGAGCGCACGGGCGTACGGCTCGCCGCCGCCGGCACCGAACGAGACGGGTGCGTGCATGGTCATCGGGTGCTCCCCACGGTCTCGGCACGGAGTGCCCGGGTGAAGTCGGATTCGGGTGCGAGGTCGGCGACCCGCTCGGCGTCCGGCATGGTGTCGACGTCGAGCAGCTCGCCGAGCACGCCCACGTCGAGTCCGGCGTCGGTCAGGCGTGCGAGCTGCACGGCTCCGGTGTCGTCACGCGACATCGGGACGCCGCGCAGCAGGTCGCCGGTGGGCTGCCGCAGGTACAGCGACCAGAAGCCGCCGTCCTCGGCCGGGCCGAACCAGGCATCGCGGGCGGCGTCGTCGAACACCGGGGCGAGGTCCGCGGTGGACACCTGCGGGGTGTCCATGCCGACGAGCAGCAGCGGACCGTCGACGGCGTCGAACAGGAACCCGAGGCGTTCGTCGAGGCCCCCGCCGGGCTGGTGCAGCACGTCGAACCCCTCGGCCGAAGCCGGCACGACGTTGCCGTCGAAGAACAGGACCCGGCGGGCCGCGGGCAGTGCGCGGACGGTCGCCAGGGTGTCGGCGAGGCTCGCGGAGGCGACGCGTGCGGCGCCCTCGGGGGAGAGCGCCGGCGTCAGGCGGGTCTTCACCTTGCCGGGCAGGCACTCCTTCGCCACGACGGCGACGGTGACGTCGGTGCGCGCAGCGTCGCCGGCGTGGACGTGGGTGGGGTCGGCGGTCACGAGCGGGCCTCCTCGACCACGGGGGTGGACTCGGCCGCCTGGCGGAGCGGTCCCGGCGCGACGACCCGGACACGGGCCTCCCGGCGGTACGCACGGAGCAGACGGGACATGTCCCGCACCGCGTTGATCGTGCCGCGGAGCGTGCCGGTCACCTTGCTGTCGCCGATGCGCTGCGCGTACCCGATGTCGGACTCGTCGACGCGCCAGCCGGCGGCGTGGGCGGCCAGGACCATCTCGAGCGGGTAGCCGCTGCGGCGGTCGCGCAGGTCGAGGGACACGAGGTCCTCGCGGCGCATCACGCGCATCGGGCCGAGGTCGCGCAGGCGGTAGCCGGTCGCGCGGTGCATGAGGACGGCGAGGACGCGGTTCGCGAAGCGTGCGTGCGGAGCCCACGCACCGCGGCCGGTCGGGACGCGGCGGCCGAGTGCGAGGTCGACGCGGCCGCTGGCCACGCGGTCGACCAGGGGCGGGAGCTCGGCGGGGTCCATCGAGGCGTCTGCGTCGCAGAACGCGACGAAGTCGGCGGTCGCCGCGGCGACGCCGGCAACGCAGGCCGAGCCGAATCCCTTGACCGGTTCCGTCACCACGAGGGCGCCGTGGGCGCGGGCGACGTCGGCCGATCCGTCGGTCGATCCGTTGTCGACGACGATGGCCCGGTAGCCCGTGGGGAGCCGCGCGATGACCTTCGGCAGGGCGTCCGCCTCGTCGAGGCACGGCAGGATCACGTCGACAGTCATGTCCGTCATTCGGTGCGGTCGGTCGGATCGACGGGTCTGTCCTGGCATGCACTCGACACAACACGACGACGCGCTGCGGGGTACAGGAAACTGCCGGGTCCTGGTCGTTCGGCGCGCTCGGCGCGCTCGGCGCGCGGCCGGTCCCCAGAACGGGGGACAGGGCGCGCGCGTGTCGTGCCTTTCGGGTCTCGCAAGACGCCGTCGTGTCGTCGAGACGCCGCCGGATGCGGCGGCGTCTCACGCACCAGGAGGCGTGGTGCAGTCACGACGGCGTCTCGCGTGGCCCTGGGGGCGGGGACTGCGGACGGGAGGCGCGGGGCGGCGCCGTCACGGGCCTCCCGTCCGGTGGCTGGTCGCGCTCTCAGGCACGGCCAGCGGTGCGCCGCTCGCGCACGCGTTCCGGCTAGCGGACGGCGCTGCGGAGCGGAGCCGTCGCGAAGTCGCGCATGCCGGCCTCGAAGTCGACCTCGGCGTGCCAGCCGAGCTCGGCGGCGATGCGTGCCGAACTCGCGGTGACGTGGCGGACGTCGCCCAGGCGGTACTCGCCGGTGACGACCGGCTGCGGGCCGTCGGGTCCGGCGATCGCGGCGGCCATGTCTCCGATGGTGTGCACGGTGCCGGAGCCGACGTTGTACGCGCGGAACGTGTCCGACGGCAGGTCGGCGGTCGCCGCGATGGAGGCAGCGTTCGCGCCGGCGACGTCGTCGACGTGCACGAAGTCGCGTCGCTGGGCGCCGTCCTCGAAGACGCGGGGTGCCTCGCCGCGGGCCAGTGCCGAGCGGAACAGGGAGGCGACACCGGCGTAGGGGGTGTTCGCGGGCATGCCCGGTCCGTAGACGTTGTGGTACCGGAGCGCGATCGCGCGGCCGCCCGTGGCACGGGCCCAGCTCGAGGCGAGGTGCTCCTGCGCGACCTTCGTCTGCGCGTAGACGTTGCGGGGGTCGAGCGCGGCGGACTCGTCGATCAGGCCGGGCAGCAGGGGCTGACCGTCGGGGCCGATCGGGTCGAAGCGGCCGGCGTCGAGGTCCTCGCGGCGGCGGGCCGGCGGACGGGTGGGTTCGCCGGAGGCGGTGGTGTACGCGCCCTCGCCGTAGACGACCATCGAACTGGCGACGACGAGCCGGCCGATGTCATGCCGGTCCATGCCGGCGAGGACGTGGGCGGTGCCGGCGTCATTCGACGAGACGTAGTCGGGGGCGTCTTGGAAGTCCACGCCGAGGCCGACCTTGGCCGCCTGGTGGCACACGACGTCGATGCCGTCGAGGGCGGCGTCGAGGGCGACCCGGTCGCGGACGTCGCCGTGCACGAACGCGATGCCCTGCTGCTGGTGGGCGCGGATGACCTCGGCGGGGTCGCCGTGCACGTCGTCGCGCAGGGAGTCGAGGACGCGGACCTCGTGGCCGTCGGCCAGGGCGCGGCGGACGATCGCGGAGCCGATGAAGCCGGCGCCGCCGGTGACGAGGAGGCGGCTCATGCGGTGGCGCCCGTGGTGGCGGTGGCGGCGGACTGGGCCTTCGTGGCGGTGACACCCGTGGTCGGCTGGGCCTGCATGATGCTTGCGCTCGCGCTGGTCGGGACGAGTTCGCGCGGGGTGAAGTCGGCGGGGATCGCGGCGACGATCTGGCCGATGGCGCGGACGATGACCTCGTTGGCGCGGGCGAGGCGTTCCATGACGAGCGCGTGGGTGACGACGGCTCCGGCGTCGTCGACGTCGGGGCCGCTGGCTGCGGCTGCGGCGGCGGCCTCGTCCTCGGTCGGGGCCAGGCCGGCGTCGGCGTCGGTCACGAACGACAGGTTCACGGTGGCGATGCCGAGTTCGGCGGCGAGCGGGACCTCGGGCGTCATCGTCATGTTGACGGTGTGGCCGCCGGCCTGGCGGAGCCAGACGGACTCCGCGCGGGTGGAGAACCGGGGGCCCTGGATGACGACGCAGGTGCCGGTCGGACGGAACGGCACGTCGAGTCCGGCGACGGCGTCGATCGCCGCGCGCCGGAGCGTCGGGTCGAACGGGTCGGCGAAGGACAGGTGCTGCACGTCGTCCTCGAAGAACGTGTCGGCGCGGCCCCAGGTGCGGTCGATGAGCTGGTCGGTCACGACGAAGGTGCCCGGGGCGTAGTCGGGGTGCAGGCCGCCGACGGCGCTCGAGGACACGATCGCGCGGACGCCGAGCGAACGGAGCGCCCAGACGTTCGCACGGTGGTTGATGCGGTGTGGGGCGACGGAGTGCTCACGGCCGTGGCGGGTCAGGAACGCGACCCGTCGTCCGGCCATCGTGCCGATGCTGATCGGGCTCGACGTCGGGCCGAACGGGGTCGGGACGTCGAGCTCGTCGGCGGTGCCCTCCTCGAACAGCTGGTAGAGGCCGGAGCCTCCGATGACACCGATCGTCACGGCTTCGTCGTTCTCCACAGGTCCTCCGGTTGGTCGTCGGCGCGGGCTGCGCGCTGGATACGCTACTGACGGCGCCACCGGGCGAACCGGGAGCGGCGCCACCAACCCCCTGTTCGGAGGCCTCTTTGCGAACGATCGGTCAGCACCGCGACGACCTGGCGGCGTTGCTCGCGCCGGTGGTGGCGGGCCTCGGAGCAGAAGAACTGCCGCTCGACGAACTCGCCGGTGCCGGTGCCGGGTTCGCTCACCGCGTGCTCGCGGCGGCCGTCCTGTCGCCCGTTCCGCTGCCGCCGTTCGACAACAGTCAGATGGACGGGTTCGCCGTGCAGGCCGCGGACGCGGGGCAGGCCGTCCGGGTCGTCGCACCCATCCCGGCCGGCGTGGTGCCCGAACCGCTCGAGCCCGGCACGGCCGCGCCGATCATGACCGGTGCACGGATCCCGACCGGCGCCGACGCGGTGTTCCCGGTCGAGGCGACCGAGCCCGGTGCGTTCCCGGCGGCGCTCGAGCTGCCACGGGTGACGGTGCCCGCCGACCTGACCGCCGGCACCTTCGTGCGGGTGACCGGCAGCGACCTGCCCGCCGGTGCCGAGCTCGCTCCGGCCGGTTCCGCCGTCACGCCGGCGCTGCTCGGCGCGCTGGCTGCTGCGGGGGTGACGACCGTGTCGGTGCGCCGACCACTGCGGGTCCTCGTCGTGTCGACCGGGTCCGAGCTGCAGGGTGCCGACACGGATGCGGCGACCATCGGCGACGCGAACGGCATCGCGCTGCGGGCAGCCCTCGCCCAGGTCGGTGCGGACTCACGGGCCGTCCGGGTGCCCGACGACGTCGATGCCTTCGACCGGGCGCTCGATGCAGCCGTGGGGGACTGGGCCGACCTCGTGCTGACCACCGGGGGCATCAGCGCCGGGGCGTACGAGGTCGTGCGACAGGCGCTCGAACCCCGGGGGCTCGCGGTGACGCCGGTCGCGATGCAACCGGGTGGGCCGCAGGCGTTCGGCAGCGTCGTGTTCGGTGCCGGTCGCGCCGTGCCGGTCGTGTCCTTCCCCGGCAACCCGGTGTCGGCGCTCGTCTCGTTCGAGGTGTTCCTGCGCCCGCTGCTCGCTGCCGCCGTCGGGCTCGTGCCGGACCGGCCCACGCAGGTCCTGCCGGCGGCGTCCGCTGCCGGTTCACCCGTCGGCAAGCACCAGGTCCGTCGCGGCCGGGTGCAGGACGGTGCCGTGCACTTCGTCGGTGGCCCGAGCTCGCACCTGCTCGTCCACTACGCCGCCGCCACCCACCTGGTGCACGTCCCCGTGGGGGTCGACGCCGTCGAGGTCGGCGACCCCCTGACCGTCTGGAGCCTCCGATGACCGACCCGTCCGCTGACCAGATGCGGTCCGAACCGACGCCGACCGACGAGTTGTCGCACGTCCGCGCTGACGGCACCGCGCACATGGTCGACGTCTCCGCGAAGGACGTCACCGACCGGTCGGCCACCGCCACCGCCACCGTCGTCACCCGTCCCGACGTCGTCGCACGCATCCTCGACGGCTCGCTGCCCAAGGGTGAGGTCGTCGGCACCGCCCGGATCGCCGCGATCATGGCGGTGAAGAAGACCTCCGACCTGATCCCGCTGTGCCACCCGCTGCCGATCGCCGGCGTGCAGGTCGACATCACCGGCACCGACGACCGCGTGCTGATCGAGGTGTCGGTCCGCACGACCTCGCGCACCGGCGTCGAGATGGAAGCCCTGACCGGGGCGAGCGTCGCCGCCCTGACGGTGTACGACATGGTGAAGGCCGTCGACCGGGCGGCCGTGATCACGGACGTGCGCGTGCTCGAGAAGCACGGCGGGCGCTCCGGGGACTGGAGCAACCGATGACCGCCGAGCCGACCAGGGGCCGGGCCGCCGTCGTCGTGGTGTCCACGCAGGCCGCCGCCGACCCCGCACTCGACCGCACCGGACCCGTCATCGCCGACTGGCTGCGCGACCACGGGTTCACCACGAGCGACCCGATCATCGTCCCCGACGGCGGCGCGATCACCGAGACCGTCACCGCGGAGCTCCTGGCCGACGCCCGGGTCGTCATCACCACCGGCGGCACCGGGGTCACCCCGACCGACCGGACCCCCGAGGCCGTGGCGGGGCTGATCGACCTCGAACTGCCCGGCATCACCGAGGAGATCCGTCGACGCGGACTCGCGGGTGCCGGCCCGACCGCCCTGCTCACCCGCGGCGTCGCCGGGGTCACGAACGCCGGCTGTCTGCTCGTCACCCTGCCCGGATCGCGCGGTGGGGTGTCCGACGGGCTCGCCGTGCTCGACGGAGTACTCGACCACGTGGTCGCCCAGGTGCACGGCGAGGGCCACGCCCCGCGGAGCGCCTCGTGAGCAGCACCGAGGCCGCCGCACGGGTCGTGCTGGCCGACGTCGTCGACCGCGACATCAGCGTCGACGAGGTCGCGGCCGTGGTTGCCACCGAACAGGACGGCGCCGTGGTGACCTTCGCCGGCATCGTCCGTGACCACGACGGTGGCAAGGGCGTCACCGCGCTCGACTACGAGCAGCACCCCAGTGCCGGCGACGTCATCACCGAGGTCGCCCGGGCCATCGCCGAGGACCACCCCGACGTCCGGATCGCCGTGCTGCACCGGGTCGGGGCGCTCGGCATCGGGGACGTCGCGCTCGCCGCAGCGGTGTCGTCGTCGCACCGGGCGCAGGCGTTCGCGGCGTGCGGTGCCCTGGTCGACCTGGTGAAGGAGCGCGTGCCGATCTGGAAGCACCAGCGGTTCACCGACGGGACGGACGAGTGGGTCGCGGCGCTGTGACCGCCGCCGCCCAGACTGACACCGAGCGCGCGGCGGCGGGGCGACGCTGGGCCGAAGCCGACGAACGTGCACACCTGCTCCTCGCGCAGACCCGGACACCCGGCCCGCCGGTCCTCGGGTTCGTCGTGGTCATCGGGCTGGTGCTGGTGGCGCTGTGCATCGCGGCGATCGCCGTGCCCGCCGGATCGGACGCTCGCTTCGCAGTTGCCGGCGTCGTCACCGCACTGGGCTTCGTCATCGGTCTCGGCGACGCCGTTCGGGTCCTGATCCGCCGGAGACGGAACGGCGAGGAAGCCCGCCGTGCGCCGGTGCTCGCGCCGCTGCAGCAACGCGAACAGCGCGCGGTGACGGCGGCGGCGACCGGGCGGCGGGCCGCGCCGGAGGACCGTCGGATCGTCGTGCAGGCGAGGGCAGTCGAACTGGGCGACGGCGGCGAACTGCCCAGTCTTGCTGGGTTCGTGATCGTGTGGTCTGCGGTCACGTTCGCCGGTGGTGCGTTCTGGCCCTTCGCCGTGGCGGGCGGCATCGCCACGGCGGGGCAGTTCGCATGGACGGCACGGTCCGCGGTGCTCGCCCGCCGGTACCTCGACGCCCACCCTGTGCACCTTCGCAACCGGGACGCTCGTTCGGGGCATGGTGAGACTCCAAGCGGATCCATAGAATCGCGAACATGAGCGTCTTGCTGCCCGGGATCACCGTCATCCTGCTGGTCTTCGCCCTGATCGACATCCTGACGAAGACGGATGACCAGATCCGCGGCCTGCCGAAGATCGCGTGGGTGATCCTCGTGATCCTGGTCCCCGTCGTCGGCAGCATCGTCTGGTTCGCCATCGGCCACGACTGGGCTCCGGGCGAACGGAACCACGGTCGCTACATCGAGCCGACCCGCCACGAGGACCGGTACGCGACCCTCGGCGACGCCCGCAGTGCCCACGGCGCCAAGCGCGTCACCGGTACCGAGCAGGAGCTCGCCGAGCTCGAGCGCGAGATCGAGTACTGGGAGGCGCAGGCCCGCCTGAAGCGTGCCAAGGAGGCCGCGGGCGAGGGTGACACCGCCCCCGCGAGCTGATCGTGTCCGTTCCGGCTGCGCAGGACGCGACCGACTTCAGGGTCTCCGAGGAAACCTGGTCCCTCGTCGCCGACAACATCGCTGGTCGACCGCGCCCGAAGGTACGGATGAACCGGCAGCGCTGGGCCGTGGTCGTGGTCGTCGGGGCCGTTCTCTGCATGGTGCTCGGTTTCGTCTTCGGTCGCGTCGCCGGTGCACAGATCGACGATCTGACGGGGGAGATGCGATCCGGCTGGCCGTCGACCGTCGGATCGGTCTTGTTGGCCGGGGCGCTGCTCGCCTGGGTCATCGGGTTCGTGCGGTACCTCCGGCAGGGTGCACCGCGGGCGTGGTCGACCCCGACCAGCGGTGTGCCGCGAAGCGAGCGGCAGCGGATCGACAGGATGATCCGAGGTCGTGCGGCGTTCCCGGCTGGTCACGTCGACGAGCTCCGGTCGATCGCGAGCAACCGTCTGCGGCAGTCGGCGTTCACCGTGGTGATCGCACCGGGGTTCGTGCTGCTCTGGGCCGGGAACCTCTTCGACCACGAGTGGGCGCCGTTCTCCCTGCTCCAGATCGTCGCAGCGGTGTTCTTCGTCACGGTCCTGGCCCTGACGCTGCGCTACCGGAAGCAGTGGCGGGCGTTCCTGCAGGAGACCGAGCCCCGCGCCGGAGCCGAGCCGACCCGGACGAGCTGACCCGGGCCTCCAGGCCGAAGCGCCAGCGCGCCGACGAACCGACGCACCGTGCGCGGTCCGTCGGCTGGTGCGAGGTTGGGCGCTCCGTGTGCCGCTACAGGCTCGCACCGAGCGGGCAACCTCGCACCACTCGAACAAGCGCGCACCGTGCGACCAGAGCCGGCCGGCCGAACACCCGAACCACCCACCCGCACCCACCACCCCGCCGCGCCACCTACCCTTGACGCGTGGCACATCTCCTCGGCGCCGAGAACCTGCATCTCGAGTTCCCCACCAAGGTCGTCTTCGACAACGTCACCCTCGGCATCGACGAGGGTGACCGGATCGGCGTCGTCGGCCGGAACGGCGACGGCAAGTCAACCCTCCTCGCACTGCTGTCCCAGCGCCTCGAGCCGGACGGCGGCCGCGTCACGCACCGCCGCGGGCTGACCATCGGCTACCTGGACCAGCGCGACATCCTGCCCGAGGGCGCGACCGTCGGCAGCACCGTCGTCGGCGACCTCGAGGAGCACGAGTGGGCCGGTGACCCGAAGATCCGCGACATCATCGGCGGTCTGGTCTCGGACATCCCGTGGGACGTCAGCGTCGACGAGCTGTCCGGTGGGCAGCGTCGCCGTGTGGCCCTCGCGCGGCTGCTGGTCGGCGACTGGGACGTCCTGTTCCTGGACGAGCCGACCAACCACCTGGACGTCGAGGGCATCGAGTGGCTCGCCGGGCACATCAACCGCCGCTGGTCGTCGAACCAGGGCGGCATGGTCGTCGTGACGCACGACCGGTGGTTCCTCGACGCCGTGTCGACCGACACGTGGGAGGTCCACGACGGCGTCGTCGACCCCTTCGAAGGTGGCTACGCCGCGTACATCCTGCAGCGCGTCGAGCGTGACCGGCAGGCCGCCACGATCGAGCAGCGCCGGCAGAACCTGGCCCGCAAGGAGCTCGCGTGGCTCCGCCGCGGTGCCCCGGCCCGCACGAGCAAGCCGAAGTTCCGCATCGACGCGGCGAACGCCCTGATCGACGACGTCCCGCCGATCCGCGACACCGTCGCGCTGTCCCGGACGGCGACCGCGCGCCTCGGCAAGGACGTCGTCGACCTGCTCGACGTGAGCGTCTCGTTCGACGGCACGCAGATCCTCGACCGCATCGAGTGGCGCATCGCACCGGGGGAGCGGACCGGCATCCTCGGCCCGAACGGCGCCGGCAAGTCCACGCTGCTCAACCTGGTCTCCGGCCGGCTGCAGCCGACGAGCGGGCGGGTGAAGACCGGCAAGACGGTGCAGGTCGCGGTGCTCGACCAGCAGCTCGCCGACCTGCAGCAGTTCGCAGACGACCGCGTGCGCGAGGTCGTGGCCCGCAAGAAGACGAGCTACGTCGCCGACGGCAAGGAGATGACGCCGTCGCAGCTGCTCGAGCGGCTCGGTTTCACCTCGGAGCAGCTCTCCACGCCGGTCAAGGACCTGTCCGGTGGGCAGAAGCGGCGCCTGCAGCTCATGCTCATCCTGCTCGACGAGCCGAACGTGCTCATCCTCGACGAGCCCACCAACGACCTCGACACCGACATGCTCGCCGCCATGGAGGACCTGCTCGACACCTGGCCCGGCACCCTGCTGGTCGTCAGCCACGACCGGTACCTGCTCGAGCGCGTCACCGACCAGCAGTACGCCGTGCTCGGCGGGCACCTGCGGCACCTGCCCGGCGGCGTCGACGAGTACATGCGTCTGCGCGAGGCCGGCACGGGTGGCGGGACCGCCTCTGCGGCTGCCGCCGCGTCTGCCGGGAGGCCCGACACCGTCGGCGGGACCGGCTCGGCCGGTGCCGTGGCCGGGTCCACGGCCGCTGGTGCGTCCGCCTTGTCGGGTGCGGACCGACGCACGGCCGAGAAGGAGATGTCGGCGCTCGACCGCAAGATCGCGAAGGTCGGCGCGGACCGCAAGAAGCTGCTCGACCAGTTCGCGACGCACGACCAGTCCGACTACGCCGGGCTCGGCGAACTGCAGGCGAAGCTCGGTGCGCTCGAGGCCGAGGTCGAGCAGCTCGAGGAGCGCTGGCTCGAGGTCGCGGAGCTGCTCGGGGTCTGAGCCGGACTGAGCGGACTACTCGACGGACGCGGGGTCGACCGCGTCCTGGCCGCTGTCCGTCGGCGTGGCGTCCTCGGGGGCCCCACCGCCGGGGTTCGCCACGACCTCCCACAGGTGGCCGTCCGGGTCCTGGAAGAAGCCGGACCACATGCCCCACGGGCGCGTGTACGGGGGCTCGGGCATCGTGGCGCCCGCTGCCTGCGCTCGCTCGAGGAACGCCTCGGCCTCGGCCTGACTGCTCGTGAAGTGCCCGATCGTGCTGCTCGGTGCCGCGGCCAACTGCACGCCGGAGTCCTTCGCCATGTCGTCACGGCCGTAGACGCTGACGATCAGGCCGTCGTCGAGGGTGAACATCGCCGTGGTGCCGCCGGCCTGCGTCTCGGTGGCGGGGTACTCGGTGCCGATGACGCCGCTGCCCTCGATGCCGAGCAGGGCGCGGTAGAACTCGGCCGATCGAGCGACGTCGGCGACGGCGAGGGTGATGGCGTGCATGCGCCGCACGCTACGCCGGGGCCGCTCGGCCCGTGCCACGCTTTCGGTCAGTCCCCGAGACCCAGGATGAGTCGGCGGAGCAGCCCGGCCAACTGGCCCTGCTCGTCGGCGGAGACCCCGGACAGGATGTCGCGCTCGGCGGCCAGCAGGTCCGCGATCGCCGCGTCCACCGCCACCCGGCCCTTGCCCGTCAGCGAGACGAGGATGCCGCGGCCGTCCTTCGGGTCGGTCCGTCGCCCCACGAAGCCGCGGGCCGCAAGACGGTCCACCCGGTTCGTCATCGTGCCGCTCGACACCAGGGTCTGCTGCAGCAGGGTCTTCGGGCTCAGCTCGTACGGCTCACCTGCGCGCCGCAGGGCCGACAGGACGTCGAACTCCCACGGTTCCATGTCGCTCGCGTCGAAGGCCGTCCGCCTGGCGCGGTCCAGGTGCCGGGCGAGCCGGTCCACGCGGGACAGCACCTCGAGCGGGCCGAAGTCGAGGTCGGCACGCTCTCGACCCCACGCCGCGACGATGCGATCGACCTCGTCCTCATGCGGCATCCCTCCATCTTGGCCGAACCCGGAGCGGACAGCCAGCCTCGTCGGTCGTGGGAGGATGGAGGAGCACCTCTGGGTGTGTTCCGCCTTGGTGTAATGGCAGCACGACGGCCTTTGGTGCCGTTAGGTCCGGGTTCGAATCCTGGAGGCGGAGCAACGGGGTGTTCGGAGTTTTCGGCGATCTCAGTCGGAATATTCGAGCGTGACAGCAGGCCGAGGTGGAAAACCGCGCTCAGCTCCGCTCCCAGGGTCGCTCGTCCTGTCCCGACGACCGCTGGGGAGCGTACCGCGACGCGTGCCTTGGCCTGCGTTCGCTTCGAGGAACGACGAATACCCCCTGCCCGACGTGGCGAGGGGGAGTTCAGGGTCTATGAAGTTTGGAGGCGCGGGCTCGTCAGTCCAGTAGTTGGAACTCTGGTAGCTGCGCGATTGCGTTGAAGCCGTTTCGAGTGTCGTGCTCGTCGAGGGTCAGGGTGCTCAGGCCGGCCTCGAACAGGGCGGGGCTGGTGTTGTTCATGCGGTTGATGGGCGCGAGGCTCAGTCGCTCCTTCAGCCACTCGATGATGCGAGCGAGGTTTGCGCTTGCAGCTGCGAATGCGGCAGCGAGCTCGACGAACCAGGGTCCGCGGACGCGACGCTTCATAGCCACTCCGAGGGCTTCGCGATCGGCGTCTTTGAGGCGCGAGTTGCCGTTCTCGACATTGTTGCGCTGGCCGAACCAGGCACGCTGCTCGTCGGAACCGTACTCGAACTCCTGGTGGTACTTTAGGTGGCGCTGATTCAACACACCCGGGCGATTGCTGAGGTTGCCCGGGACCTTGACGGTCTTCCCAGGCACTTTGAGTTCCACGACTTCGCCGGATTCGGGATCGAACTCGACCTCATCGCTCTTGAACGTGGGATAGGTGTACTGCCGGGCGCCCGTCTGGTCGAAGTTGCTGCGCGGCTTCAGATGGTACTTGCTGCGCGAGTTCCGACGCTTCGTCGCGAGTGCCTCGGCCTCAGCGCGAGCGGCGCTTTGCGCTTCTTCCGGTAACTCTTCAATGGCGGCAAGTCGTGCCTGGTGAGTTTGTTCGAGGAAGATGAGGGTTGAGGGCATGCATGCCATGTACCAGTTGCCGCCCACCATGATGAGCTTGTGACGGCCGTCTTTGCTGCTGTAGGACGCCTGGATGCCGAGTTCGGTCGTCTTGTAGTCCATAACGACCTTGACGCCAGCTTTCGCGAGCGGCCCTTGGAGGTCCTGAACTCGGGCGCCGGGGAAGTACGCGCGGTCGCCGATGAGTGTCTTGACGTCGATTCCGCGCGAGCGCATCGAGTTGTAGAGATGCAGCCCGTGTCCGCGAGTCTTGCCCGGCTTGTGCCCGCTGGTCGCGAGGAACAGGAGCGGGTATGTGAAGTCGCTTTCAGCAGGGTCGCGAGTCATGACCGCGAACTCGACTTCCCAGCCAAACTTGCGCTTGCTCTTCTTGACTCCGGACCCGTCGTGATCGCCATCGCGCGTGTACCACCCGCAGTCGAAGTTCACCGAAACCGTATCGTTCGGGCCGATTGTCTTGTCCCCCTTCTGGCTGCCGGAGACCTCCGCAAAGGTGGCGTCGATGGCGACAGCGCCCTTGAACCGTCGGCGGACGTCCCTCGGCAGGAAGTTGACCGAGCCGTCAATGAGGAGGTTCGTGAGCTCGAGCATTCGCGCGTGCCGCTTGGCCATCTGCTTACGCTCTCGACTCGCGACGAGGAGGTCGTAGTCCTTCTTCAGCATTCGCTCGCCCCGCTTGCCGGGGTGTCGGTCAGTGAGGGTTCGCAGGCGCTGGATCGCCTCCCAGAGGCGGCGGTACTGCGTAGCCTGGTGCGGAGAGAAATGAAGGATGCCAACGGCTTCGCGTTGCCGAACGGTCAAGGACATCGCGACTTCGGTCATCTTCTTGATGCTGA
Organism: Curtobacterium sp. MCLR17_034; assembly: GCF_003234485.1. Lineage (NCBI taxonomy): Bacteria > Bacillati > Actinomycetota > Actinomycetes > Micrococcales > Microbacteriaceae > Curtobacterium > Curtobacterium sp. MCLR17_034. The sequence continues at coordinate 320,415 of NZ_QKTH01000002.1, forward strand.
CGCTTCGTCGAGCTCGCATCGTCACGAACATCAACTTCAGAAGGCTTGCTTCTGAGAAGAGTGCGCGACGTCCTCGATTTGAGCGACGTTCCTCACGCCGCCACTCCATCACTCGTTCTTCAATCGGTGCGCGGCTGAACAGGAGAACCGCCTCGTGGACAGCGAGTTCGAGTGGAACCACTTCGCCGACGCGCATGTACTTCCCCATAGGCACACCGAAGGCTTCGAGCATGAATCGCTCAGCATCTTCGTAGTCGTGGTGCTTGGGAAGCGGCGCGGTCATCGTGCCACCTCCGCGCGGAGCTGGCTGCGGTAGGAGTCGGTGTCCAGTGCCGGGACATGGGCGACGAGTTGGTCGAGGTGTTCGAACTTCCTGACGCCGGCGGCGGTCATGAGAGCGCGCATGTCGGTGCGGGCGATGAGGTGGGTGATGAGCCAGGTGTTCCGCATGCGGGTGGTGACGGGACCTGGTTCGTTGCCGCGGTCGGTGTCGTAGAGGAACGTGGTGAGCGTACTGATGCCGTGCTTGACCCGCTTCGGCGACCCGAATACCCAGTGCTCCGGCTCGACCTCGGCAATGGAGTTGAGCAGGAGCTTCTCAAATCGGGCCAGGAGCGGAACGGTCCGGGCTCCCGCCGTGACGGTGACGAGGACACCCTCGGCGTCAGCGACGATGTCGCGGCGGCGGACCTGGAGGAGCTCGTTCGCTTTGAGCCCCGCTCCAGCGCAGAGCGCGAGGACGACGCCGGCGCTGCGCCGTCGTGCCGCGGTCGACTGGCCCGTCGCCCAGCTCTCAAGGAGGTGCAGGTCGAGGTCGTCGTAGGGTGCTGCGGTGTTCTGCGGAGCCGTCGGCGCGAACTCCAGCGGCACCTCGCCGACGAGGACCTCGGACATGCGCATCAGAGCGGACCGGTACGTGCGACGCGTGGTGTCCGACCAGGTGACGTCGGTCCGGGTGATGTACCGCCGGATGATGACGGGGTGGAACACGACGGCGGTCTTCGCCGGGTATCCGTTGACGTTGATGACCCAGTCGACGAACGGTGCCGCAACGACGATGAGCCGGTCGGCGGGCTGAGCAATGGATGCTGCCGCGTCGGCCACTGCGTTGACTACGAAGTCCCGGACAACGCTCCATCGGTCGTCCGCGAACGTCGGGACGTACTTCACCGGTGTTTCTCCGCGTGCGAGGAACGACAAGAGGGCGTGCAGCATCGCGGCGATGTACTGACGCAACGAGCCGAGGATCTGGCTAGGCATGCCCGGCCTATGCAGGCGCAGTGAGATGAGCCGTGGGAAAGCGCTCCAGATTCTGATCTCGCTGCCTGCCGATCCGCATGCCCGCACGGATCGGTGGGTACCGCCGCCGATGCGAACGGACGCGTGATGCCGGGCGTGTTGCCGCTTGCTTGCGCACGCGACGGTGACGTCGGCGTCGTACGCGTGACGCTCGCGATGTGCATGCGATCCGGGCGGCTCTCTGCTTCGGGGACTCAGAAAACGTAGTGATCTTCGCGGCCGGATTGGTCCTGTTTGCGGACCCCGCTCGTCTGCGACCCGCGCGTCCTCCAAGATCACGCCCGTTCCGCGCATACCCCCTCCGAGGCCGACCGCCGGCCTCGGAGAGGACCACATGCCCGCCCCGACCACGGCGCTCGCAGCGCTCCACGCCGAGTACTCCGACCACGCAACGCAGTCAGCCCTGACGCTCACCCTCGACCAACGACGCGGCGTCGCGTTCTACCTCGCCGACACCGATGACGCCGTCGAGGTTGAATCCTTCGTACGACGCTGGACCGACCGAGTGCACGACCTCGACGACTTCGTCGACAAGCACGGACGGATGCCCCGCGCCGACTCGACCCGTCCTCGCCCTGCGACCGCCGAACAGACCCTCGTTGACACGCTTACGTACTTCCGGCAGATCGGCGCTGCGGGTGGCTACTGCTCGTACCAGGTTCGACGACTTGAAGCGGTGCCGGGCTTCGCCTGGAACCCCCGTGACGCGCAGTGGTCGTCGATGCTCGACGCGCACCAGCAGTTCTGGGCCGATCATCAGCGACCGCCGCGTCGTCGCGCGACCGACCCTGCCGAGGTGACGATCGGACGGTGGGTTGCCCAGCAACGAGCCCAGCACGCCCGCGGCCGCCTGCTGCCCGAACGCGAACAGCAGCTCCGGGCAGCACGGTTCCGTGTCCTCTGATGGCGTTACCGAACTTCGCGTGCTTCGCCGAGGATCCGTCGACGGTGCTCGGAAGCGTCCATCGTCGGAATGTGCCGCAGGGACGTGACCAAGTGCTCGGGCTTGCGCAGTCCGCCGGCAGCCATGAGCTCCCCGGCGTGCGTGCCGCCAGCGAGGTGCGTGGTGATCCACGTAGCGCGCATTCGCGTGGGGACTGGCTTCGGTTCGTTGCCGAAGTCGGTGTGGTTGATGAACGGCGTGACGAAGTTGTAGGTCGTCTTTCTGTCCTCCCCGCCAAGCACCCATGCGTCGTCGGGCACGTCCGCGAGGGAGTCGATGAGGAGCTGCTCCCATCGTTTGAGCACGGGCACCAACCTCGGTATCCCAGCCCGTACGTCGACGAGCGCTCCGTCACGGTCAACGCGCACGTCGCTGCGCCGGAGGTGCTGCATCTCCCACGGGTCAAGCCCAGCACCTGCTCCCAGGGCGAGGACTGCGCCAGCACCTCGACGTCGCAGTGCCGTTGACTGCCCGCGCGCCCAGGACTCGAGCAGGTTCAGTTCGAGGTCGGTGTACGGGGCAGTGACGGACTGCCCGTTCAACGGCGCAAACTCGATCGGACCCTCGTCGGGGAGGACGACCTCCGAGATCCGGAGCAGGAAGGACCGGTAGTCGCGGAGCGTCTTGTCCTTGAGGTGGAGGTCGTCGCGGGATATGTACCGGCGGATCAGCACCGGGTGGAACACGTTCGCGACCTTCTGCATCCCGTTGACGTGGACGACCCAGTCAACGTACGGCGTCACCGCGACCATCAGCCGCTCAGCAAGGTAGGCACACGCGGGCGCGACGAGCGCGACAGCGTCCAGCACGAACGGCTCGATGTTGGCCCACCGGTCGGCGGGAACCGACTGGTTCCGGTACTTCCGCATCGCGTGGAGGGGCTCTGGGCGAAGCTGCGCGACAAGAGTCCGCTTGTTCGCGTTCGAGCTTCGGGCCCCGAGCGTTGAGTCCCCGAGGATGAGCGGCGCGGGTTCCCAACATTGGACGTGCGAGCAGTGCTCGACGGGACCTTGACGTGGGAACGGACGGCCGAAGGCGGCGCCCATCGGCCGCCCCAGGGCGGTCGCGGACGTGACGGTCTCCTGGTTCGGCACGACGAGGTGCTCGGTTGAACTCGGTGAGCGGAGCGCCGCTCGAACGGCGGTAGGGAGCGAAGGCATGCCACGGCTATGCCTGACGGTCGGACCCTGACGTGAGGAACGCCGAGAAGTAGACCGACACGGCCTTCAAGGACCGCTCCTAGCCGACTTTCCCAGCTGGTTCGGGCGTGCCGGCATAGCTCCAGGACAACGACTCCTGGAGGACCCCTTGGACTACCGCACCGCTACCCGTGAAGAACGAGCCGCCGAGTTCATCAACTTCGCGACGAAGCTGCACGACAGCCGATACGACTACGCGCACGTCCAACGCGGCTACGTCAACGGCGATACCAAGGTCACCATCATCTGCCCCGACCACGGGCCCTTCGAGCAAACCCCGCGCGAGCACCGCCGAGTCCGCGAAACGCCCTGGGGCCCGCAGCGCGGCCAGGGATGCCGAAGCTGCAAGGGCTTCCGCAACGCCAACCAGGAGTTGCGCACGCAGCGTTTCATCCATTGTGCAACCAACCGGCACGCCGACAAGTACGACTACGCGAAGGTCGTCTTCATCGACCAGAAGACTTACGTCACGGTGATCTGCCCGCTCCACGGGGACTTCCAGGAACGCCCCGATAACCATGTGGCGGAGGGCTCGGTCGGCTGCAAAGACTGCCGTCGCCTGGTCCGAAGGGCAACCCGACCGGGGACGAAGCGGAAGTAGTCCGTTCTCGGCCGGAGCCACTTCCACTTCGAGCGAGCACGGGAGAGCTCGTGGAGCTCAACACCATCACGGTGGCGTTCCACGGGATGTTCTCGCGGTTCGTCAACATGCCGCAGTAGTCGCATGTGTTGTGTCGTCCGCCAGCTAACTTGTCCGACTGCCACTCAACGTGTCTGAAATACGAAGATGGACACGTTGTTTGGCAGCGCGAACGGGTTGAGCCGACCGCAAGGCGACTGAGCCTTCGTTCGTCCCGAGGCGTCCGTAATGCGGGGGTGATTTGCGAAAGTTCGCGGACCACCCATGTGAGACAGCGTTGGTCTCGACGCAGGGCGGTAGGAGTCGGCGTCGTCTGCGGGCACTCGTCAGCCGACTGGAGGACCTGCTACCGCGCAGAGGTTTTTGCTGACCTGTCGGTCGCTCGGCTTACCGTTGAACCAGGAAGAGGAGGTCTCATGACCACTGCTGACGACGGACGCGCTGAACGGCTCGCACCTTGGATCAGAGAGCTGCCGCTGAGTGATCAGGTGCATCTCACCGGTACGACGCTTGTCCTTGAGGAGATCCGTCTCCGTCGCGGTGATTCTCTGCCGCACCCCTTCGACGAAGCGAAGCTGCGGGAAGCTTTGACCCCGCGTGAAGCAGCGACAAAGGCAAGAGACCTTGCGCAGGCATATGAGGGCGCCCCTCCACACGCTGGTCCCGACGGTGTTGACGAGCACTGGAGGATCTCGGCGATGTCACTTGCGTTCGCCGAGGCGGTTGAGAGTCGTTTCCCTGACCAGTTCTAGCGCCGGCGGGTACGTCGCTAGGCGAGCTGTCGCTGTCCGACACGTTCAGCACGTCGGACGCTGGCGGCAAGATGATGTCATGACCGATGATGTTCAACCATCTTTTAGCGGCTCTGCCGCTGCTCCGATCGCGACGATCTACCAGAACTCCGACCAGGTTGCGGGCATCCTGCAGCAGATCGTGCGGCAACCACTCCTGACAGAAGAATCTCGCGAGACGACCGCAGCGGGAGGTACCGAGACCGCAGCTGGCGGATCCGCGACGGGTAAAGGCAGCGGGAAAGCGAAGCTCCCGATGGTCGGTGGAGTCGAGCTGGGCGTGGGAGCACAGGCGAGCCTGTCGTCGAGCTGGACGCAGAACACCGGAACCGCATCGCGTCAACAGTTCGTATACTCCCAGGCCTACAACCTGCACCTCGTACGTCAGTTCCTCGAGCAGGGGTCGCTACTGACACATCTGACATCGGGCGAGGAAGCAGCGGAGCTGCGACCCGGCGCCTTCGTCGAGTACACGACCATCTTCGATCCGGTCGAGCTCACACTCGCACTCGACGTTATCTCGCCGGACCTGGTCGAAGCGATCACCCGCTTCACAGTCAAACGCGACTACATCGAAAATTTTCCGACGGACGGCGGCCACAAGGCGCGTGTGCAGCACGCGGAGAAGATGCAGCTCGAAGCGGACACCAAGGGAGAGCTCGCCAGGGCGATCACCAATGCGTTCAAGGCGGACACTCGGCAGGAGACTACGCGCGAGTATTACGGGCGCATCGCCGAGGAGCCCTCGCTGACCGCGATCACAATCTGCGACCTGGTGCACTTCATCGTTGACGACCCCGATCGCCTTCTCGATGGCACCTTCACCGTGCTCGGCAAGGTCATCTCGCCAGCTGAGGAGAACGTACCGACGTTTGCGCGGAACAAGCTTCTTCGCAACCTGGCGCCGAGCGCGCTCGATCAGGGCATCAGCAAGCTCTACGAGCTCATCGATGAAGCCCCGGAAGTGGACGGCAAAGCTCCGTCGGAGTACGTGGATCTGAAGCTCGACTCTCGCGTGCCCGGAGTATCTGTGCGAGTCATGCCCCTCGCCATCTTCTCCTGATCGAAAGGACTGGACGGTTCAAGCCGCAGCCCTACGACCGCCACGCGCCCGCGAAGCACTCACCGCACTGTCCCGTCGCTTCCTTGCCCCGCTCGAAGAAGAACTCTGGGCGTCATCGGCGCGGTGACCAAACAACCGCCTAGGTGGCTGGGTCGACAGCAGTGCTGGATCGCCTAGTGAGACAGGCCAGGTGTGCTCTGGTCGTATGCCTGCCTGCGCTCCTCAACCTCGTCGAGGTGTTCGGCGGTCCAGGAGAGCAGTGCGAGGAATGGTTTGTCGAGCGTGCGGCCGAGGGGTGTAATGCGGTACTCGACGGCGATGGGGCGTTGCTCGAGTACGTGACGTTCGACGAGCCCGTTGCGCTCGAGACGCCGGAGCGCCTGTGTCAGGGACTTCTGCGTGACCCCTTCGAGGTCGCGCTTGAGTTCGTTGAACCGACGCGACTCCTGGCACAGCAGCGTCAGGATCAGCTGCCCCCACTTGTCGAGGAGCTGATCGAGGAGTTCGCGCTGCGGCCCCACTATGAGGCCCGGGATCGTCTGGCCTTCGCGGGTACCAGGTTTCGTTGAAGTACCTGTCATGTACCAGGTATACCAGAGATACCTAGTCTTGACCAAAGGAACATCATGACCGAGCAGTCCCTGACCACCCTCCACCTCAAGCGCCAGGACGGCGTGCTATGGGTCACGATCGACGTCCCGCCGATCAACCTCATGACGGCTCAGCTGCTCCTCGACTTCGACGCTGTCGCGGCATCGGCTGAGAAGGACCCCGACCTCCACGTCATCGTCATCCAGAGTGCCAACCCCGAGTTCTTCATGGCGCACGGCGACCTGACGTTTGTCGAGGACCCCGCGTCGTATGCCGCCCTTCCGATCGCGGAGGACACTCTCGTCGGAGCCGGCCCGATGATGCGGCTCCACGAGCGCTGGCGGCGCCTGCCCCAGACCACCATCGCGAAGGTCGCGGGCCTGACCCGCGGTGGTGGTCCGGAGATGATCGCCGGCTTGGACCTCCGCTTCGCGGCGCTCGAGACCGCGGCCTTCGGCCAGTTCGAGACCCTCACCGGCATCGTCCCCGGTGCCGGCGCAACTGCGCACCTGCCCCGTCTGCTCGGACGCGCTCGAGCGCTCGAGGTCGTCCTCACGGGCGGTCTCGTCGACGCTGCGACCGCCGAGCGCTGGGGATGGGTGAACCGTGCACTGCCCGCCGCAGAGCTGGACGCGTACGTCGATTGGGTCGCGCTGACGATCGCCAACCTGCCCGCCGGCGTCCGCGTCGCAGCCACGAAGGCGATCGACGCAGCCGACGGCCCCCTCGAGGATGCACTGCGTGCCGAGGACCGCTATCTCGGAGAGACCTTCACCCCCGCTTCCGGGGAGCTCGCCAAGGCAGCCCTCGCCGCTGGAGCACATACGCGTGAAGTCGAGCTCAACCTCGAAGAAGTCCTCCGCGCGAACCTCGCCCGCAAGCACTGAGGCCACAGCGACGGCAAGCGGGGTGCGCGACGCCTCGTTTGCCGCTCCAGCCTCGCCCCACGCACCTGGGGCGAAGTCTGAACAGTTCGAACCCATGGGACATCGCAACCCAGGACGTCCAGCGCATCGCGGCTCGCAACGCGCTCTTTGAGGAGAAACCACAATGACCGAATACCGTCTCGACGAGGAGTTCGCGCAGGCGATCGCGCAGCTCCCACCAGAGTTCATGAACATGGCTGAGCCCCCCGCGAACGACGTGCACGCGCTGCGCGAGGTGATCAACTTCCAGTACACGGAGATGGGCAAGCTGGCACCGCCCGCCCCGGACGGCGTGCACCGGGAAGACGTCTCCATCCCGGTCGGCGACGGCGTGACGCTCGAAGCGCGCTGGTACACCCAGGGAGACGTTCGCCCCGGATCTGCTGTCGTCTACGGCCACGGCGGCGGTCAGGTCGCGGGCACTCTCGATCACTACGACCGCCGCATGCGGGTCTACGTCACGGAGACGAGCGTGCCGATCCTGTCGGTCGGCTACCGTGTCGCCCCAGAGGGGAAGGGTCAGCAGCTGAGCGAAGACGTCTTCGCCGGAGTGCTGTGGCTGAACGAGCACGCTGACCGGCTCGGGATCGACCGTGCACGGATCGCGGTGATGGGCGACAGCGGCGGCGGCGGGCTCGCCGCGGCGGCCGCAGTCCTGGGCAGGGATCGCGGCATCCCGATCGCACAGCAGATCCTGATCTACGCGATGCTCGACGACACGGTCAACACGGCCAGCGAAGCACTCGCGCCGTTCCTGGCGTGGACCGCGCCCATGAACGCGACCTCCTGGAACGCCCGCTCTGACGGTCCTGTGTCGGAGACGACCTCGCCGGCGCGTCTCAGCGACGCTCGCGGCCTGGCTGCTGCGTACATCGAAGTCGGTGATCTCGACCTCATGCGGAACGAGAGCATCGCCTACGCGTTGAAGTTGTCGGCAGCAGATGTCCCGCTCGAGCTCCACGTTCACCCCGGAACGCCGCACGCTTACGAGTGGCTGGACGAGAACGCGGGAGTCACCCAGCGCTCGCTCGAGAACCGGTACCGCGTCCTCCGCTCCCTCTGAATCGGAGGCCACAACGACACGGGGGCGTGCCCACCGGTCGTGTAGGTGACGCTCAGCCCGGCCCCCTCCGATACCGTCGGCGGGGGCCGGCTGCCCAGGATCGAAGGAACGCAGTGATTGACAGGCAACATCCGGCGCCCGCCGCACGCGAGGCCCCGTATCGGGCAGTGCTCGTCGTCCTGCTGACCGTCGTCGGGGCCATCGCCGTCGTCGGCGGCGTCGGGATGGTCCTGGGCGCCGTCACGGGGCCCGAAGAGCAGCACGTCGCGGTCTCAACGAGCAGCGAGTACCGGTTCCTCAGCGGCGTATGGCTGGTACTCGGCCTGGCGCTCTGGTGGTCGCTCGTCCAGCCCGCGAGCCGGGTGGCTGTCACGCGAGTCGTGCTGATCGCCGCGATCGGTGGCGGTGTCGGACGACTGGTGTCGTTGCTCGTCGAGGGCTGGCCCGGTCCGTTCACAGCGGCGCTCGCGATCGAGCTGCTAGCGCTCCCGGTCCTTCTGGTGTGGCACGTTCGGGCGTTCAAGCGAGCCGTCGGCTGACCCATGCACCAATAGCCGATCGCCTACCGGACGGGGCAGTAGTGCTCCTGACAGGCGCGTCGGGCGGTATCCGCTTGGCGGGGTGAGAGCGGCTACGCGCGCTTCCCGCACTAATGAAGGGATTTTCAGGCGGATGTCCCCTAAAAGGTGGACTGCGCGAACTGCCGAGAGAGAGGAACTTGATCCTTAGCAGATTCATCGCGAAACGGGATGGTGGGGGGAAATGCGCAAGAAGGTTTTTGGCATCACGGTGGGGCTGGTCGCGGTCGGGTTGGCGATCGCTCCGGCCGGGGCCGCATCGGCGCTGGACAATACGTGGATCAACAAGCCCACGTTGAGTAATCACACGTACTACGAGCCCGCGCAGTCGAAGTCGTTCGCGCGTAGCTCGGTCAGCTCGTACCTCGCTGCTGCGGGCACCTACTGGAGCACGACGTTGTGGTTTGGGAAGTACAGCGCACACGGCTACACCACGGCATCCGTCAGCGGTCCACTGTCGAACGAACCGACCAAAGTGTTCTGGAAGTACCTGAACAATCCGAACGACACGAGCAAGGTCAATCTCCGCGTGACGATTCACGGTATCCCGGGGGGCGGAATGCGCCGCGCGGCCGCGTCGACGGAGGATCTCCCGAGCAGTGTCGACCTCAGCGCGCTGGGCGACGGAGGCGTAGCGACCCGCGAGGCAACCGCTCTCGGTGGCGCTGCCGGCGTGCAGTACTGGTCAACTCACGATCAGCACGGCAATGTTGTTCTCGTGTCGGTGGATGGCGACTACGCTGCGTCCACGTACGTGGCTGCTGCTGACTTCGCCACGAGTGGCATCACGCTGCGAACCGATGGAGCCGAGCACGCGAGCCAGGCAGTGTTGCTGCCGGAACCGGCCGCGGCTCCGCAGTTGACGAGTCGAGGTTTCGTGAGCACCAGCGACGGGTTTTTCGTGCAGAGCGCTCCCGGCTCGCAGGACGAAACAGTGCCCCTCACTGCGGTAAACGGTCAGCAGCGAGTCGCTGGTCGTGCGACTGGAATCACCGTGCGCCTCTTCGGCGCACCCGCGGCCTGAGCCGCGACCGAGCACGGAGGAGCGTTGAGCATGGCGTACGACAAGCAAGATCGGCCGGAGCCGGTCCGGCAGCATTCGGTGGATTACCTGCCGGGCGTCAGCGGTAATCCTGTCGCGCCGTTCCAACGCGACTACGAGCCCGGTAAGGGTCCGATCCGGAACGACTGGATTTATCTGGTGCCCATCGGCGGGATCGTCGTCGGCGGGGTCATCGCGTTCTTCGTCTGGGGACGCTGAGTTCGTCTGCGCGGAGGCGTCGACGGGAGTGGGGATGTCATGAAGCGTACGTACTGGGGGCTTGGCCTTGTGACTGCGGGCGCGTTGCTCATCACGCTGGGAACTGGTGGGGCTGCGCAAGCCGCGTCGAACACCTGGCTGGACAAGCAGACGCGCGGGCACACGGGCTACGGTGAGCCAGCCACCTCGCAAGCATTGTCGCGCACGGGCGTGACGCAGCAGGTTTATGCGGACTCGAGCGCGCTGATGAGTGCGCGGTTGCAGTGGGGCACGCACGTGACGCAGGGCAGCGACACGCTCCGGAGCCTGTCCGGCCCTCGGGATAACCGGCAGACGCACGCGAGTTGGGCGCTGTCGATCGCGGACGGACACGATCCTGGAACGCTGCGGATGCGTGTCACCGTCACCGGACTGACAACGGGCATGCGAGTCGCGGCACCATCGACCGCGCCAAGTAACGCCTTGGTTGCACCCGATGCGGTGCCTACGGCTATTCACGAGGAGTCGCTGGTCGACGCCGGCATCGACCCGGCAACCTTGCAGCATGTCGGCGACGACGGATCAGTACAGTTCTGGCGAGCTGCAACTACGACCGGGGGAGTGGCACTTGTCGCCGTCGACGGTGAGTACGTAACCATTTCGGTCCGTACCGCCAGCGACTTCAACCAGGCAGGCCTCACGCTTCGTCTAGACGACACCGATCACTCCGCTCAAGGAGTGCTGCTGCCTGACGGCACGGCCACCGACGCATTCCGAAACGCCGGCCTGCAACAGGTAAGCGACTCGTTCTTCGTAGGCACCACAAAGCAGGCGGAGACCATTGCTGTGGGCACCGCACCCTCCAAGGCGCGGGCGAGCGCAGCCGCCGGAGCTGCCCGTAACGGCCTGACCGTTCAGCTCTACGCTGCTGGTTGAGATCCCCGCGAGCAGCGACAAGTTCCGCGGCCAGATCGACATCATGAGGAAGGGGCCCGCCAGCGCATGCCGGTGGGTCCCTTCCTCATGATGGGACTGCGTCGCCGCGGAAAGTCTGTTCGTCGAAGTACCGTACCTGTAGCCGATCGGCTATCGGTACGGGCTGCTCATAGGCTTGCTGGGTGATCGCGCGAGTTGTTGGTTCTGGTCGTCCGCTTGTCGCCCTCCACGGTTTCGGGGTGGACCACCGCATCATGCTGCCACTGGCGGACGCGGTGCAGGATCTGCCTTGGCGGACGGTGTTCCTTGACCTGCCGTGGGCTGAAGCCGCCGCGGTGACCGCAACCGCGAAGAGCGCGGTTGACGTGGCCGACGAGGTACTCGCCGAGATCGACGACCACCTCGGCGACGAGCCTTTCGCCGTCATTGGGAAATCCTTCGGCGGCATGATCGCCCGACATGTCGCCCACGAACGGCGAGACCACGTCCTCGGCGTGGCGACCCTGGCGGGTGTCGTGCATCCGGCACACGCAGACCGCGTCGTCCCCGAGCGCACCGTGCTGCACACCGAACCGTCCGTCCTCGAAGCCGCCGGCGACGCGCGAGAAGCGTTCGAGGAGGTCAGCGTCATCCAGGACGGCGCCGCGTTCACAGCGTTCGAGCGGTACGTGTTGCCCGGTCTCCGTCGCGCCGACCCTGCGGTGATGGACCGCATCGCCGCCGACCACGCATTGGACGCCGTGCCGGAGGAGCGCCACCCGGAACCGTTCACCGCTCCGGCCCTGCACCTGTTCGGTCGGCAGGACGACGTCGTCGGGTACGAGGACGGGCTCGCACTCCGGGACCACTACCCGCGAGGGAGCCTCGTCGTCCTCGACGGTGCTGGACACAACGTGTACCTCGAGCGGCCCGGGATCACCGCCGCCCTGGTCCGCGACTGGCTCGCGCGGATCGACCGGTAGCCGATCGGCTATCGAGACGGTGCGGGACGGCGTCAGAGGTCGCTTGATCCCTAACGGCGCCGATGGTCAGGTCTCCAAAAGGGGCCTGGTCCTCGGGTGGCGGGCAGGATCGGGGCCTCTCAACCCGTAGCCATGAACAGCTGGGCACCATAGGGTGCGAGCATGACTCGAGAACCTGTTCGCCGCGCGCACATGTTGACCAAGGCCTACATTCTCGCGTGGGCGGATGAGCGCAATCGGGTGGACGTCATCGACATCGGCCGCAACCGCGGGTATCCGTCATCGGTTAACAACGCGACTGTGCGTAGCTATGCGTACGAGCCGAACGTGCTCTCCCATAACCTCGAGCAGGACTACTCCGTAGTCGAGAGCCAAGGCTTGCAGGCCATCGCCAAGCTCCGGGGCGAAGACCCGACGTTGGACGATGACGCCATGGCTGCCTTGATCTCGTTTCTCGACATGCACCTCGACCGTGGTCGCTACGCCGACCAGACGGAAGTGCGGACGCCGGCCGTCGTGTTGAAGACGGATGGGACGATCCAGGATGTTGAGTTCAACGTTGCTGACCGCCTCCTGCTCTCTCAGTCGATGAAAGACGTTGTCCGTTTGAAGGCACTCGGCCTCGAATCGTGGGACTGGCAGATCCTCCCTGGTGAGTTCGTGACCGGTGACGGTGCGGTGCTGCTCTTTCGCGAAGCAGAAGGTGCCGACGTGTGCACGGTTGCGTTCCCGTTGTCACCGACACAGCTCCTCCTCATCGGAAAGCCGTTCGAACGACCTGTGGCCCTCAACCCACTTATTGCGAGCAAGAGTCGACGATGGCTTGTTGGTCACCCGGGGTCGCTGCGGAAGGGTGTCCTCGTGCCCGTTGACGACCTCGAGTCCGTGCTGACGGATACGCCCGAAACTGCCTCAGGGGACTGAGCAAGCGCATGCTCACCGGGAGCCTCAGCGGAAACTTCTCGACGGGATCCGTGGCCGGCGATCATGCTTGTTGTCGCTGTTGCAAGGTGTGCCGTGCGCTTTGCCACTATTTGCGCTGCGGGCTGTTCGAGGAAGATGGCGCTTTCCTACTGTCTGTTCACCGGGCACGCCTGACGAGAAGTTCGGGGTGGGCCAGCACTTCGAGGAGCGCCAGCCATGCGAGGTCGGTGATCCGTGGGTCGAGTGCGCCAGTGTGGGCGGCGAGTAGCGCCCTCGTGCGCGGAGTTGGCGTCTTGTCCATGCCGTGTTGGCTGTTGCGCAGGGCGGTCAGCCACTCGCGGGCTGCGGTCGCGAGTGGTACGGCGACGTCGATGCCGTTCTTGTCCGGCAAGAGGATCTCGCCGTCGCGGAGGCGTGACGGGATGAAGAAGCCATCCTGGACGCCGAGGAGGGCGCTGACAGCCGCCCTTGCCCGCGGCAGGAGCACGGGCTGCGCTTCCTCGGGGATGTGCTCCTCGAGATCTGTGACGACGTCTTCCATCGCAGAGAGCGTCGTGGCTCGTTCCCGCGTGAGCTTCCGGTTGAGGCCAGCGAGTGAGTCGAGAGCGTGGAACAGCGCGAGCCTGCGGGCGTGGCCGTCTCGGGAAGAGCCGATCACTTGGACGGAGCGGCAGAGTTGTTCGAAGGTGAGTAGTCGCTCGACGGCGGAGGGCGGGTGGTACTGCCCGTCGACGACGTAGTTCGCGGGCTGGGTCAGGTGAGAGAAGACCAAGTCCAACCGCTCCACCCACCAACGAAGCGCTGCTCGGAACGCGGGCGCGCGGATGTCCCACGCTTCCGTGAGTGGCTCGACTTGTGCGGACCGTTCCGAGAGGGCGAGGGGGTCGAGGTCGAGTAGTGGGCGCGGTTCGACCGCCTTGCCGAAGGTGAAGACAAGCACACCGCCGAGCCTCGGTGCGGTAGCGGCCCAAACGTGCGGGCTGAGGCTGGTCACGAGTGGCTCGAGGTAAGCGCCGAGCCCGACGTTGATGTCCTCCATCAGCTTGAGGGAGGACGAGAACGTGTCTCCTTCGGCAGTCGGCTCCGGTGGCCGTTCACCGACGTGGAGCATCGCTCGGGCAACGCCGTAGCGACGGCCGAGACGCTCGGTGGACTCGACGAGATACATCGCCGCGTCAGGAAAGACGCTCTCGCGGAGACCCGCTGTTGCACCGGCGAGCACGGCGGGGAGGTCCTTCGCTGCCTCCGTCCCGACGACGAGCGCGCGGAACCCCGCGAGGGCCTGCACCAGTTCCGTCGGATGCTCCTGCAGCAGCGTCTGCTGCATACGGACAGCGCGCTCCCAGGAGCCTGGGGCTGGTCCGATGGGGTCGTACATCGAAAGCCGATCTACAACCCGCTGGTAGCCACGCTCATCGGATGGGTCTGTGTCGAGCCCAAGACGCGACCACCGAACGAGGTTGGCTTAGCGCCAGCGACGCTCTCCAGGTTGCGGCCGACGAAGCTCTCGCCCGTTGGAACGAGGTCCCAGCCGACGAACGCACCCATGTCCTGGGGTGCTCCACCGAGAAACCAACGCGCGACGTGAATCGGGACTGGTTCGGTGACAAGCCTTTGTAGGTCCGAACCGAACCACAGGCCCTCCGCCGACGATGTCATCCTGATGCCTGGCCTCCGCTCGCAGATCCGGGAGCGCGAGCTCCCCGATGTTGACGATGCTTCACTGCTGCCACGATGAAAATCACCAGGGCTAGCAAAATGCCGACAATTGCATACACGACAATCTGCACTTCCAGCCCTTGATCGACACCAGATCCCGGATTATTGGATTGGAGCTTGATGACGGCGGAAACGAGGAAATACACGGACATCGTTAATAATAAAAGAGGCACAATGAAACGGATGAGGACACTCACTATGCGATTACCCATAAATTCGATCATACGCCGCCGAAGCTGTCTGGCCAACTAATGTGCAGAAGAGTCCGACAGCAATGCCTGCCGCGGCCCCCGCCTCGGCAGTGAGAATGCCCGCTAAGATCGCTGCAGCAATGCAACCCCCTTCGAATACGCCACCGGCAAGGAAGGAAAGCCGTTCCGCACTTGTCATCCCATTGATTACTTGACCAATCGACTGCCCATCCCCAACAGCGTCCAAGATCTCGGAGATGACGGAGAAGACACTTCGTCCGAGCGGATCAGCGTTGTTGATCGGATCACCACCGGCGAACGCATATCGGTTTGCGTCGGCCGCGCTCAGCGGCAAATCGAGGGTGTCTTGCTGTGTCCAAGCTCCGGTGTGCGGGTTGTACCAGCGCTGCCCGAACTTCACGAGCCCGGTGGCGGTGTCGTCGATGCCGGCCTTGAACGTGAACGGGTTGGACGGGAGGCCATCACCGCCGCCGTCGTAGCTGACAGTTTCGGTGCCGTACGGGTCATAGGTGCGCACGAAGGCGGCGGGGTCGTTGACCAGGAGGGCGAAGGGGTTCCCGATGCCGTCGTAGGCGTACAGACCGAGCGCGGAGGACGGTGTCGCCAGGGCGATGGGCTGCCCGGTCTTGGCGTCGTTGACGATGTTTGCCCGATTGCCGTTGCGGGTGGAAGTGACCAGGGTCGGGTTACCCGTCTGGTCCGCACGCCCGTACGTGTACGTCCGTGTGTCCCCGCTGGTGGTGGAGAGGGAGAGCAGCGACTTCTGGTCGGCGCCGGCGTACGTGTACGTCGTGGTCTGGGACCCGTTGTGCACCGCGGACGTCATCTGCTCGGCGGCGTTGTAGGTGAACGTGTACTCGGGGGCTGCGGTGAGGTTCCCGGCGCCGTCGTACGTGTACCCGGTGGTAGTGATCTGGTTCGCCGCGTTGTAGGTCAGGGCTTGGTTGGTGGTGACGGTGCCGCCGGCGGTGGTGAACTTCGCACTGGTCCGGTTTCCGCGCACGTCGTAGCCGAACTCCCACGTCCCGGCTGTTGCGGAGCCGCTGCCGGTGGTGACGGTCTTCGTGACACGGCCGCGGCTGTCGTACGTGTACGCGGTGCTCTGCCCGGTGACGTTGTCGATCACCCACTGCACCTTGGACCGGTCGTTCGCGGCAGTCGTGGCGCAGGTGGGTGCGGTGCTGCTGGCGTTGTAGCAGTAGTACAGGTCGTAGATGCGTTGGTTGTCGCTCGAGGACGGGCCAACCCAGCCCTGTGTCTCCTGGACCCGGCCGTTGGTGTCGTAGTCGGTGTGAGTGTGGCTGGCGAACGTGCTGTTGTCGCTGTTGTCGCTGTTGGCGTCGAGGTAGGTGTCGGTCCGGCGGCCGTTGTCGTCGGTGATGAAGTGGATGTCTTCCGTGCCGCTGCTTGAAGTCGACGGGGTCGTCGTCGTGGTCAGCACGCCCGAGTTGTCATACGCGGAGGTGACGGTGCCGTCGGCGTCGGTGTAGGAGGTTTGGTTGCCGACCTTGTCGTACGTGTAGCTGACAGAGCCGGTCGCGGTGTTGCCGGTCGAGAGCAGGTGTCCGAGCTGGTCGTACGTGTTCGTGATCGTCCCGCCGGCGGAGGTCTGGGTGAGCAGGTGCCCGGCGCTGTCGTACGTGTTCGTCACGGTCGGGGTGCCGTCCGAGAAGCTCGTCGTGAGCACCCGGTCATCGCCGTCATAGGTGTAGTTCGTCGTCCGACCAGCGCCATCCGACGCCGACGCGATCCGGCCGAGGGCGTCGTACGTGTACGTGCGAGGGGCGAGGCTGGTGCCGGTGACGGGCGTGACGGTCTTGAGCTGCTTGTTCTCGTACGTGTAGTTGGTCTTGTTCGTGCCGTTGCCCGGCGCCGTTGCCGTTGCAACCTGACCAGCCGTGTACGTCAGCGTCGCCGTCACGGCGGAGGTACCGGATCCGGTGCTGCTGGTCAGCTGGTTGCCGACACCGTCGTAGGTGAGATTCGTCATGTTACCGGCGTCGTCGGTGGTCGATGCCGCCGAGTACGCCGTTGCCGCGGGGGATGCGTTGTAGCCGATCGACTGCGACGCACCACCGACCGACGCAACCTTGGTCAGCGACTGTCCACTGTTCGCCCCATACGTTGACGTGCTCGTGGGCGTCGTGCCTGCGCCGACCGTGGCCGTGGTCGGCGCCCCGTTCGCGTTGTATGTCGTCGAGCGGACGCGTCCGGCTGCATCCGTGGCCCGGTTCACGAGCTTCTGCGACGAGTTGATTGCGTACGTGGTGTGTGGCACCGATGCCACCGCGGTCGCGGTGTCCGTGTTCGGGCTCGCGACCAGCGTCGACGTCGCCGACGCGTAGTTGAGCCGAGTGGTCGACGCGCCCGCTGCGCCGGCGGTGCTGTTGGACTGCACGACCTGGGACACCTTGTGGGTGGTCCCGGAGTAGCTGATCGTCGTCGTCGCGCCCGTCGGGCCCGTGATGTTGGTGAGGTCGTTGCCGGAGTAGGCGAACGTCGTCGTCTTCCCGGCACCGTCGACGTAGGAGGTGAGGTTGCCGTTGGTGTCCTTCACCCACTTCACCGACCGTGCAGCAGACCCGGATCCCTGCGTCACCGTGTACGCGCGCGTGGTCGCGTCGTAGGCACCGATCGCGGTCTTTGCTGCGTCGGTGCCTGCGGTGCTGATGATCTTCACCGGCACGCTCGCCGTGTTCGTCTCCATCGTCGTGTTGCCGTTGCGGTCAGCAACCGACACCGGGAACCCGTTGACGTTCGAGGTGATGACCTGCCCCGTCGCGGGGTCCGTCATGGTGTAGGTCGGGTTCGTCGTCCCAGAGGCGACAAGCTTGCGGAGGAACCCGGCCGGAGCGGTGAACGTCGTGGACGTCACGGATGGGAAGTTCCACGTCGCACCGTCGGGCGCCGTGTATACGACCGCTCCGGACGCGCCGGCAGAGAACGAACCGGCGCCGGCGATCCCGGTCGTCCAGCGGACCGCCTGGTGCGTGTTTGCGTTCGCGGCCTGCCAGCCCAGGGAGTTATACGTCTGGGTGATTGCGTTCGTCCCGCTCGCACCCGGGAGCGACAGTCCGGCGGTCGTGACCTCGAGGTTGCCCGTGGCGACGTCGACGCTCAACCCGACCTGGTCCGAAACCCTGAACGGCAGCGTCGTCGCCGACGGTCGCGCGCCAGTCAATCCGGTTGTAGTCGGACCCGTCGGGATCGCCGCATGGGCGACTTGGGTGACACCGCCCACGAGGGCGACGCTAACCGCGCCGACGAGCGCGATCTTCCAACCGAACGATGAATGGACAGCCTTGCGGCGCGGAGCAGGAAGCACGGGTTCCCCTAGCGGAAGAGCACGATGACGCGGGTGATGAAACGTGGCCCAGACACCCCAAGGCCACTCGATCGGCGTGAAACGCCCGCACCACCCGTCGACAGCGATGTCAGCTCAGATGAGGGTTGTTCGAAACTTAGCGGCATTCAAACCCTCACCGCACCCCCCAGACGGGGAGATACGGCAAACCGCATACGTTCCAGCACGCCACCCCGATCCCGACCCGCCCAGGGGCCTCACTGCCTGCCTTGTCGTTCCACCGGCAACCCAGTGAAGAGCAGTGACAGTCCTAAATCTCGAGGTAGCGGAAGCCGCCCTGATTGACACGCACGTCGAAGTACATGCCGACGTTCCCTCCAGCCTGCTGCGTCACGATGAGACCTTCAAACACGGATTGTGGCACGTCGAAGTAGAGGCGCACGGTACCGCCAATGAGCTCTACCTCGAGCGCGCTCTCCGTCTCGTCATAGCCCACCGAGACAAGCTCGCCGCTCTGCACTGGTACACGCCTCATTGCTCCGCCATCGCGCTCGCGACACAGCCGCAACCAACGACCGTTTGCCTCACAGAGACCTCATCGACCATCACATCGCGAGCCTAGCGATCTGTGACTCCTCAACAGGGGTCGAAGCCTGGTGTTGAGCCTGAGCGCGGACCAGCTCTTGAAAGCTGTGGCGTCACGTTTAGAACGCAGAGACCCGTGGAGTACGTCGCTCAGGTCGTTGTTCTGCACCCCGGCGGTGCCCCATCGACTACCCCCCCACCCGGCCACAGCACGAGCTGAGCGCGCTAAAACGACGAAACTAAGCGGGCTGCTCAACTCCTAGCGCTCGGGCCGGAGCGTGATTGCTCGAGTTTGCAGAGGCTCGCGCTCTGCCGCCGACCGCTCGAGCGTCTGAACGCGACGCGGAGTGGCAACCGAACAAAGGACTGATATGCGGGATACAGTGCTGGCATGCCTGTACCGAAGTCTCCGACCAGCCAGGGTCCCCGCCGTCTCCTCCGTGACGTTGTCTACGAGCAGATGCTCGAAGCGATCGAGAACGGCACGCTCGAGGCGGGAGAGCGTCTCAACGATGACGAGCTCACGAGCTGGCTCGGTGTCTCGCGCACCCCGGTGCGGGAGGCAATCGCCCGCCTCGAGTCCGAAGGGCTCGTGGAGATGGCCGCGAACCGGTACACACGTGTGTCCAGCCTCTCCGGGCCTGCGCACGACGAAGCGGCGATGCTCCTCGCTGCGCTCCAGACGTGGGCGATCGGCCACGCCGGCGAGTCGAGTGCCGACGCGCGGAAGACCGCGGCTTCCGCGGCAAGCAAGGTCGTTGCCGGGGTCGACGTGCACGAGGTTGAGGCGTACCGCGGATTGCAGGACGCCGTCGCGGCGCTGATCGGCGGGTTCAACAGTCCCTTGTTCACCGCGACGGAAGCAGCGGTACGGGGTCGGGTGAAGTTCCACGCCGCTGCCCCGGACGCGAACATCGACTGGGCCGCAGCATCCGCCACGGCCGCCGAGCTCACGAAGGTCTGACCGGCGCCGACCAGCGCAGGGGTACCGTCGGCGCCAGGGGGTTTCACCAGCTCCCGTGCGGGCCGGAGTTGAGTGCATGCTCCTCCGGTCCGTTCTCACGGTGCAGCGGGCCCGTGTGGAGCGCACGGTCGGGGATCCTCGAGCGGGCACCTGACTCGTCAGCACCTGATGAGTCCGATGACCCGCGTTACTGCTGCAACGAGGCCTCCGAGGAAGAATCCGAATCCGATGAACCGCGTCAGCTCCGGAGTGATCTGGCGTCCCCAAAACTCGCCTTCGACCTTCCTCGCAAAGCGGGCGATTGGGTTCGGGAAAAGCACGAGGGCACAGCCCCAAGCGATACTGATCACCGCTCCGACCGCAAGGAAGAGGACACCCACGTCCCGGACGGTACCGGATAACTGGCCGAGATGAGCGCTCGGCGTTTCGGCAGAGGATGGTCATCCGGACGCCGTAGGCACGTTCGAGCCCTCAAACGCTGCTTCAGAGCTCTTGTGCGAAGTTGCCCTGCAGTCGCGAGAACACTCGCTGCGCCGCGATAAGGAGCACGCATCCGATCAGGAACGCGATACCGAGCCTGACGAGGTGTTCCGCAGGCCACGCGGGTTCTGTGGGGCCGCCGTGGGCCCAGATCGCGCGTTGCAGACCGAGGATCGACAGCGTCAGAGGGTTCGGCGAGAGGCGTTACGGGTGCGCCACATCGCCGGGAACGACCGGTACGACGACCTGCGTCGTTATGACGCGGAGATGACCCGTCGTTGGAACGAGGCTTATGACCGCGAGCACCTGAACCCACCTGCGACACGGCATCGCGAGCACGGCTGGTATCTGCCAAACGACGACTGACCTGCTGTCCGGACACGCCGGCACGCCGCTGCTTCCAAAGAGCACGTGCGGCTGCGTACGTCGGCCTAGCGCTGTCTTGGGTGTTCGGGTAGACGGTCGCTCAACGGACGCTCCGCGGCTCGTCGCTCAGCCCTACTTGCTCCGCTGACGAACTGAGGGCCAGCGAAGCGCCGCCGTCAGCGGTGGCGTGCGTCAATCCGGTCAATGATCACCTGCAGCTCCCTACGGAGCTGCAGCGATCTGGTGATCAAGCCTCCTCGACGTTCGTCGAAGAGCGCAAACGCTGCATCGACGTCTTCGCCGCTCCGCCAGAGGCCCTCGTTCTCGGGATCTTGTCGAGCCTCGTCCCACCACTCCCATGCGTTGATTGTGTCGACCCAATGAGCGCCCACGGTGTCGATCGACGTGGCTAGTTCACCGACCGCCTTGCGATCTTCGGCCGCTCGAAGACGCGGGGCCAGGGCATGCAGTCCGTTCGTCTCGAACTCCGTGAAAATCGACGGAGGCTTCTCGAACTCATACGCCAACTGCGCCGAGCTCTCGGCATACTCCAGAGGCCGAAGCGCTGCGAACGCGATGTCGCGCACTTGCTCTTCGACTCGCATTCTCCGCTGCCTGCGAGACTCACGCCACGTGTAGAGGGCACTGCTCGCTGCCACGGCCAGCGCTAAAAACGCGATGCCGTTCGATATCCAATCCACTCCGCCATCCCATCACGCGTCGCAGTAGCTGAGCCACGACTGAATGTACGCATCTCAGCGCCGCCAAGTGCTGGCGCAGCCTACTGCCGCGACTCCGACTTCACCGGCCGTCGCGATAGCCGGTCGTTGATCGGCCAACGGGCGCGTTGTCAGTCGCTCGCGGATCGTAGCGTCGCAGATACCCCGTCCGATTTGATTCTCACCGTGCTGCCCCAAACGGACGCCGACGAGTCCTCAGGCTGAGAACGTCAGCTCGGCAAGTTGTGCCGTAGGTCGTAGCCTGTGTCGGCGAGGAACTGCAGCCGGTTCCGGACTTCTTGCAGTGACGCTGCGTCCTCGTCCTTGCGTATGTCGGCGCGGAGGAGCGTGTTCGCGGTGATGATGTCGTCGGTGCGGTCCGTGTAGCTGGCGGCGGCTGCGGTGAGGAAGATCGTGGGGTCCGCCGGGCGGATGAGTTCGGTGCCGGAAAAGCCGACGGTATCGGGTTCAAAGCCAAGCGCGGCCATGTTGACCTCCTGCTCGGTGAACGCGACCAGCCGGTACGGCATCTCGCGCTTGCTGATCGCCGGGTAGCCGGGCCGGTCGGAGATGGCACGACCGGAGATGCGGCAGCCGGCGCTGATGAGCCGTTCCGCTTGCTCGACCAGCGGCAGGTCGGACGTCCACCGGGTCCTGACGCCGCCTGGTCCGGGGTAGCAGGCGATGGCGAAGTCCACGAGCCCTCCGACTTGCCGTGACTCCCACCCGATGTCAGTGCGGTGCACGCGTTTCCCAAGGCGAGCGAGCGCGTCATCGACCTGTCCGGCAGTCAGTCCGGCCTGGACCAGTCCGTCGAAGGTGGCGCCGTTGACGGCGAGCATGCGTGCGACGGCGAAGGCGACGTAGATCGGTGCGGCGTCTTTCCACCGCTCCTTCGTTCCGAGGGCTTGTCTGCCGTCGATCCAGACGCGGCGTCGGTCGACGTCGACCAGCAGCACTGTCGCGGTCTGTTCCGCGAGCGCGATCTGCGTGGCAGTGACGGTCTTCGGCGCAAGGAGCAGCAGTTCCGCGTCGTTCGTGTCGTCGTCGCCGGGGCGTTGGGTGAGTGTCGGGAAGCGTGCGCGGCGGCCGTCGGCGAGGCGGATCGTGTCGTGCGCCTCCACGACCGCACGAAGCCCGGCGAGTTTCAGGACAGACAGGGTGTCGGTGAGGTCGGTGGTGTCTCCGAGCCCGTACGGCATCGTGATCTGCGGCCTGCCGGAGTACGCGGCAGCAACCCATTCAAGCCCGGGCCCCATCAGCTGCGCTCCTCCGCAGTGTCGGGCCGGGTGATGGCGATCAGCCAGCGGGTCTCTTCGAGGAACGGTTCCCACCCGTCGCGGGCGTCGCCGTGGGCTGGTTCGCAGATGTTGCTAGTGTCGGTGCTGCGGATGATGACCTGCCGCAGCTCGCTGCTGGGTGGATCGCGGAAGAACACGTGCCCGTGGACACCGTCGGTATCGAAGGCGACGTTGAGGAGGAACGGGTCCGGCCGGCAGGTCATGGCCGCCACCGTCGTCCGCGGAAAAGGGCGATGATCGTCGCAAGCGGCCGGCCCTGCTGGAGCCAGGTCAACGGTGTCAGCGGCACGTCGTCGACGGTGAGGAAGGCGCGGGGTGTGGTCATGAACTCGGTCATCGCTGCTGCGTCGAGGAGCGGGCGTGGTGCCGCCGCGTAGAGGACGTCCAGGCCTGGCAGCAGAGACGACGGGTCGCCGGTCTCAGGCAGGGCAGGTCGGAGGATCTGCCAGTCGGGGATACGTTCCTCACCCTCGAGGTCGAAGCTGAGCAGCCGGCACGACTCGAACAGCTCACCGACCTCGTCGATGCTGACCTGCAACGCGGCGGCGACTTCCGGCTCAGTGAGGGTGGTGTTAAGGAGGTTCCGGCGAATGCGGGCTTGGGCGGTCTGCCACCAGTCCTCGGGAACGTCCGCCGGGCCGACGGCGGAGTGTCCGGGAGCGCGGGGGATCTGTCGTCCTTCGTCGGCGTACGCGGACAGCTGCTCGCGGGTGACTTCCCCGCGGGCGTACATCCACAGCTGCGACTGCCACGGCATGTCGTCCGGGAACCCTTCCAAGTAACCGGAGTGGATCACCGCCCGGACGGCCTTCTCCCGCTTCGCGATCTCCGAGGCCGGGATGAGGACGGTCTGCACGATGCGGTTCGCCTCCCACACCGCCGGCACCGAAAGGTCCGACAGGACCGTGTTGGTCCTGTCGTAGAGCTCGTAGCCCGGCTCGACATCGATGGGGCGGACGAGGATCTGCGCCAGGTGCGCGTCCGGGTTCTCCGTGTCCTCGAGGAGCACATGCCCCCAGAGAATCCGGTCGCTCGACAGGTGCATGGACACCAGACGCATCATCTGCAACTACCTCCAAGGGGTTGGGCGTGAGCATGGCGGGTCAGGACTGCGGGAAGTCGGCGGTGGTGCGGCCGATGCGGTCGGGTGTGTAGCGGAGGAGGAACCGCATGATTCGGTCCGTTTCGACCATCGCCGGCACCGTCGGGTCCTGCGCAGTCGGGTCGACGTTGGTGAGGCGGAACCAGGGCGGTTCGTCGGCGTGGTCGATGAGGACCGTGGCCGGCTTGTCGTCCGGCTGGTCGGGGTCGGTGAACATGACGGAGCCGAAGAAGCGGGTGTCGTCGTACGCCAACGTCAGTGACAGCAGCTGCAGCATCAGCCCACTCCGCCCTCACCGCTGCCGTTGTTGGGGTGCCAGCGGAGATCGTGGGCGAGGTTTGATTGGAAGTGCAGCAGCTGCCGCAACCCATTCAGGGCGTCCGTGTTCGCGGTCACCCAGCTGTCTTCATAGAGGACGTGCGCAGTGATGAAGTCGTCCGTGCAGCACCCCTCAGCGCTGCTGAGGATCGTGGTGTCCTGCGGGATGACCACCTTCACCGTCGCCTCGTTCACGGTGGCGGGCTGGTAGCCGAGCGCGGCCATGTCAGGGTGCTGGGCGAAGAACGCCGTCAGCCGGTCCGGCTGGACGAAGACGCCGGCCTGCTGCGCCGCCCACCGATCCGACATCACCCCACCGAGACTGATGAGCTGATCGGCTTGCTCGTCGATGGTGGTGTCACGGCGCCAACAGGTCCGGACCCCGCCGTAACCCGGATACGCCGCCAACGCCCAATCGCAGAAGGTGGGCCGGTCGGCTGCCTCCCACCCGATCGGCGTGTGGAAGACGTTCGTTCCGAGCGCCGGCATGACTGCGCGGACATCGTCGAAGGGGATGCCGATTCGGTCCGCGATAGCGCGTGTGCCGCCGCCGTGCAGGGCGATGGTGCGGGCGATCGCGAACACGGTCCGCCACCCCGGTGTCGCGTCCCGCTCCATCGACGACCCGTACACCTGCCGACCGTTCGCCCAGACGCGTTGCCGTTTCCCGTTCACGAACACCAAGTCCGGGTAGCGGCGGGCGAGCGAGAGCACGCCGCCTTCCGACCCGCCGGGGATGACGATGAGGTCCTCGGTCCGTTCAGCTGGTGTGCCGTCGTCGTTGATCGTCGCGGTCGGGTTCGGGGTGGACAGAAACCCGGACCGGCCGTCCTCGAACCGGAGCCGATCGAACGCCTCCACACGAGCGGGCATCCCCGCCGCCGCCAATGCCACCAGCGTCTGCGTGATGTCGATCGTCCACCCGAGCCCGAACGGCAACGACAGAATTGTCTGCTGGTCCCGTATGTCCTGCACCCACTGCCGGTCACTCATCAGCGCCGCTTCCGGCTGGCTTTGACGGCCGGGCCGCATCACGGCCAGCCAGCCGCGGGTCGTGTTCGGAGAGCCGCTCGAGCCCGAGGCCGGACGCGTCGAGGATCGCGTTCTCGGACTCCTCGGTGGCGACGAACGACCCGATTTGCGCGTTCACCGCGACAAGAGTCCCAATCCGACTTCGCGCATCCAACACCACCACATCAACCTCCTCAGCAGTGCAATCGGAAGTGAGCTCCGGCTTCGACGGATGCAGGGCCGGGAACTCGAGCCGCTGCACCGGCGGATGCCACTTCACCCCGATCCGCAGCACCCGGCCATCGGCATCGTTGCGGTAGAACATCGACCCGAAGGGGTGACCCATGTCGAGAGTCAGATCTGCGCCGTCGAGCCTCCAGCCGGCGGCAGCGTAGGTCGGGTCCCACCGCTGCACGGTGAGGGCGCCGAGGCCCATCTTCAGGCCAGGGATGAGGGCCTCGTTGTCGCGAACGTCGGCGTAGAGGGCCTGAAGGTTCGGGGGACTCTGGTCGCGCAAGTCCGATAACGGGATGCGCGCCATGCCGCGAATCGCGGCGAGCTGCTGACGCTGCTTCGCGGTCAGCTCCGTCTCGTCGGGGTCGCCACTCACGAACCGGACCCAATTCTGGCCGCTGCAGCCGTCTCGGAAGGTCCGATCGAAGTGGTGGCGGCACACGGAGTGCAACTCGTGGAGCGGTGCATGATGCGCACGCTACGAGGCCCGCTCCGCTGGCGGGGCCGATCTGGCGGGGCCGGGTCCACGAACAGGAAAGCTGACTCCGCCGCCATGCACTTCGGCAATTGCGGGCACTCGGCCGAAGCTCCCCACTTCGGGGGCCAGAAGTGACTCAAACGGCGCACTACCGACCCACGAATGAGGGACAAATCAGCTCGAACGGGCCTCACGCGAGTCCGTGAGCAGTGTGTCCGCACAGCTCGTCATCACGGGTCCGCATAGTCACGGCATCGGCAAGCAACAGCCTCGCCACCGACTTGAAGGACAGCATCATGGACCGCAACACGAACTTCAGCACCGCCCCGATCGCGAGCTGCACGCAGACTGCGCCCCACACCCACGGCATCGAGGAGCTGCAGCAGCTGCGCATCGCCCTCCTGCGGGATGGCATCCCAGGTCGCCAGGACTTCACCTGCCCGATGATCCGTGCCTGGCGCCGCCAGTTCGACGACACCTACGGCGTGGACGCCACGGTCACCCCGACCGATGGGTCGCAGACGGACGAGACGAAGACGCACGGCAGCCGCGTGCGGGAGGCCGACATCCAGGTCAGCAACATCCTGCTCCGCTGGCACTGCGACGGCTGGCCCGTCGCCACGCCCCGCACCGAGGGGGAAACCGACCTCAACGGCCGTGCACACCAGCCGGCCCCGACGCCCGCACCCAGCGACCCGAACTGCTTCGGGTACGCACACCGTATCCCCGCCGCGACGCTCCCGCCCCGCCGCAAGTCCAACCACATCGAGGGTGACCAGCCGGACTCCAACCGGAGCCTCGCCGAGCAGCGGAACGTCGACACGTGCGCCACGGGCGCGTCCACGTTGAGCCTGCGGGAGTACCTGCCGGGTGTCGGCCAGCGGGTCGCGCTCGACGCGACCCTGCTGCACGCCGCGGACATCCCGACCGACTCGAGCGAGTCGAACTACGAGCCCGGCTGGTACGACAAGCAGCCGTCGACGGCGTTCCGACACGCGCCCTGGGGATCGAGCTGACCGTCATGGACCGCAACGCCTCGGAGCCTGCGCCGAGCCTTCTCCACCCAGACCTCCTCGGCTGAACCTCGTCGACAGCGACGTCCCCTTGCGGTGGCCGTGTGGCCGCTTGCGGACAGCCGCGTCGGGGCCATCAAAGCGCCGCCCACCAATGGTGGGCGGCGCTTCGTCACACCGGCGACGCGTCACGGGCACGGGCGGCCCTGGTCGTTTGGGGCTACCCCAGCTGAGACGGCAAGATGAGCGCTCGTAGTGCGGTTGGGGACCCACGCCATCCGGATCGGCGCCCACCTGGTGCGGGGCCTGGCAGACACGTTCCTCATCGACGCGGAGGCCGGGCGCTTGTCCATGCCCTTCCCGGCGGAACTGGCGCGCGACAACGGACTGACGCCCCCCCCCGAGCCACGTGGCCGAGTCCGGGGCGCTGCCCGCAGCGATGGCGGCCGCCGGCGTCACTCCCTAGGACGTGAGCACGGTCCTCCTGACGCACCTCCACCTCGACCACGTCAGCTGGATCATGCACGAAGGCACGCCCTTCTTCTCGAGCGCGGGGTCCGGTACGGAGGCGAGGACTGGGCGCCGCTGGTCGACCGTGCGCCGGAAGGAGACCCGGCGGCCGCTCATGAAGTCCGCCGCCGCGGCCGGGATCCTTCGACCGGCCGCGCCGGGCAGCGAGGAAGTCCTCCCCGGCGTCACCACGACCCACGTGCCCGGTCACACTCCCGTCGACACTCCCGGCCACCGGACCGTCGAGCTCCGGTCCCGGGGGCAGCGGATCGTCTTCGTCGGCGACCTCGTCGAGCTCCCCGCGCAACTCCGCGACGGCACCGTGCACTTCATGACGGACCACCATCGGCACCAGGCGGCAGGCGCGCGTACCGCCCTTTTCTCGAGGGCGAAGGCGGAGGGGATCGTCTTCGCGCCGGCGCACCTCACCGATCCGACGTTCGGCACCATCTCCGACGACGACCGTTGAGCGGACGCCGCGGCGCGCTGAGGTCGCCCGCGTCCCGGCCGCGTTGGCACGCGGTCCGGCGACCTCAGGGACCCGCCGATCGTCTGCACCGGAGCGCGCCGTCGAGCAGGAACCCGGTCGCTCGCAGACGAGCTCCCGGCTCCGGGGACCGTGCACTCGGGACGTCCACGACGGCCCCGGCCATCCGGACGAGCAACGAGACGTCGCGCGCGACGAACCCGGGACGTGCGGCACCTGACACGGTAGCGCTCGCGAGCAGACCGGCGATGGTGTCCCGCAGGACGTCCGTCCTGCGGTCCGGGTGCGCGGCGTGTCGGTCGCGAACCGGTCGCTCCGCCTCGGCGAGGACGTCGTCGACCGCCCGGTCGGTCGACCGCAGTTCGAACAGCCCGACGAGGAGTGTTCGGAGCGCGTCGCGCGGATCGTCGACCCGCGCCGCCCGGTCCGCGACCGCGCACACACCGTCGAGTGCCTCGTCGCGGAGCGCGCTCACGAGGGCGTCCCGCCCACCGAAGCGTCGGTAGAGCGTGCCGACGCCGACGCCGGCCGCCCGTGCGACCCCGTCGAGCGACATCGCCGCACCGTGCTCGGTGAACTGTTGGCGGGCGGCCGTCAGGATCCGCCTCCGGTTCAGCGCGGCATCAGCCCGCAGCGGAGGAGGGGTGGGCTCACCCGGCGTAGGCAAGCGGATCCCACCCCTCGACGGGGCCAGCCTCGGCGATGCCTCGCACGAACAGGGGGTCGCGGTCGCTGAACGCCCTCGCGGCCCGCTCGGACCGGAAGACGGCGATGGCGTCCACGAATCCGTCAGCCTCCGGCAGGGTCCCGATCAACCACAGACCGCCGTCGGCGCCGAGACCGTCGAGGTCCGCGCGGTGCTCCGCGTAGGCGCTCCGCACCGCCGCGTCGTGCCCGACAGGCCACCGGTACCGAACGACGTGGTAGGACCTGCGTTCAGGAGGCGAACCGAGCACCGAGACCTCCGTCGACGTCCCACGACGCTCCGGTGACGTAGGACGCGGCGGGGGATGCCAGGAATGCGACGACGGACGCGATCTCCTGCGGCGTGCCGATCCGGCCCAGTGGGTGGATGCGCTGCAGGTGGTCCCAGGCCGCGTCCGGGTCGTCCATGGCGCGGTACTGCGCGACCATCGGCGGGGTCTCGACGTAGCCCGGGCACACGGCGTTCACTCGGATCGCGTCGTCGGCGAGCTCGAGCGCCATGGAGCGGGTGAGTCCGAGCACGCCGGACTTCGCGGCGGCGTACGGGAAGAGTCCTCGGCGAGTGAGGTGCGCGTGGATCGAGGCGATGTTCACCACGGCCCCGCCACCGTTCGCGCGCATCCCGGGCAGTGCGGCCTTCGTGCAGAGCCAGGCTGCCTTGAGGTCGACGGCCATCAGCGCGTCCCATTCGGCGCTCTCCAGGTCGTCCAGGCCGGCTGCGCGGCCGACGCCGGCATTGTTCACGAGGACCTCGACGGGGCCCAGCTCACGCTCGACCTCAGCGAACGCCTCGGGGATGCGCGCCTCGTCGGCGACGTCGCACCGGACGAACCGGTGGTCCGGGCCGAGCTGCGCGGCGGCAGCCCGGCCCGTCGAGTCGGTCCGTCCGAGGATCGCGACGCGCCACCCCTGGTCGGCGAGGGTCTGCGCGATGGCGAAGCCGATGCCCTGCGTGCCGCCGGTGACGACGGCAGTGCCGCGGGTGGTCGCGTCGCTCATGCTCACGCTTCCTTCGGCAGGTCGGTCCGCGCGGCGCTGTCGTGCTGCGACTCGATGTCGGCGAGCCGATCGCGGAGCGCGTCTGCGATGTACTTCTGGGAGTCGCTCCCGGTGACCAGGCGCAGCGGCGCCGGGTTCTGGTCGACGGTGCCGATGATCGCCGCGGCGACCTTCACCGGGTCGCTGACCGAGGGCAGCGCGGGGTTCTGGATGCCGCGGGTCATCGCCGCGGGCGTGCCGTCGTATGCCGACATCGGCTCGGGGAGACGCGAGCTGCCGACCCGGAAGCCGGTCGCGGCACTGCCCGGCTCGACGATCGTGACGCCGATGCCGAACGGTGCGAGGTCCTTCGCGTTGGCCTCCATGAAGCCCTCGACGCCCCACTTGCTGGCGTGGTAGAGCGAGGCGCCCGGGTTCGTGGCCTGGCCGCCGTAGGTGGACACCTGGATGATGCGGCCGCCGCCCTGCGCGCGCAGGTGCGGCACCGCGGCGCGGAGGATCTGGATCGGGCCGACGAGGTTGGTGCCGAGCTGGTGCTCGATGAGCTCGTCGGTGAGTTCCTCGGCCGCCCCGAACAGGCCGTACCCGGCGTTGTTGACGATGACGTCGATGGTGCCGAGGTCTTTGAAGGCCCGCTCCACGACGTCGCGGATCTGCGGGGTGTTCGTGACGTCGAGCTGCGCGACCCAGATGCGGTCGCCGTACTGCTCAACCAAGTCGTCGAGTGACTCGGTGTTGCGGGCGGTAGCGGCAACGCGGTCGCCGCGCTCGAGGAGCTGCTCGGTCATGAGCCGTCCGAAACCGCTGTTCGAGCCGGTGATGAACCAGGTGCGCTGAGGCATGGCTTTTTCCTTTCGGGATGTCGCCGACCGATCCGGCCGGCGTGGAGACCATCGTCGGTCGGTGCCGATACCGCGGGAAGTCCTTGCGCATACCAGTAGTCGGAGGGACAGGTTGAGTGGCCCAGTGCGCTCGGATGCTCCGTACGCTCGGGGCGTGGACACCCATAAGCCCCTTGCAGACTTCTTGCGTGCCCGTCGCGAGCTGCTGCGCCCCGAGGACGTCGGTTTGGCACGAGGTGAGCGCCGCCGTGTGCCTGGCCTTCGCCGTGAAGAGGTGGCGCTGCTGGCGGGCATCAGCAGTGAGTACTACCTTCGGCTCGAGCAGGGTCGTGATCAGCACCCATCGGACCAGGTCATCGAGGCAATCGCATCTGCACTCCAGCTCGATGAACAAAGCCGTGCGCACGTGACGGAGTTGGCGCGAGCGCGGCCGGGCCGCGGACCGGCGAAGCGCCGCCGGCCGCAACGCGTTCCTGATGGGGTCCGAATGCTGATCGACACGGTCAACGTGCCAGCATTCGTCATGAACCAGTACCGGGACGTCTTGGTGGTGAATCGCCTCGCGACGCTGCTCGAGCCGGCACTCATCGTCGGGGCCAACCGGCTGATCTCTCTCTTCACCAACGAAGAGACGCGCGCGTCGCATCCTGATTGGAATCAGAACACTGCGAGCGTGGTGGCGCAACTCCGCGCCGACACCGGCGCTGAGGAGGACGACCCGCAGTTCCAAGCGCTCATCGGGGAACTATCCATGAAGAGCGAGCGATTCCGTCAGCTGTGGGCGCGACACGATGTCAGCCTGGTGGGATCACCGACGGGTGTCATACACAATCGTCAGGTCGGCGATCTGCTCTTGCGTCGTGAGAAGTTCGCAGTGATCGGCAGCCCCGGGCTCGTTGTGGTGATGTACCACGCGGAGCCCGGCACCGCCGACTCGGAGAAACTCGGGCTGCTCGCCTCACTGGCTTGAACAACCCTTCCAGGCCTCACTGTGCGTCGATGACTGCGTCCCGGAGCGAAGCGATCACGGTGGCCAGGAACTCCTCCGTCATGCCGTAACCGACTCCGACGAGGGCGAGGCGGCCGTTCGTGGTAGCTGCACCGAGCATCTGCTCACCGTCAACCTGTGTCAGGACGAGGGGCCCCCAGAAAGCGTCAACCGTCACGGCACCGCCGGCGGGGAACCGGGTGGTGCCGAGGTTGCTCACAACGACGTCCAGGCCGAGTGCTCCGCGCGCCATGAACGCCTCAGCACGCTCCGCCGTCACGTGCGGGTCCATTGCGGCGCCGATGGCGGCTACAGAGCGACCGATGCCGACCGTGCTTCGAGCGGGGGCCAGGGCGGTGATGCTCTCGCGAGCTTCTTCCCAGAACGTGTCCCGCCCATTCGGGCGGCCGCCTGTCCGGGCAACGGCGATGAACACGCCGGGCCCATCCTTCGGGCCGATGAACGGGAGCAGGCTGATCGGGCTCATCGTCCGCACGAAGTCAGTGCCCCGAGCTGCCTTCGATGCCCGCGCGGCCGCCGCGATCAGCGCGCCATGGAGTGTGGTGCCCTCGTTGCGCGCCGCCGTCAGCAGCTCGGTGGTGAAGACCTGATCGAGGGTGTGCGCGAAGACCTTCGCCTCAGCGCCGTCGAACGGACGGAACGTGGGCAGCGCGCGCAACTCGTCGTGGGCGAGCGGCGGGGGACCCGCAGGCGGGCCGAGCTGTACTACCTCGTCGAGTTCGGGGACTCGCGCGAGCGCCTGTTCGCGGGACTCAGACGGTGTTTCGGGTCCGAGGTCTTCGCCGTTAAGGGCGCGCGACAAGTCGATCAAGAGTGATGCCCCTGAAAAGCCGTCTGCAAGCGAGTGCACCATCGTGAGCAACACCGTGGCTCCTCGCTCACCATCGACGCCGTCGTCGATGAACACGGCTCGTACGGTTGGGTCGTCGGGTTCGAGCGTGAAGGCGTCCGCTAGTTCCTTCGCTGCCTCTTCTTCCCACGCAGTGCCGGCTGCTGCGCTCCGTAACGGGATGGGGTCTTCGGATGACCGCATCTCAGGTCCAGCTTCGGTCTCGACGACTCGCGCTCCGAAGGCCGGATGATGTGACTGCAGGGCGCTGAGAGCGTGTCGCAGCGTTGGGGATTCGACAGCACCCTTGAAGTGAGCTGCGACGACGAACTGCATCGGGTGCAGTTCGGAGAATCGGTGGTACATCCGCTCGATAGCTCCGAGCGGACGTGGAAGAGCGTGCATGAGTGTCTCCGACGATTGCGGGTACTGAGGCCGTGGATCGATCACGACCAGGACGCGTCGACGCGGACGCTTGCTCCTCCCTGAGGAGCAGTGACGTCTGCCGCCACGCGCTGTTGTCGAACCTACGAAAGAAGGCGGCTCGGCACATGTCCCCGGGGGGAACATCTTCAGCGGTGAGCCGCCCACGGCGGCGCAGCACATAGCGGGGCTGAGCAGATCGCGCTTCCCGGCACCCAAGCGACACGTCTCAGTGATGTTGATCGACGGCGAGCGCAGCGCTTCATCTGCTCAGAAGGCACGACGACGCAATCCATTCCGCGCGGTGCTGCAGGAGCTCGAAGGCGCAGAAGATGGCGACCCCGGTGCCGCCTCACGCGTGGTCGAATACGAGGAGATCACTCCGGCGGCTCGCTGACGCCCTGTCCGACTGAACGCTGGTCTCCCTCGCTGGTGGGCCGGGATGTTCCGCGGTCATCGGGCGACGACTGCGGAGCTGCCAATCACGCCCGGTGCTGCGGTCCCTGAGCTTCTAGGAGGTTTGTGATACCCGTCGAAGGTTCCATGTGGTCGGGGAAGGTCATCTGCTCGCACGTCCACGCTCGATTCGACGCTTGCGGCGACCGGATCGGCAAGGATCCACACGAGCGGGATCGAGGCCAGACGGGTTCTCAGCAGCTGGTTCGGGCCGGGTGATCTGCGTCGGATGTTGATCCTGTGCAGAGCACAAGAACGCAGCAAACTGCGACGCGTGGCCTCGTCACGGTCACTTCCGGGCGGAACGCATGAGCATCAACGCAACCCTCGCTTCGACCGTAGCTTCCCTCGCCGCTCACCGATCCTGTTTGCGCTGCCCCACCGACCTCGTTCGCGGACGTTCGATCGCGTCGGCGAGACAGATTCATCGAGTCCCACCAACCGCCGCATGTGTTGCAGTGCGAATCCATCGAGGTGTGGCGCGTTTGCCAGATTTCGCAGCACCGATTCGGACGGATGACGATCACGTCCTTGCTCAGATGGTTCGTAGTAGGCCTCAGTCGTGCCGGGAGAACGGGCAACTTCGGCTCGTCGAAGCCCCGCGAGCCTTCGGCCGTCGCGCTCGTCGGAGAGCGGCGGCCGAGCGAGCCTGCGAGTCGCGCGGAGGTGATCGCCGAGAAGTCCCTGCTGCTCAAGCATCCTGCGTCCTCACTCTCACGGGGTGCGTCCTCCTGACCGGCGCTCGGTCATCAGCGATGCTGCGAAGAGCACCGCCGAGCCGAGCATCACCGACGCGAGTATCCGGATACCAGCGCCTCCGTTGCTCGGCGCGAGCGCAGCGCCACCGACGGTAGATGCCGCGATGGCTCCGAGGTACAAGAAGGCTCGAAGGAGACCGGCAGACGCCCCGACGGCTGCTTGCGGAGCATGAAGGTACAGAGCACTCTGCAAGCCGAGGTTTGACAGGCCCTGCGGGACACCCATGAATGCGGAGATCCCGATGAGTACCCAGAGGGGAGTGTCCGCAGCAACGAACATGAGCATCACGCACCCGAGAGCTGCAGCACGCCCGCAACTCGCAGCTTTGCCTCGTACTGCGGGGACCGTCCGGTGATCACCGAGGCGACCAGACCTGATGCGAAGGACGGAAGCAGGACCAGGCCGGCAACGGAAGCGCTCAGAGCGCGCTCGCTTTCCAACCACTGCGTAAACCCGAAGACGAAGCCGTACGTGACTGTTGCGCCCAAGATCGCCCGAATGAAGACGAGTACCAGCGGGCGGCTGCTCGAGAGCACCCGCAGGTCGATGAAGGCGTCCTTGGCGCAGAGTTCCCGGATGACGAACGCGACTCCCGCAGCGATCGCGAGCACCGACAGCCACACCGTGCTTGCTTCGATCGCGTTCACGAACAGCAGCAGCGAGACCATCGTGACGGCGAAGAGAGCGATGCCCGTCAAGTCAAGGCTGCGCCCCGGCCGCTCAGAAGAGTCTGTGTCCCGCGGAAGGAACACCCAGCCCAGAACCAGGCACGCGAGTCCGAGGGGAACGTTCAGAGCGAGAGTTGCCTGCCAGCCACCATGGTCGACGAGGAGGCCGCCGAAGGTCGGCCCGATCACCGCCACAGTCTGCCCTGCAACAGCGAGGGCAGTGAGCGCGGAAGCAGCGGTCGGAACGCCCGTGCGACGGCTTTCGTCAGCGAGCACCGCGATCGACGCAGGATAGGCGGCGCTCGTTCCGAGGCCGAGGATCACGCGAGCGAATACGAGAACCCAGATGTTCGGTGCAGTCATCCCGACGACGCCTGCCGTCGCGGTGAGTCCAGCCCCGATCAGGAACAGCCGACGGGGGCCGTAGGTGTCGACCAGTCGACCTGCCAGTGGCTGACCAACGGTCGTGGCCAAGAAGAGGGCGGTGATCAGCCAAGCGGTCTCAGTGGCGGGCGCTCCGAACGCGACCCCGATGGGGACGAGTGCGACAGCGATCACCGACGTGTTGATCGGATTCAGGACCGAGCCGACCACCATGGGCAGGAGCAATGTCCGGCGACGGGCCGACGGTGCCCCCGGACTAACGTCGCTCATGAGCGGTCATCCCGAGCCAGCCGACCAGTGTCGCCCGACGTACTCATCCTGATCTGACCCGAACACACCACGACGTGGCCTCCTAGTCATTAACTGTCTTTCTGGCAGTTTATGACACCTGCCCAGAGGTAGGCCCTGGTGTCTTGCTTCACGCTGATGGCGTCGAGAATGAAGGCGACCGCTCCCTGGAGGTGACGGTGTTCCCCGGCGTCGGGCCCGAAGGCGCTTGCTCCGCCGACCGTCGTGAGCAGGGTGATCACCTCATCGACGTCCAGGACGACTCGGATGCGGCTGACGCGCTGAGCCTCGGCGAGTGGATCGCTTGTGATATCGGCAACCCGCCGCTCGTGCCTGCGGCGACCGCGGGCGCGGCTGCACGATCGAGGACCCATGCGTTTGAGAACACTTCGGCGAACGGCGAGGCCTGGGTGCGCCGAGCAGACGCGCCCAGGCCTCACTCAGTCATGAGGTGGATGCGTCTGCCCAGGTGTCGTCAGCCGTGATGATCCCGAAGGTCGGGTTGGTGAGGTGCGCCGGAGCGATGACGGTACCGTCAGCCTTGGCGCGCGCGAACAGCGCGGCGCGAGCGGCAGCTGCCTGGTCCTGATCGTGATCCGTCATGAAGTGGATGCCTCGGTCGTTGAGCTGGGCCGGAAGCTCGATGAGATCACCGACGAAGAGGATCCGCTGTCCCTGGGACTCGATCTCGATCGTCACGTGACCCGGCGTGTGCCCGGGAACGTGGGCAACCGTGATGCCTGGGAGGATTTCCGCCGTCCCAGGCGCGAAGGTCCGCAGGATTCCCGCGGCGGCAGCAGATTCCATCAGCGGTCGGGTCGGGTCGCCATCCGGCGCACCCTCCACGAGCGGGGCCCAGTCTGCCGCGCCGTAGTGCACCTCGGCGTTGGGGAAGAATGGCTTGCCGTCGTGCATGATCCAGCCGACGTGGTCGAGGTGCAGATGCGTGACGAGAACCTTCGAGATGTCGTCGGGGCTCACGCCTGCCGCAGCCAGTGCGGCGGGGAGCGAGCCTGCTTCCGCCATGTGGCTCGGCGGGTCCGTCAGGCCGTTCAGCTCCGCCAGCTCGGCCGGGAACGGTAGGGACAGTTCGCCGGCGCCTGCGTCGATGAGGAGCGTTCCGGCGGGCCCTTGCACGAGGTGTGCCCCGATCCGGATCCGATGGGTGCCTGACGCGTCGAGAGTGTCTGGG
The DNA here is from genome assembly GCF_003234485.1 of Curtobacterium sp. MCLR17_034. Taxonomy (NCBI): domain Bacteria; kingdom Bacillati; phylum Actinomycetota; class Actinomycetes; order Micrococcales; family Microbacteriaceae; genus Curtobacterium; species Curtobacterium sp. MCLR17_034. The sequence continues at coordinate 356,927 of NZ_QKTH01000002.1, forward strand.
TGCTCGGAGAAGTCTGCTCCGGGGTAGGCGGACGCAGGTAGGTGGGAGTCGCCGTCCCGCAGTGCTGTGATCGTGTACTCGCCGATCGTGATCGTGTCGCTCATCACTCTTCCTTCGCTCGAACTGACTGTGTGACAGTGGCTGTCATGTGGGCAGGAAGTGACTGTACCGTACGATGGCGGCATGGAACAGCGAGAAGTCCGACCCAAAGGTGTCCGGGAGCGGATGCGCGAGACGATCAGGGGTGAGCTGACAGACGCTGCAGTTCGCCTCGTCCGTGAGGTTGGTTTCGACGGCACCACGGTGAGTGCCATCGCCGCAGCCGTCGGGGTGTCCGAGCGGACCTTCTTCCGGTACTTCCCGACCAAGGAAGATGCCGTGCTGCAGGCAACCGAGTCACTCAGCTCCGCCGTGGCGGATGCCCTGGCCGATCGACCGGCAGAGGAGAGCGACCTGGAGGCGTTCCGTGCGGCGTTCCAGGTGGCGGTCGATTCCGTCCGCGCTGCTCCGGACCGATGGGCGACGGTCATCGGTCTGGGGCAGTCGGAGCCCGCCCTACGGCGCCGACACCTCCAGCAGCAGGACATGTGGGTTGATGCGCTTGCCGCCGCCGGTGAGGAACGCGCCCGTGTGGGCAATCGCGCGACGGCGGCCCGGCTGCACGCAAGCGTGATGATGCTCGCCTGGGAGCGCGCGCTCGTGTCCTCGTTCCACAGCGAACGTTTCGACCGGATCGGCGAGGAACTGGACGTAGCGATTGCCGAAGTGCGCGACTTCATCGGCCGGTAGTGCGTCCGTCGCCCAGGGTGCGCAGATGGCCGACAGCAGCTGACTTCCACGAGCGTCCGGATGGTTGACCTGTTCCCATCAGGAGCAGGCTGTCGATCGCGCCTCGTCGTACGTTCGGGATGCCTGGGCAGATCATTACTCGCTCGGGTGCTACCGGTGAGGTAGCCGGAATCATCAACGCAGCGTGTGCCTCGTGGGCGCCCTTGCTCCCTCTCTGAAATGGAACGCCATGTCCGATACCTCGGGATCGATCGTCGTCGCCTACCACTCTGGTTACGGCCATACTGCAGTGCTCGCCGAAGCGATTGGCCGAGGCGCGGCAGATCGCAGCGCCAGCGTCACCCGCATCGACGTCAGCAGGCTGAGCGACGATGACTGGGAGGTTCTCGACGCGGCAGACGCCATCGTCTTCGGATCGCCCACCTACATGGGTGGAGCGTCGGCCGAATTCCACAAGTTCGCTGAACTCACAGGAGGACGGTTCTTCCGGAGCGCGTGGGCCGACAAGCTCGCCGCGGGCTTCACCAACTCCGGGTCCAAGAGCGGCGACAAGTCGAACACGCTTGGGTTCTTCCAAGCACTCGCAGCCCAACACCACATGATCTGGATCAATCTCGCGCTTCCCGCGGGCTGGAACTTCGCGGACAAGTCCGAGGACGACCTGAACCGCCTCGGGTTCTGGCAGGGCGCCGCCGGTCAGACGCACAACGACCTCGCCCCCGACGCCATGCACCCGTCGGACATCGAGACCGCCGAGCACCTCGGCCGACAGGTTGCTCGACAGACGGAGATCTTCATCGCCGGCCGGCGCGCTGTCAGCGCTGCGGCGGCGACCAACACCGAGTACACGCGATGACCGACGCCACGGTGCACGTGGAGCGCAGGGCTGCTTCCCCCGAAACAGCAGACTCCGTGTGGAAGCGCCTCGGGAACTTCGACGACATCTCGTGGATGCCAGGAGTGGAGCGGGTGCGGCACATCACGCCGAGAAGCGCGTGAGGTGTTCCTCCAAGGCGCCGGTCAGTCGGTGACCGAGGAACTCCTAGCGCAGACCGATCGAGCTCACACCTTCCGCTTCACGGACCCGGGCCCGCTCCCGGTCAGCTGTGGAATCGCCACGACGTGAGCCGGGTGGGGAGCCCGACCTGCGTCGTGCACGACAGCGCCGTCGGCGACTCACCCTGCGGCGGGAGAAGCTCGCCGTTGTCGCCAGCGAGGGCCTGGTCGTCGTGGAGTACGACGCCGATCCGGAGAGCACCGACGCCGACGAGCTCGCGCTCCTGTCGTCGCTGGGCTGACGGCGCGGCCCCTCAGGCTCGACCGTCGGTCGGTCTGACGAGCCGTTCCACCGTCGTCATCGCCGCCCGTCGCGCTGCGGCGTGGTCGATCGGCGTCGCGGCGAGGATCGGCGTGGTGCCGGTGGCGGCGAGGCTGACGTGGAGGACGACGTTCAGCAGGTCGACGGCGCTCAGCTCCCGGGTGATCGTGCCGGCCGCCTGGGCGCGTTCGATCTGCTCCAGCTTGCTCCGCTCGGACACGACGACCTGCGCCGGGACGCCCTCCGCGGGCCGCTCGAGCTGGTACCAGGCGGACAGCCGCACGATCTCCGGGTGTGCGTGGTAGTGGTCCATGAGCCGCCCGGTGTAGCCGGGGAGGTCGTCGGCGTCGAAGGGGACGACGTCGATCGAGCCGAGCGCGAGCGCATCGAAGGCGGCCTCGAACAGCTGCGCCTTGCTGCCGTAGTAGCGGAAGAGCGAGGAGATGTTCGCTCCGGCGGCCTTGGCGATGCGGTCCACCCGCGCTCCGGCGATGCCGTGCGTCGAGAACTCCTCGATCGCGGCGTCGAGGATCTGCTGCCGCGTCTGCTCGCTGCTGCGCACCATGCGGCAATCCTAGCGAGTAAGTGGTTGCTTGCGTTTCCAGCTCCATCCCCGTAGGGTCGTCCCGCAGTGCAAGTGAACACTTACTTAGGAGCAGCAGCATGACCAAGACAGCAGTCGTCACCGGCACGTCGTCCGGCCTCGGCAAGGCCACCGTCGAGAAGTTCGCGCGGGAGGGGTGGAACGTGCTCGCCACCGTTCGCGACCCCGAGCAGCTCGGCCTGTACGCCGAGCTCGAGAACGTGCGGACGCTCCTGCTGGACGTCGACGACGAGGCGGCGGCGCCGACGTTCGCTGCCGACGCCGTGGCGGCGTTCGGAGGTGTGGACGTCCTCGTCAACAACGCCGGGTACTTCCAGATGGGCCCGCTCGAAGCGTCGAGCATGGAGCAGATCCACCGCCAGTTCCAGACGAACGTGTTCGGGCTCCTGGCCCTGACGCAGGCGTTCCTGCCCGTGTTCCGAACGCAGCAGTCCGGCGTCGTCGTCAACATCGCGTCGATCGGTGCGGAGGGCGGGTACCCCTACACCTCGGTGTACTCCGCGTCGAAGGCCGCCGTGCTGACGATCAGCGAGGCCCTCAACGTCGAGATGCATCCCTTCGGTGTGCAGGTGAAGGCGGTGCTGCCGGGACAGCACGCGACCCGCATCTTCAGCAAGATCGACGGGCCCGACATCGAGGTGGACGCGTACACCGCTCAGATCCAGGCGTTCTTCGACCACGTCCCGGAGTCCGGCTCCGAGCCGTCCGTCGTCGGCGACGTCGTGTACACGGCGGCGACCGACGGACGCACCGACAAGGTGCACTACTACGCCGGCCCGGACGCGCTCGCCATCCCGCGCATGAAGCGCCTCCTCGGGATTGAGGACTACTGGGAGGAGTTCCAGGCCTTCGCGCTCGGCTCGCCCAGTCCGCTCTGGCAGACGCTCAACGTCCCGGCGGGCACCGCTCCGCTCGAGCGGATCATCTGACGGCGGCACGGACATGACATCGCAGCCCAGACCACCGTTCGATCCCGAACTCGAAGCCGTCCTGCCCGTGCTCGACGGACTCGTTCCGAAGAACGTCACGCTCGACGACGTCGACACGTTCCGGGCGCTGACCACCTCACCGCCGATCGAGGAGACGATCGCCGGTCGGCCGATCCTCCACACCGTACGGACGATCCCCGGACCCGTCGGCGCACCCGACCTGACGGTCTCGGTGTTCGAACGTACGGACCACACCCGTCCCGGGCCCGGGATCTTCCACACCCACGGCGGTGGCCTGATCGGCGGTGACCGCTTCGTCGGCGCCGGGGTGTACCTCGACTGGGTCGAGCGGTTCGACGCGGTCGTCGTGTCGGTCGAGTACCGTCGGCCGCCGGAGCACCCGGATCCGGCTCCGATCGAGGACGTGTACGCCGGTCTCGTCTGGACCGCCGACCACGCGGCGGAACTCCGGGTCGACCCCGCTCGGATCGTCATCGCGGGCGAGAGCGCGGGTGCCGGCCTCACCGCCGGCCTGGCGCTGCTGGCGCGGGACCGGAACGGCCCGGACGTGCTCGGGCAGGTCCTCATGTACCCCCTCCTGGACGAGCGCAACGACACCGTCTCCAGCCACCAGGACGATTCCGCCGGCACCTGGGACCGGACCAGCACCGAGACCGCGTGGGAGGCCTACCTGGGCGATCGCCGTCGCACGGGAAGCGCGTCGACTTACGCGTCCCCGTCGCTGGCGACCGACCTGTCGCACCTCCCACCCGCGTTCATCGACGTCGGGTCTGCGGAACTCCTCCGCGATGAGGACGTCGCCTTCGCGTCGGCCATCTGGGCCGCCGGCGGATCGGCCGAGCTGCACGTCTGGTCGGGCGGCTTCCACGGGTTCGACCAGATCGTCCCGGCGGCTGCGGTCTCCCGAGCGGCCACGGCCGCACGGACCAGCTGGCTGGAGCGGCTCCTCGGCAAGGGATGAGGAACGGACGGGAGGCGCGTGGCGGCACCGTCACGCGCCTCCCGTCCGACGTGCGGCCGCTCAGACCCTCGCGGCCTCGCCGGCGATGCGTCTCGACAGATGCTCGAGCGCCTCGGCGCTCGTCGATCCCGGGACCGCGTGGTAGGCGCAGAGCAGGTAGCCGGGGGTGTTCGGCACGACGAACGTCTGGTGGCGCAGCGGGACCTGGCCGTACCCGTCGACGAAGGGCCGGACGTCGCCGTCGTAGTAGGGGTCGACCTCGTGACGCTCCCACAGGTCGCGGAACACCGGGTCGAGCGCGGCGAGCCGGGCCGCGGTCGCGTGGAGACGCTCGTCGTACGGGTCCCCGTAGAAGCGCATGCGGCGGGCGGTGCGGTCGGCGAGCGCCGGCCAGGTCGGCAGGGCGCGTACCTCGGGGCGGGTGAAGACCACCTCCGGGATGCTCATCCCGACCTCGAGTCCGAGGGGCACGACCCACCGGGCGAGGGCGTTCGACAGCACCACCTCGTGCCGCGAGTTGATGATGTAGGCGGGCGTGTTCGCCCACGAGTCGAGGATCGCCGCCATCGCCTCGGTCGACACAGCGGCCTCGGCCGCCGCGATGTCGGAGGGCTGCGCCGTGCTCATCCGCGCCATGTGCTGCGCCGCCGCGTCGTCGAGTCGGAACGCGCGCGCGAGCGCCTGCAGGACCTGGTCGGACGGCGTGCGATCGCGGCCCTGCTCGAGGCGGAGGTAGTACTCCTGGCTGATGCCGGCGAGTCGGGCCACCTCGTCACGGCGAAGGCCGGGGACCCGGCGCCGCGTCAAGGACCGCACGTCGACGTCCTCGGGGCGGGTCGCCGCGCGGCGTGCGCGGAGGTAGTCGCCGAGCGGCGAAGTTGTGCTCACGACCGGTCCTCTCCTCGTCCTCGTCGGCACCGGCGTGGGCGCCCCTGTCGATCCTGGCGCATCCGCGGGGCCGGAGCGCGCCGACTGTCCCCGGCAGGGACACCCTCGGGGCTCCCCGGCCCCGTACCGTCTGGCGAGTCCGGAGGGAGAGCCGTGCAGGGAACACCGGTACGACGCGCGCACGTCACGGTCGCCGCCAGATTCGCGTCGACGCCGACCGAGGTGTGGTCCCGGTTCGTGGACTTCGCCGACGCGCACGTCGGTGCCGGCGGATCGGTCGAGGTCCTCGTGCCCGGCGAGAGCCGCTGGGTCCGCCGGTCGTCAGCGGACCTGGGCGTCGTCGAGGAACGTTCCAGCGGTGGTCCGGACGGCATCGTCGCGTACCGCGCACGGGTCCCCGGCGGGTCGGCGATCGACGATCTCGACGCCGTCGTCCGGGTGTCGCAGGACGGCGCGGGCAGTCTCGTCACCTGGAGCACCGAGGGGCTCGCGAGTCGCTCCCCGGCCGACCGGGAGCGAGTGGGGAACTGGCTCGCGGAACGCTTGCGTGCCGCCGGTGGACGCGTCCTGCCGCCGCTCACGATGGACGTCTGGCTGGGCGGCTACCGGCCGATCGCGCGGACCGGTCTCGACGGGGCCGGGAACGCGACATGGTCGCCGACGACCGCGACGCTCATCGCCGGCGAGCGCGACGCCGTCCTCGTCGACGCCCTCATGACGGTGGACGAGGCCGACGACCTCGTCGCGTGGATCCGCGGCACGGGGAAGCGGCTCCGTGCGGTCGTGGTGACGCAGGGGCAGGCGGACCACTTCTTCGGACTCGGGCAGGTGCTCCGGGCGTTCCCTGACGCCGTGGCCACCGCGGTCGCCGACGTGGCGGAGCAGGCGCGGGCGCACACCGGACCCGTGCTGCGCTCCCGGTGGGAGACGCTCTTCCCGGGGCGTCTGCCGATGACGGTGACGGTCCCGAACCCGGCCCCCGCCGGAGCGATCGACCTGGAGGGGCACACGCTCCAGCTGTTCGACGTCGGCGAGGTCGGCGGGCGCCCCACGAGCGTGGTCTCCGTCCGGCACCTCGACGCGCTGGTCGGCGGTGACCTGGTGTACAACCGCGTGCACCCGTGGCTGATCGGCACCGACGGCGCGTCCCGGCGTCGGTGGTGGCGGTCGCTCGACCTCGTGGAGGCACTGCGCCCCGCCTGGGTCGTCGCGGGGCACCGGCACCCGGACGCGGCGTCCGACGCGGCGGGACCGCAGGTCGACGACCTCCGGCGCTACCTCGAGGACGTCGAGGCGGTGCTCGCCACGAGCACGGAGCCGTCCGCGTTCGTGGCCGAGATGGCCGCTCGGTGGCCGAATCACGGGAACCGCTCGACACTGGAGGCGTCGGCCGTCGCGCTGTGCACGCCCGGCAGGGCGCACGCACCCTCGGAGTTCCCCGACCTGCTGCCCCGGGGCGGGGAGGACGAGGAGTCGCACCGCACCACCCTCGACTGAGCCGGCGCGCCCATTAAACTGGCAGTGACCGGGAGGAACGTCGTGGGCGGTTCGGAACTCGCAACGCGGCTCCGCACGCTGCGACTGGCGGCCGGCATAACGCTCGAGGCACTCGCTGAGCGGTCCGGTGTGAGCGTCCGCGGGATCAGCGACATCGAGCGCGGCAAGAGCCTGCACCCGCAGCCGCGCACCGTCGAGGCCCTGGTGGCCGGGCTGGGGCTCGACGACGCGGCACGACGCTGGCTCCGCGCTCCGCTGGTGTCCATCGGAACCGACGGCGGCCGCACCGACTTCCGTCCCGCACGGGTCACGGACTTCACCGGCCGCGGTGCCGAGCTGCACCGACTCGTCGGGCTCCTCGACCGGCCCCAGGCGCCCGGTGCGCCCGACCCCGTCCGCGTCGTCGTCGTGTCCGGCCCACCCGGGATCGGCAAGACCGCGTTCGTCACGGAGGCGTTGGCGCGTGCCGCCGGGCAGGGGCGGCGGGTCTTCGTCGACCTCGCGGGGCACGGCCGTCCCGCTTCGACGTCGCTGGAGGTCTTGCAGCGGGTGCTCCGGCAGTGCGACCCCGGGGACCCGCCGGGGACGCTCGCGGCCGCCCGTGCCCGGTGGGCCGAGGTCGCCGCGGGCGAGCGGGTCCTCGTCCACCTCGACAACGTCTCCGGTGAGGACCAGGTGCGGCCCGTCCTCGTCGAGGGCCGGGCGACGGTCGTCGCCACCTCACGCCGGTCGCTCGCCGGACTCGACGCCGAACGGGTCGTCCTCGACGTGCTCGCCCTGGAGGACGCGCGACTGCTCCTCGAACACGTGATCCCGCCTCGGCAGCGCGACGACGGCTCGGTCGCGGAGCTTCTCGCCCTGTGCGACGGCTTCCCGCTCGCGCTCCGCGTCGCGGCGAACCGGATCGCGAGCCGACCGGCGACCAGCGCCGCCGACCTCGTCGTCCGGCTGCGCTCGGCCGATCGTCGTCTGGCGCTGCTCGTCGCGGGGGACGTGTCCGTCGCGGCGGCGATCGCGGTCTCCCACGACGACCTCGACCCGCCGACGGCGGCCGTGTTCCGCACGACCGCAGCCCTCGACGGGGTCACCTTCGACGCGCAGGTCGTCGCGGCGGCACTCGCCGACGACCCGCGCGACACCGAGGAACGCCTCGAGCAGCTCGTGGACCTCGGGCTCGTCGAACAGCGGGGTGCCGACCGCTACCGGGTGCACGACCTCATCCGGTTGTTCGCCTCCGACCGGCTCCGCGAGGACCCGACCGCCGAGGCAGCGGTCCGCGCGCGCCTGGACCGGTGGCTGCTCGACCGGTTGCTCGCTGCGGGGTCGGCGTTCGTCGTCCCCGGCAGGGCCCCGGTGTCCCGGCCGGACGCGGACCAGCAGGCGGCACGGGACTGGGTCGTCGCCGAGGTCGACCACTGGTGGCCGGCGTTCCAGCGCGCGGCGGCCGACGGACGCCACGAGACCGTGCTGACCCTGACGAGCGTGCTGCAGTGGGTCGCGAACCTCTGGCCGGACTGGGGCAGGTGGTACGAACTCGACCTGCTCGCGCAGGACGCCGCGAGCGCGACCGGTGACGACGCCGCTGCGTCCGCCATTGGCGGCCACCTCGCCTGGGCGGCGCACATCGAGCGGGCGGACCACCTCCTCGCGGCACGGCACGCGGCGGAGGCCCTCGACGCGGCTGAACGGTCGGGCGTCGGGCACCTCGTGTCGTGGGGCAACTACCACGTCGCCTGGGCGGCGCTGGAGCTCGGTGAGACCGAGGCCGCCGAGGCGCACGTGCGCGCTGCGGTGGCAGGCTTCGAGGCCGATCCCGATCCGGTCTTCCTGCACCAGGCCCGCGGTCTGCTCGGGGTCGTCCTCCGTGCGCAGGGGCGGCACACCGAGTCGGTTGCGGAGCTCCGGACGACCGTCGCGGGCATCGTCGCGGGCCTCGACCCGGTGGACGAGCGCGTCCGGTACGCGCAGGCCCTCGCGCGCGCCGAGCTGGCCACGTCGCTCCTCGCCGCCGGCGTCGAGGACGACGCGCTCGACGTCCTCGACGCCGGTCTCGCCGCCGTCCCGCTCGACACCGGGACGTCGCTCGGGCTGTTGCTCCGCACACGGGCCGCCGTCCTGACGTCACTGGGACGCCGGGAGGAGGCGCTCCGTGACGTGGAACGCGCTCTGGAGGCGTTGCCGGCGCGGGTGCGTCCTGCGCGGTTGGACGCGTTGCAGCGCGAGCTCGCCGCACTGCGCGACGACCTCACCGGTTCCGCCGGTTGACCCCTTCCCGACGGGGGCTTCACACGGTCACTCTCCGCTGCGCTGTCAGTTCCTTCCGCAGCGCGGCGAGCACCTCGGCCGCGTGCGAGCCGGCGGGAGCGTGGAAGGCCGTGAGCACGTGTCGTCGGGCGCCTGGGACCTCGAGCGTCTGACACCGGAGGGTGACGGGGCCGTGCCCGTGCACCTCTTGCTCGATGGAGCCGTTCAGGTAGGGGCGGGCGTCGTGTCGCGCCCAGAGTCTCCGGAAGTCCTCGTCACGGATCGACAGCGTGCCCACGATCTCCTGCAGGCGGCGGTCCCGCGGATCACTCCCGTACCGCAGCGTGGCCGCGGTGCGTTCGGCCGCCTCCGGCCAGTCCTCCATCCCGGCCCGGGCGGCCGCGGAGAAGACGGCGAACGGCAGGTTCACGCCCGGGCGAAGGGCGCCGCCCGTCATTGCCCGAGCGAGCGGGTTCACGACGAGGACGTCCTGATTACCGTCCATGACGTACGCGGGGGTGCCGGTCCACTGGTCGAGCAGGCCGGCCAGCGCCGTCGTCGCCGAGCCGGGAGGCGCGGGGGCGTCCGGCGTGAGCTCGCCCGTCTGGATACGCACCAGGCGGCGCATGTGGTCGACGGCAGCGGCGTCCAACCGCAGTGCACGACCGAGCGCGAGCAGCACCTGGTCCGACGGTTGGCGGTCGCGCCCCTGTTCGAGGCGCAGGTAGTACTCCTGGCTGATCCCGGCGCGCCGCGCCACCTCGTCGCGACGGAGTCCGGCGACGCGGCGCGGGGTCATCGAGACGATCCCGACGTCCGTCGGCTGCACGAGGGCGCGGCGCGCCCGGAGGTACTCGCCCAGCGGTGTCGCGGTGATCGGCATGGCGGTGCTCCCTCTCGTCGGCGGTGCGGCCCCGGTGTCGGGTGCTGCAAGATGACGATCAACAGCCCACCAGTCGGCCGGCGTCCGCACCATGCAGAACGCAGGCAGGAATCGAGGAGACCGTGACCGCACCGACCGCCGGAGCTGTCCTCCGCCGCATGCGCGCAGAGGCAGGCCTGACCCTCGCCGACCTCGCCGACCGGGCCGGGGTGGGCGTGCGCACGATCGGGGACATCGAGCGGGGGGTCGCACGTCGCCCGCAGCGTGCCACGCTCGAGGCGATCGCGTCGGCGCTCGACGTCGGTCGCGCCGACCGGGACGCGTTGCTCGGCATCGGCCGGCAGCGGCGGACAACGACGACGGCCGCGCCCGACCCCGTCGACGACTTCACCGGCCGAGAGTCCGAACTCCGGCAGATCCTCGATCGACTGGACGACGACCACCAGGCGGTGGTCGTCGTGTCGGGCGGCCCCGGCGTCGGCAAGAGCACGCTGGCGGCGGAGGCGCTCCGCGTGCGTGGCGGCACCTGGCTGCACGTGGACCTCGGCGGGCAGTCCACGTCGCCGCTGTCCCCGCTCGACGTGCTGCGCCGTCTCATCTCGATCGCCACGGACGGAGCGGAGGACGCACCGACCGACTTCGACGCGGCCGCCGCACGGTGGCGGGCGCTCCGCGACGAGCGCGGTCACGCAGTGCTCCTCGACGACGCGGCGGACGAGGCGCAGGTGCGACCGGTGGTGCAGGCGAGCGGCCCGTCTGCCCCGGTGCTCGTCACCGCGCGACGGTTGCTCGCCGGCCTGGACGCGGGGCTCCGGGTGACGGTCGGGCCCTTCGCACACCGGGACGGCGTGTCCCTGCTCGAGCGCATCGTCCCCGACGCCGCAGGCAACCCGTCGCTGTCCGCCCTGGCCGACCGGTGCGCCGGCGTCCCGCTCGCACTGCGGATCGCCGGCAGTCGGGTGGTCGCTCCCGGAGCGGACCTCGACCGGTTCCTCCGGGCGATGGCCGAGGAGGACGCGCGGCTCGGGGTCCTCCACCACGGTGACCGCTCTGTCGAGGCCGCCTTCGTCGTCTCCTACCGGCAGCTCCCGGAACGGACGGCCCGCGTGTTCCGGTCTCTGTCCGTCATCGACGGGTCGACCTTCGACGCCTGGACCGGCGGGGCTGCCCTCGGGCTCGACACAGCGACGGCGGAGGACGCGCTCGAGGACCTCGTCGACCTCGGTCTCGTCGAGCCCCGCGGCGGGAACCGGTACCGCGTGCACGACCTCCTCCGGGCGTTCGGCCGCGGGCAGCTCGACGCGGAGGACGGGGGAGACGCACGTGCGGGGCGGCGGGCTCGTCTCCACGCCGCGGTGCTCGGCAGGCTGTCCGACGCGGCACGCTGCTTCGCCCCCGACGCCGGTCCCGCGTCCGACATCACGACGCCGGAGGTGGCGAGGCGCTGGATCGTCGGGGAGGTCGACCACTGGTGGCCCGCGTTCCGCGCGCTCGCCGCCGGTCCCGACCCTGCGGCGCTCGTCCGGGTGGCCGGCGAGCTGCAGTGGTTCTCCAACCTCTGGCCGGCGTGGGGGCACTGGTACGCGCTCTTCGGGCGGGCGGTCGACGCCGCTCGTGTGATCGGCGACCGGGCGGCCGAGTCCCGCCTCCTCGGGCTGCAGACCTGGGCCGCGCTCATGGAGGTGGGTGACCGGGACGGAGCCCTCGAACTGGCGACCGCAGGGCTCGCCGCGGCGGAGACCGTCGACGACGACCTGGTCGTCGCCAACGCCGAGTACCACGTCGCCTGGGCGCACCTCGCCCTCCGGCAGCCGGTGCTCGCCCTGCCCCACATCCAGTCCGCAATCAACGGGAACGAGCGCGCCGGGGACGACGCCGCGCTCGTGCAGTGCCGGTCGATGGCTGGTGCGGCGCTCCACCTGCTCGGGCGCCACGAGGAGGCGATCGACGCCTTCCGCGCGGTGCTCGACGACCTGGACCGGGCACCCCAGGACGACGCCGGGGTGGCCTTCACCCGGGCGGTGGCACTCGAGGAGATCGCGAAGTCGGCGAACGCGCTCGGCCGGTGGGACGAGGCCCGTGACGCCGCGGACACCGGGCTCGGCATCGCTGCCGGGATGTCGTGGGACACCGGTGCTGCCCGGGCCCTGCGGCAGCGTGCCGAGGCGCTGCTCGGGACGGGGGCGGTGGAGGACGCTCTGGCTGACGCCGAGCGGGCGATCGCACTCGTCGACCCGGACCGCGCGGATGCGCAGGCGCTCGCCGTGCTGGACGAACTCACCGAGCTGGTCGACCGCGCTCGGCGGACGATGGCGCCCGAACCGGACTCGTCGACGCGCGACGCCGACGTGGAAGGTGCCCCCACCGGGGGCAGGCTGGGCACGCCAGTCGCCGACTAGCCTGCCGCGGTGCAGCCACACCCGGACCACCAACCGATCGTGCGCGCTCGCGACCTCGAGCACGCCTACCCGACGCCCGCCAGCCAGGGACGTCCCGTCCTGCGCGGGGTGTCCCTGCAGGTCGACCGCGGGGAGATGCTCGCCATCGTGGGGCCGAGCGGCTCCGGCAAGAGCACGCTCCTCGCCTGCCTGTCCGGGCTCGAGACGCCGCTGCGGGGTGTGGTCGAGCTCGACGGTGTCGACCTCCGCGGTCTCTCGCGGCAACGCTCGGCCCGGTACCGCCGCGGGCGGGTCGGGTTCGTCTTCCAGTCGTACAACCTGCTCCCCGCCCTGACCGCGCGGGAGAACGTCGCGTTGCCGGCACGCCTGGCGAAGCGTCCGGCGGACCGGCGGACGGTCGACGCCGCGCTGGACGCCGTGGGACTGCTCGACGCGGCGGACCAGCGGCCGGACGCGATGTCCGGCGGCCAGCAGCAGCGGGTCGCCATCGCCCGCACGCTCGTCGCCCGTCCTGAGGTCGTCTTCGCCGACGAACCCACGGGCGCACTCGACACCGTCGCGGGCGCGCGGGTGCTCGACCTGCTCCGCCGGACCGCAGCGGGCGAGCGGTCGGTCGTGATGGTGACGCACGACCTCGCCGCAGCGGCCCGCGCGGACCGTGCCCTGGTCCTGCGCGACGGCCTCGTGCACGCAGAGCTGATCCGTCCGGACGTGGACGGCCTGTTCGCCGCCGTCGAGCACGCGGCGGACCCGGCATGATCACCGCACAGCTGGCCGTCGCGGACCTCCGGTCGTCGTGGCGGGTCTGGTGCGGGTTGTTCGCGGTCTGTGCTGTCGCCGCGATGGCTGGATCGGTCCCCGGCACGCTCGTCGTTGGCGGGCTGGAGACCCCGGACGTTCGGGGGCTGGCGATGTTGTCCATCGCGGGCACGACGGCAGCGTTCGCACTCATCGCCGTCCTGGTGGTCGTCTCGGCGATCGTCAGGCTCACGGCGGCGCTCCTCGACCGGACCTACGGGCTCTGGCAGCTCGCCGGTGTCACGCCCCGCGGAGTCCGATGGACGATGCTCGTGCAGACGGCCCTGGTGTCGACGGCCGGCGCGGTCGTCGGTGCGGCCGCGGCCGTGGGTGTCGTTCCGCCAGCGGTGTCCGCGGCACTCCTCGACTCGAACGGGCTTGCCGACGTCCGGGTGGCGCCGTCCTGGGGTGAAGCGTTCGTGGTCGTCGTGGTCACGGCTGGAGCCGCGATCCTCGCCGGTGCGTCGGGCAGCAGGCGTGCGGCAGCCACCTCGCCGTCAACGGGGCTCGGGTCTCCGACGGCGAGCCGTCGCTCGGCCGTCGTCCGAGCCACGGTCGCCGTCCTGCTCGTGGCGCTCGCAGGGAGCATGCTTGCCGGGATGCCAGCGTCGATCCCGGACGGAGCAGCCCCGGCGCTCCTGATCGGCCCGGTGCTGGTCGCGGCGGTCGCCGTGCTGGGCCGCTCCGTCGGCACACCCGCCGTGCGGGTCTGGACCGCCATCGTGCCCGCCGGGGCTTCCGTGGCCTTCGGGCTGGCGCGTTCAGCGGTGCGGTGGTCGTCGACGCGGAGCGACACGACGCTTGCCGCGTTGTTGATGGCGGTCGGACTGCCCGCTGCACTGGTCGGCGGGCAGCGGACCGCTGCGAGTGCCGTCGGTGCCGATTCGCACGGCGGGGCGGGGGCGACGGTGCTCGTCCTCAGCGGCCCGGTGCTCCTGGCTGCCATCGGGGCGGCGGCCACCGTGGCGATGGCCGCGCGAGACCGTGCCCGGGAACGCGACCAACTCAGGGCCGTCGGCGCCTCGCCTGGCCTGCCGGTCCGGGTCGCGGCGCTCGAGGGACTCGTCCTCGGGGTCACGGGGACGTTGGTCGCCGCGGCGGTGGTCGCCGTCGCGGTCACTGCCGAGTGGGCGGTGCTCGTCGGGGAGTACCCCGGTGCGCGGCCGGTCTTCCCCGTGGCGCTGCTCGGTGCCGTGGGCGTGTTCTCGACGGCGCTCGTGGTCGTCTCCTCGGTGCTGCCGGCGCTCCCCGCCCGTCGTCGTCGCGTTCCTGTCCGGGCGTGAGCCATCCCGCCCGATCCGGCCGGACCCGACGTAAACTCAGCAGGTGTCGGAACACATCCATCGACTGGTCGGCCGCAACGCCGAGGCGCGGCTGATCGCGAACGCGTTCGACAAGGCGCGTGCCGGTCTGGGCAGCGCGGTCCTCATCGAGGGGGAGCCCGGCATCGGAAAGACTGCGCTCCTGGCGGACACGGCCGCGGTCACCGGAGACCATGCACGCTTCGTCCTGCGGGCGCGAGGTGTCCGGAGCGCGACCGACGTGGCGTTCGGGGCGCTGCACGAGCTGCTCAACCCCCTCACGGCGTACATCGACGCGCTGCCGGAACGACAGGCGTCCGCCCTCGACGTCGCCTTCGGTCGGCGGACCGGCCCAACGCCGGACCGCCTCGTGCTCGGCGTCGCCGTCCTCGGACTCCTGGAGGAAGCGTGCACGCAAGGCACGGTGGTGCTCCTCCTCGACGACCTGCACTGGATGGACCGGACGTCGGTCCACGCGCTGCTGTTCGCAGCCCCACGGCTGGTGGCTCTCCGCGTTCTGCTCGTCGCCACCTCCAGGACAGGTGGGCAGGTGTCCGATCCGGCAGACGCGTTCCCGACCGTGGTCCGTCTGGGACCGCTCGACGACGTCGCCGCTGCGCAGCTGCTTTCGGACGTGGCCGGGCACCTGCCGGACCGGGAACGTTCGCGGGTCCGACGGGAGTCCTACGGCAACCCCCTGGCCCTGCTCGAGTTCTCCGGCGCCGACGCAGGTGCGACTCGATCACGGACCACCGACCGGATGTCCGCACGTCTCGAGAGGAGCTTCCTCGACGGCGTCCGCCTCCTCCCGCAGGACGCTCAGGAGGCGCTGCTCCTCGTCGCAGCAGGAGAAGGCGCCACGGTCCGGGAACTCGAGGAAGCCGTGGCGGCGGCAGGCCTCGGTGCCGCGGACCTGGCGACTCTGGAACGAGAGGGCTTCGTCCGGCGTGACGGGGACCGCATCGTCCCGCGACACCCCTTGGTCGCCTCGGCACACTACGACGCGGCGGATCCCCTCCGACGCCGCGCTGCCCACGACGTCCTCGCCACCGCGGTCCGTGCCCCGGACCGTCGCGCTCTCCACCGCGCCGCAGCGACCGTCGGCCTCGACGAATCCGTCGCCGCGGACCTCGACCGCGTCGCGGAGACTGCCCTCCGGCATGGTGCGCCGGCAGAAGCCGCGACCGCGTGGCAACGCGCCGCGGACCTCTCGCCTGACCCCACGCACCAGGCAAACCGACTCGTGGAGGCCGCGGAGGCGGCCCGGCGTGCGGGCGCCTCCGATGACGCGTCCGTGCTCCTGCGCCGCGCGGAGCCGCTCGCGGAGCTCTCAGATGCCCGGACGCAACACCGCTTCGCGCGGGCCGAGTGGATGCTGAGCATGACCGCGGACCACCGAGGTCGGGGGGCCGCCGAACTGGTGGCCTTCGCCGGCACCCGGTCCGAGGCCAGCGAGCGTGCCGAGGTCCTGTTGTGGGCAGCCGCCAAGTGCTACATCCACCAGGAGCCGGACGGTGTCCGGGAGCTGGTCGCCTCGACCGTCGAACGCGCTGCTCAGGAGCACGAGGACCGGGACACCGCGGTCCTCGCCGACGTCACCCTGGCGCTCGTGCGCACCGGGCGTTCCCTGGACGACGCGACCGTCGACCGCTTCCTGGACCGCGCCCAGGCGACCGACGGCGTCATCATCAACTGTCTCGCTTTCGCTGCCGAGGAAGCCGGCGACATGGCGCTCTCGGACCGGTGCTGGACAGCAGGCGCCCGCCTGTTCCACGACGCCGAGCGGACGAGCGACGAGGCCACCGCGCTCTGCGGCCGGGCGAGCCCGCGGATCACAGCGGGACACCTGAGGGACGGATTAGCCGATGCCGACCGATCGGCACGGCTGAGCGAGGAGTTGGAGCTTCCCGTGGTCACCGGGATGGCGCTCGCCGAGGCAGCTCGAGCTCTCGCCCGAGCGGGCGACCGCAAGGCGGCTCACGCGCGCCTGGACGCATTGACGCGCATCCCCGTCGCGCAGGGGTTCGCTCGCATCGTCGCCACTGCGGCGTGGGCAGCGGCGCTGATCGCTGCGGACGAGGGGCGCCACGACGACGCACTCGCGCACCTCGCCCGGACCTCCGTCAACCGGCCGGTCGCGATGTGGTCCGGAGCGGACCTCGTCGAGGCAGCGATCCGCAGCGGGGACGCATCACCGGTGCTCGAGTGGCTCGACGAGGCGGAACAGGTCGCGGAGGTCACCGGTTCCTCGCACCTGCGGCTGCTCGTGGCGCGCTCCAGGGGATTGCTGGTGGTCGACGAAGCCGAGGCGCTCGAGCACCTCTCGTCAGCGGTCGAGCTCGGATCACCGAGCACGATGCCGTTCGACCTGGCCGTGGCACGGCTCCACCTGGGCGAACGGCTCCGACGCATCCGGCGGATCGTCGACGCACGTGAGCAGCTCGCGCAGGCAGTCCGGCTGTTCGACGGTGTCGGCGCCCGCTCATGGGCAGCACGCGCGCGCACCGAGCTCCGCGCGGCCGGTGGGGTCGCGGATCGCGATGTGGCGCGAGAGACGGCGGACGACCTGCTCACGCCACAGGAACTCCTCGTCTCCCGCATGGCCTCGACCGGCCGGACCAACAAGCAGATCGCCGACGAGGTGTACCTGTCCCACCGGACGGTCGCCGCCCATCTGTCCCGCGCGTTCACGAAACTCGGGATCAGCCGCCGCTCCCAGCTCGTCGGCGTCCTCGCACCCGCGGACGCACCGAACTGAGTCCCGTGCCCGGTCACCGCCGGGTCACGCGACGGCGGCGGCGGGGCTCGGCGCCGCCGCCGAGCGCCTCCGGGCGTGCTGCAGGAGTCGGGCGCCCGCGCTGCCGGCCTTCGCGGTCAGCGTGACGAGCGACTGCCCGCTGGGACCCGGCACGGCGAGTGAGTGGCACACGAAGTCGACGGGACCGATTGTGCCGACCCGGATCTGCGCGGGCCAGACGACCTGTCGCTCGACGTCGTGGCGGGCCCACAGGGTGCGGAACGTGTCGTCGCGGATCGCGAGCGTGCCGACGACCTCCTGGTAGCGCGTGCTCCTCGGGTCGCCGTGGAAGCGCAGGTTGGCGACCGCGCGGCGGGCGTCGTCTGCCCAGGCGACGGCATCCGCGCGCCCGTGCGACGAGAAGAGCTCCAACAGGACGTTGCTCCCGGGCTGGAGCCGGGGGCGGACCAGCCGTGCGAGCGGGTTCGCTGCGAGGACGTCCTGGTCGGCGCTGATGACGAGCGCCGGCAGGTCCGTCAGCCCGTCGACCAGATCCGTCAGCCCGTCGACCACCGCGGCCTTCGCGGGCACGGCGTACGGGGCGTCCTGCTCGTCGAACTCCGCGAGTCGGTGCATGTGCTCGACGGCCACGGGGTCGAGCAGGAGGGCCCGTCCGATCGCGGCGAGCACCTGGTGGGACGGTCGGCGGTCGCGCCCCTGTTCGAGGCGGAGGTAGTACTCCTGGCTGATGCCCGCGAGCTGCGCGACCTCGTTGCGACGGAGCCCCGGTACCCGTCGGGTCCGGGAGGAGATGATGGCGACGTCGGTGGGCCGGACGAGCGCGCGGCGGGCCCGGAGGTAGTCGCCGAGGTGTGCAGACGGAGCGGTCACGGTACCTCCCGGGTCGGAGCAGGCCGTCCCGGGAACGTGCCGGGATCGTGTCTCCACGATGGCGTCCCCACGACGTCCGCAGCATCCGTCGAATGACCACATCCCTGCCCCATCGGATGGTGTCCCCGCCGGGGACATGTTCCCCGTGCGGGCTCGCCCGTACGCTCCGGAAGGTGAGCACGGACGACGAGGTCGACTTCCGGCGGGCACTGCTCGGCAGACTGGTCCTGCCCTGGCGGACCGTCCCGGCAGCCGTCTACGACCGGCACCTGACCGTCCGTGTCGCAAACCCTCTGGTGCACGCCGTCCACCCGTCGTTCCGCCCCGGCGCCAACCTGGCACGTGCGGCCTTCCTGCAACCCGACGGTGCCCCGCTGTTCCGGGCCGCGCCGGGTCCAGCCGACGCGACACCGGTCGGGACCAGGCTCGCAACGGAGCTCCGACGGCTGCTCGACGAGCACGAGGAGGACCAGGGCTTCGTCGAGCTGGTCGGTGAGCTCGCCGCACGCAGCGCCGACTTCGCCCGGCTCTGGGCCGAGCCGGGCGACGCCGGACCGAACGGCGTCGTCGGCTTCGACAACCCCCTGGTCGGTCACCTCGTGCTCGCGTACCACCGCTTCGCCGTGCCCGGTCCGGACGGTGACACCCTGCTGCTGTGGCGCGGTGCGGACGAGGAGTCGGCGGGGCGTCTCGGGCACCTCGCCGACTCGCTGCCCGACTGAGGTGACCGTCGTCAGCGCGCGACCACGACCTTGCCGATGGCCGTCCCGTCGGCGACCTGGCGGTGCGCCTCGCGCAGGCCTGCGGCGTCGAACCCCTGCACGAGCGAGGTCACGGTGGATCGCACGCGGCCGGCGTCGACGAGGTCCGCGAGCGCGTCGAGCAGGCGACCCTGCTCGGCCATGTCCGGCGTGCCGAACGACGACCGGGTGAACATGAGCTCCCAGTGCCAGGCGATGGACTTCCGCTTGAGCGGGTACAGGTCGAGGCCGCGCGGGTCGTCGATCGCGGTGATCTCACCGAACGGCTGCACCAGGTCCGCGAAGGCCTGCACGTTCCCGGCCGAGTGCGCGGTGAAGACGTACTGCACACCCTCGGGCGCCACCGCCCGGACGTTCCGCACCAGGTCCCGGTGGTCGACCACGTGGTCCGCGCCCATGGAGGTCACCCACTCGCGGCTTTCAGGACGTCCGGCCGTGCCGACCACCGTCAGTCCGGTGCGCGCCTTCGCCAGCTGCACGAGCACCGAGCCGACTCCTCCGGGGGCTCCGACGACGAGCAGCGTGCCGGTGCTCTGCTCCGTCAGACGGAACCGCTCGAACAGCGTCTCCCATGCCGTGATGCCGGTGAGCGGAAGTGCCGCGGCCTCGGCGTGGTCGAGCGAAGCGGGTCGGCGCCCGACGATCCGCGCGTCGACGACGTGGAGTTCGGCGTTGGTCCCGGGGCGGTCGAGTGCTCCGGCGTACCAGACGGCATCGCCGACGGCGAAGCGGGTCACCGCGGGGCCGACCGCCTCTACGACACCGGAGGCGTCCCAGCCGAGCTGCTTCGTGCCCGAGCGGAGGCCGTGGCGGCTCTTCGTGTCGACCGGGTTGACGGACACGGCCTCGACGCGGACGAGGAGGTCGTGCGGACGCAGCGGGGCGAGCGGCACCTCGCGGGTGACGAACGCATCGTCGTCGCGGACGGACCTGCCCGCCTGCGCGAGGAACGCGCGGGTCGTGGTCGGTGCGGTCCGGTGACTCCGGTTGCTCGGGTCGGTGACGGTCATGGGTTCCTCCGTTGGTACGCGGTCGACAGGTGCTCTCCGTGGAGGCGCGGATCGCCTCCACGACGCACGGTAGGACCTCGCACCGCCGGGCAGCGTGGCTCCGTCGGGGACATCCTCGGTTGTGCATGACCCTGGAGGGGATGCTCCTCGCGGGGACACGTGCCGGGGTGGGAACGGCCCGTAGCGTCAGGATCGTCGCCGTCCGGCGGCCACGACCGAGGAGAACCGATGAGGATCCTGCACCCGCCCGTCCCCGCCACGTCGCACGTCGGTGTCGACGTCGCCCCGCCAGTGCTCCAGACGCTCCTGCTGCCCGTCGTCGCCACGGCTTCGAGCCACTTCGGTGGCCACTCGTGACAACGATGCGCACGGTGCTCGAGGTACTCCGGGCGGACCCGGACCAGTGGCGACGGCGCGGTCTCCGATCGCCTCGGGAGATCGCGGTCATGGCGATGGAGCGCTCGCTGCCCGAAGATCCGGCATACGGTGACTTCTTCGTGCCGTCGCGGTGAGACGCCGACGACGAACGGCCCGGTTCCCTCAGGGGACCGGGCCGTTCGTCTCGTCGGTCGGGTCAGGCTGCGCGGTCGAGCGCCGCCACGTCCACCGGGGAGAGCCGGACCGCGGCGGCGGCGACGTTCTCCTCGAGGTGTGCCGGGCTCGACGTTCCCGGGATGGGCAGCAGGTTCGACGAATGCTGCAGCAGCCACCCGAGCGCGATCTGTGACGGTGAGACACCAGCGCGCGATGCCATCGCCCCGAGTGCACCGGCTCCCCGTGTCAGCCCTCCGGTGGCGAGCGGGAACCACGGGATGAAGCCGATGCCGAGCTCCGCCGTCACGCGCACGAGATCCTCGGACGAACGCTCGACCAGGTTGTAGAGGTTCTGCACGGTCGCGATCGGCACGATCCGCTGTGCCGCACGGAGTTCCGGTACGCTCACCTCGCTGAGCCCGACGTGCCGGATGAGCCCTTCGTCGCGCAGGGACGCCAGCGCGCCGAGCTGTTCGCCGAGCGGTACCCGCTGGTCGATGCGGTGCAGCTGGTACAGGTCGATGCGCTCGAGTCGGAGCCGGCGGAGGCTGCCCTGCACGGCAGCGCGCAGGTGCTCGGGCCGTCCGTCGACGATCCACTCGCCCCGCCGCCCGCGGACGAAGCCGCCCTTCGTGGCGATCACGACGTCGTCACGGTACGGAGCCAGGGCCTGCCCGATCAGCTCCTCGGCGACCTCAGGTCCGTAGGCGTCCGCCGTGTCGATGAGGGTCACGCCGAGGTCGACGGCGCGACGGAGGACGGCTCTGGCGCCCTCCGGGTCGCGTGCGGGTCCGAAGGCGTTCCGTCCGGGCAACTGCATGGAGCCGAAGCCGAGGCGCGCGACGGGGAGGTCGCCGCCGATGAGGAAGGTGCCCGCGTCAGCGGCGGTGTGGAGTCGTGCATCGATGTCGGTCATGGTGATCCTGTTCGTCAGCTGGTGCGGAGGAGAGGGTGAAGAGAGAGGAGCTGCTCAGACGGCGGGCACGATCGTGCGCTCCCGACGAGCGCGAGCCGTCAGGCCCACGGCGGCGACCCCTGCGGCGACGGCGACGAGTGCCGCGTACGCCGCTCCGACGGGCGCGAGCCCGAGGCCGTCCGTGAGGAAGCCCGCGACGAGCACCGGGGCGCCGTAGGCCGCGTACGCGACCAGGTACACGGCCGCGAACAGGCCGCCGCGGGTCGCGTTGTCCGCGAGCGGGCCGAGGATCCGCAACGAGGAACCGAATGCGGCTCCCTGACCGGCGCCGCCGATGACCGCCGCGACGACGAGCAGGGGGAGGTCCGCCGTGAGGACGGCGACGCCCGCGCCGACCGCGCCGACGAACAGCAGGCCGGCACCGATCGCCGTTCCGCGCCGGTCTGCGACGCGGGCGAACAGCATGCCGGCGATCGCCGCGGCGGCGGGTTGCAGGGCGATCACGACCGCGCTCGCCGCGCCGCTGCCGAGTGCGAAGACGCCGTCGTCGAGTCGCGGCCCGAGCCCGAGGAACAGCCCGGAGAACATCCAGCCGGCCGCCGTCAGGGGAGCGAGCACGACGAACCACGCCCGGGCACGAGTGGGGACGGTGAGCACCGGTCGGAGCGATGCGAGTGCTCCGGCGTGCCGGTCGGCCGTCTCGTCGGCGGCGAGCACCGCGGCGATGCCGACGAGCAGCACGACCCCGAGTGTCAGGAACACGGCGGAGGTCGGGTCGGGCGCGACCTGCGCGGCGATGCCGCCGCCGAAGGCGCCGAGGGCGAGACCCCCGACCGGCGCGGCGCTGGTGAGCACCGTCATCGTGCGCCGGTGTCGTTCACTCGACAGTTCGATGATCGCCGCGGTGAACGTGCTCGTCGCCGCCCCGGTCGCGACACCCTGGACGGCGCGGGCGGCGATCACCCACGCGATGCCGTCGGCGACGAGGAACAGCGCGCTCGCGAGCAGCATGAGCGCGAGGGCAGCGATGAGGACGGGCCGTCGGCCGATGTGGTCGGACAGGCGCCCGGCGACCAGGAGCGTGCCGAGGAGCGTCACCGCGTAGACCGTGAACGCCGAGGTGAGCTGCCAGTCGGGGAAGCCCCACGCCGCCTGGTAGACGACGAAGAGCGGACTCCCGGCACCCGCGCCGAACGCGACGGCGACCGAGGCGAAGACGACGCCGATCAGCGCGGCCCGGCGGTAGCCCGCGGATGAGCGCCGCGGTCCAGCTTGCTCCGACCGGCGTAGCAGGCCGAGCGACCGGGTGGCGATGCTGCCGACGACGAGGGTGGCGACGCCGACGACGAGCCAGGAGAGCACGGTCCCGGTGGTGCCGAGGTCCGAGAGCGCGAGCAGGCGGATGCCGTACGTCGCGCTCGCCGCGGTGGTGAACGTCATCGCCCAGAACCCGATCGCGAACCCGCTCGTGACGTACCGACGCAGGAGGAAGACGTGCGGAAGCAGGAAGGCGACCATCGTCCCGGCGAGCGCGGTGTGCACGACGGATGCCGTGCCTCCTGTCATCGTCCACCAGGCGTTCCCGGCGACCGCGGGTGGTGCGGACAGGATGGCGAGGGTCGGCAGGAGCCCGACCGGCACGGCCGGGCCGGTCGCGAAGCGCGCGACGAGGACGGCCCCGATCAGGAGCCAGAACAGCACGCCGGCGGCGAAGTACCCCGTCGCCAGCTCCGGGTGCCCGATCGTGGCGAGTGCCTGCGCGCTCAGCAACGACGCAGCCACGGTGGGCAGCAGGTAGCCGCCGTGCACGGCGACCGCGTCGCGCGGAACCGTGAGGAGCGTCGTCACGAACCAGGCGCCGAAGGCCGTCGTCAGCACGAGCATGACCCAGACGCCCGTCGCACCCGCGACGGGGAGCCACGTGGCGAGGTGCGCGGCGAGGAGGGACCCGACGGCCGGTACAAGCGCGGCGAACGGTCCGAGGACGGGGTGCCGGAGGTCGCTCAGGACCGCTCGGACACCGCCGGGGCGGCGCAGGTACCGCACGATGGTGACCACCCAGGCGACCGCTGCGGCCGCCCAGAGCGCCTCGCCGACGGCGGGTGGTGCCCCGAGCTCGATCCCGGCGGCGGTCCACGTGCCGGCGATGCCGGCCGTGCCGAACGCTATGCCGAACGTGTTGAGGGGAAGGCGCGGTCGCGGCTGCAGCGTGTTGGTCATTCTGAACTCCTATGAGCGGGCGCGGAAGTAACCGTCATGGGTGGGTCGGCATTCCGGGTGCGGACGGACGGGAGGCGCGGTGCGGTCCCGCACCGCGCCTCCCGTCCGACGATCGGTGCGTCAGGCCTTGATCCAGGCGAGGACGTCCTGCTGGAGCACCTTGCGGTAGTCGCCGTGGATGCCGTGCGGAGCGCCGGGGTAGGTCTTGAGGGTGCCGTCGGCGACGAGCTCGATCGACTTGCGTGCAGCGTCGTCGATCGGGACGATCTGGTCGTCCTCGCCGTGGGCGATGAGGATCGGGACCGTGAGCGCCTTGAGGTCCTCGGTCTGGTCGGTCTCGGAGAACGCCTTGACGCAGTCGTACGCGGCGGCGAGGTTCACGTTCTGGCCCTGCCGCCAGAAGTCGAGCTTCGCGCCGTAGGAGACGTCGCGGCCGTGGTTCGCCCCGAAGAACGACTCGGACAGGTCGAGCCAGAACTGCGATGCGTCCTCGAGGACGCCGGAGCGGATGCCGTCGAAGACGTCGATCGGGGTGCCGTCCGGGTTGCTGTCCGACTTCACCATGATCGGCGGGATCGCACCGGCCGTGATGACCTTCGCGACCCGGCCGTTCGCATACTGCGCGGCGTAACGAACGACCTCGCCGCCGCCGGTGGAGTGGCCCATGACGATCACGTCGTGGAGGTCCAGGTGCTCGATGAGGGCGGCGAGGTCCTTGGCGTACTGGTCGATGGTGTGGCCAACGGCCGTCTTCTCCGAACGGCCGTGTCCGCGGCGGTCGTGCGCGATCGTGCGGTAGCCGTTCTCGCTGAAGAACTTCAGCTCCGGCTGCCACGCGTCCGAGCTGAGCGGCCAGCCGTGCGCGAAGACGATGGGCTGCCCCTCGCCCTGCTCGGTGTAGTACATCTCGAGGCCGTCGGGCGTGGTGAACGTGGGCATGGTTGTCTCCTTGCGTCGTGGTCTGAAGCCGAACGATCGTCGTCGGCGATGGCGACGCTACGAGCGCCGCGTCGCGGGGGCGTGTCCCCGTGGGGACCACCCACACCGCGCTCCGTCACCACGCGGGTGACCCGGGCAGGGGCACGCAACCCGTCGAGGACGATCCCTAGCGTCGGTGCCGTCCACCGAACGGAAGGAACCGGACATGACCGACATCACGATCACCCAGGCGCACGCCGCCATCACCGCAGCCGAGGAGAAGGCCGAGGAACTCGGCGTCCCCTCGACCATCACCGTGCTCGACAGGGGCGCGCGGCTCGTCGCCGTCGCCCGACAGGACGGTGCGCCGCTGGTGTCCGTCGACGCCAGTGCCGCGAAGGCCCGGACCGCGGTGTCGTTCGGGGCCGCATCCGGCGACCTGTCCGGTGCCGTCCAGCCGGGAGCGCCGTTGTACTCGCTCGGGGCAGCGAGCCAGGAGCCACTCACGTTCGTTGCCGGCGGTGTACCTGTGCGGGACGCCGACGGGCGCGTCATCGGGGGGATCGGATCGAGTGGTGGATCGCCCGACCAGGACCTCGAGATCGCGAATGCGGCGGTTGCAGCGCTCTGACCCCCTCCGTTCCCGCCCGTGCTGCCTGGCCCGGGCGGGGACACGCGCGTCGGTTGCGGACCGCCCTAGCGTCACCGCATGTCCTCACAGAAATCGACGTGCACCGTCGAACACCGAGCTGACCCGCGGCGTACCGACCGTCCGGGATCAGCGCACGAACGACGCGTCGCCGTCCGGCTGGCGTTCCTCGGTCGGCGACGGGGCGACGTCCACCGGGTCGGTGAGGATCCGCGTGAGTGCGATCGAGGCCAGGGTCGGCGTGGACGACCTGACCGGGACGGTGGATCCGGAGCGGTGGATACGCATGCGAGCAGGCTACGAAGCCGTCGGCGCCCGATGCGTGCCTGCGGCACGGACACCCACGGGCGGACCCGATGAGCGTCGAGGTGACCCTGGGGTGGGTCGTCGTGTTCCTCGTGGTCACCGTCGCGGTGAGCGCGGCGGCACGACGCGTCGGGTGGTCGGCACCCCTCGCGCTCGTCCTCATCGGGGTGGCCGTCTCGTACGTGCCCGGCGTTCCCCGCGTGGACGTCGAACCGGACTTCGTGCTGTCGGTCCTCCTCCCACCGCTGCTGTTCGCCGCGGCGCTGCAGACATCCCTGGCCGACGTCCGCGCGCGGCGTGAACCGCTCCTGCTGCTGTCGGTCGGCCTGGTGGCCTTCACGACGGTGGTCGTCGGCCTCGCCACCTGGGCGGTCGTGCCGACCCTCACCCTCGCCGCCGCGTTCGCCTTCGGTGCGGTCGTCGCTCCGACGGACGCCGTGGCGGTGACCGCGGTGACCCGCCGGGCGCCGCTCCCACGACTGCTGGCATCGATCCTGGACGGGGAGAGCCTGCTCAACGACGCCACCGCGCTCGTCGCGCTCAACACCGCGGTCGTCGCGATCGTCGCGGTCTTCGACCCCGTCCGTGCTGCGGGCGAGTTCGTGCTGGCGGTGGTCGGCGGCGTGGGCGTCGGACTCCTGGTCGCGTTCGTCATGGGAGCCGTGCGGCGACGGATCTCGGTCGCCGTCCTCGACACGAGCCTGTCGCTCGTCACGCCCTACGTCGCCTTCCTGCTCGCGCACGGCATCGGTGCATCGGGCCCGCTCGCGGTGGTGGTCGCCGGGCTGTTCCTCGGCTTCCGCGCTCCGGTGCTGCAGTCGGCGGAGGCCCGCCTCGCTGAGTCGCTGAACTGGCGCACCATCCAGTTCCTGCTCGAGAACGCGGTCTTCCTCCTCATCGGGCTCAGCCTCCCGGCGATCCTCCGCGGCGCGTTGTCGTCCGGCATCGGGGTCGCCCGCGCGGCCGTGGTCATCGGGGTGGTGGTCGTGGTCCTCGTGGCCGCGCGTCTCGGGTGGAGCCTCGCCGTGACGGCCGTCTACCGGTGGGGACCGAGGCGACTCCGGAGACGGAGCTGGCAGTGGCGTCTCGACCTGCCGGTGACCGTCGCCGGCGTCCGCGGGGTCGTCACGCTGGCCGCCGTGTTCCTGCTGCCCGAGCAGACCCCGCACAGGGCTTTCCTGCAGTTCCTCGCCTTCGTCGTGGTCCTGGCGACGCTCCTCATCGGGCTGACGCTGCCCTGGGTCATCCGGAAGGTGGCGCTGCCGCCGCCCGACCTCGACCAGGAGCGGATGGAGACGCAACTCCTGCTCGCCGAGGCACGGGCCGAGAGCCTCCGACTGGTCGAGGAGCTCGAGGACGGTGCGTACGACGACCGCGTCGTGGAGCGCGTCCGCGTCGACGCCGCACTGCTCGGCGAGACGCTCGTGGGCGACGACGGGGTACGGGCCGACCGGTCGGCCGCGTACGGAGAGCTCCGGATGCTCGCCATCGCCGAGGAACGCCGAGCCGTCCTCCGGGCCCGGCGCGAGGGGCGCTACCCCGAGGCCGCGGTACGTGCCGTGCTGACCGTCCTCGACATCGAGGAAGCCGCCGTCCGCGCCACCGTCACCGGGCGGACCGACTGAGGACGCAGGGAGGGTGTCCCGCTCAGGAGCATGTCCCCGACGGGAGCACGCTGCGAAGCCCGCCCCGCTCCTAGCGTCGACACCGCCGCCGACCGACGGGGTCGGCTGACCCGAGGGAGCACCGCAATGACCAGCACGGCCCCGACCACCGGCACCACGACCACCACCGCCCGGACGAGCCACGTGACGGCTGCGAACGGCACCAGCTACGCCTACCGCCGCTTCGGCTCGAGCGCGGACGGCGTCCCGCTCGTGTTCCTGATGCACTTCCGCGGCAACCTCGACAACTGGGATCCGGCCCTCGTCGACCCGATCGCCGCCGACCGCGAGGTGATCCTCGTCGACAATGCCGGTGTCGGTGGATCCACCGGCACCGTGCCGTCGACGGTCGCGCAGATGGCCGTCGACCTGCTGGCGTTCACCGACGCGCTCGGGATCCGACGGTTCGACGTGTTCGGGTTCTCGCTCGGGGGGTTCGTCGCACAGGACCTCGCCCTGCTCCGGCCCTGGGCGGTGCGCAACTTGGTGCTCGCCGGCACCGGCCCCGCGGGCGCACCGACGATGCACGGTTGGCGTGAGGACATCGAGCGCGAGTCGCGCCAGGACGTGCCGTCGGCGGAGAACCTCCTCTACATCTTCTTCGCGCACACGGAGACGAGCCGGACGCTCGGCATCGAGTTCCTCCGCCGGCTCGGTGGTCGTACCGAGGACCGGGACGAGCCGACGACCGCGGCCGTCCGCGACGCGCAGTACGACGCCGTGCTGGCCTGGGGTGTGCCGGACATGTCGAAGCTCGAACGTCTGACCGCGATCCGCCAGCCGACGCTGGTCCTGCAGGGCGACGACGACCTGATGATCCGCACCCCCGGTAGTCACACGCTCGCCGGGCTGATCCCGGATGCGCGCCTGCACGTGTTCCCGGACGCGGCGCACGCGTCGATCTTCCAGTACCCCGCCGAGGCGGCAGCTCTCGTCACCGACTTCCTGACCGCGGCGACCGCCGCCTGAACCCCGGAGCCATCATGACCACCACCACGACCCTGCTCGACCGCATCATCGACGCCCACGGTGGCGCACGCTGGGCGGACGTCTCGACCATCTCCGCGAACCGGCACTTCGGTGGCGCCTTCTGGGGCCTCAAGCAGGTGCCCGGCATCGCCGAGGAAGGCCGCTTCACGGTCGACCTCCGCGAGCAGCGCGCTTCGCTCGAGCACTTCGGTGCCGCCGACCTCCGGACCGAGTTCACGGCCGACCGTGTGGCCGTCGTCCGCGCGACCGACCACGGCGACGAGCTCGTCGAAGAACTCGTCGAGCCGCGGGCGTCGTTCGCCGGCCACGTGCTGGAGACCCCGTGGACGTCCCTGCAGCTGGCGTACTTCACGGGCTACGCCATGTGGACCTACAACACCGAACCCTGGTCGTTCACGTTCCCCGGCGTGCAGGTCGAGGAAGCCGGCCCGTGGACGGAGCCGGGCGGTCAGACCTGGGACCGCCTCCGTGTGACCTACCCCAACTCCATCGCGACGCACACCCCGACGCAGACGCTCTACGCCGACGCCGACGGTGTGCTCCGTCGACGGGACTACGAGGTCGACATCGCCGGTGCCTCCCCGAGCGTCGAGTACATGACCGGACAGACCTGGGTGGACGGTCTGCTGCTCGCCACCGAGCGCAACATCTTCGTCCGCGACGGCGACGGGCACGCGCTGCCGGAGCCGCTCATCGTCTCCATCCGCATTGACGACATCCTCGTCTCCTGACGATGCGCATCGCCATCGCCGGCGCGCACGGCAAGGTCGCGCGTCTCCTCAGCGAGCGGCTTCGTTCCGACGGCCACACCGTCATCGGACTGATCCGGCGGGCCGAACACCTCAAGGAGCTCGCGCTCCCCGGGGTGGTCCCCGTCCTGCTGGACCTCGAGTCCGCGTCGCTCGACGACGTCGCCGAAGTGCTCCGCGGGGCGGACGCGGCGGTGTTCGCCGCCGGGTCGGGGGAAGCGAGCACGGTTGCACGGTCGCTCTCGATGGACCGGGACGGCGCGATCCTCTTCGCGCAGGCCGCGGTTCGGGCGGGCGTCCGACGCTTCGTGATGCTCTCCGGCGCGGGAGCCGACGAGTACGAGCGCGGCTCCACGGACCCGTTCCAGGTGTACCTGCGGGCGAAGTCCGACGCGGACGCCGCCGTCCGCACCCTCGACCTCGACTGGGTGATCCTCCGACCGGACGCACTCCACGACGGACCCGGATCACGGTCGTTCGCAGCGGGGCAGCACGTGACGCGGACGGGGATCGCCCGAGCGGACGTCGCTGCCGCGCTGCAGGACGTCGCGGTCGGCCCCGACCCCGGGCGGCTGCAGCTCGAGATCACGACCGGGCACCAGCCGCTCCGCACGGCGTTGGCGCAGGCGATGGTGCCGGAACAGTGACACCGCGAGCAGACGAACAGGACGAACGGGAAGGACGGACATGACGAACATCGACGGAGCAGTGGTCCTGGTGACCGGAGCGAACGGCGGACTCGGACAGGAGTTCGTGCTCCAGCTGCGCGAGCGTGGCGCCACACGCGTGTACGCGGCGGCGAGGAGCCCACGGACGTGGGACGACGGGGGCGTCGTGCCGATCCGGCTCGACGTGACCGACGCCGCATCCGTACGGGAGGCCGCCGCCAGCGCCGACGACGTGACGGTCGTGATCAACAACGCGGGTGTGCTGCGCAGCGGCTCCCTCGTGGACGGTGAGCTCGACGACGTCCGTGCGCAGATGGAGACGAACTTCTTCGGCCCCCTGCAGGTCACGCGGGCGTTCGCACCGGCGCTCCGCCGCTCGCACGGTGCGGTCGTCAACGTCGCATCGGCGCTCAGCTGGTTCGCGATCGGCAACGGGTACAGCGCGTCGAAGGCCGCCCTGTGGTCGGCGACCGACTCCCTCCGGCTGGAGTTCGCGGCGGACGGCGTACAGGTGCTCGGCGCCTACCTGGCGTTCACCGACACCCCGATGACGCCCGGGGACATGCCGAAGAACGACCCGGCGGACGTGGTGGCTGCCGTCCTGGACGGGCTGGAGGCCGGGGCACACGAGGTCCTCGCCGACGAGCTCACACGCGCTGCCCGAGCCGGTCTCTCCGCGCCGGTGCACGAGCGCTACGACGCGCTGCAGGAGGCGCACAGGCGCTGACAGCGTGCGGACGCGCAAGACGCCCCCTGCCACGGCGCGAGCCGCAGCAGGGGGCGTTCGTCGTGCTCAGACCTCGACGGGCTCCAACGGCCGGAGCGCGATCGGGCCGGCCAGCCGGCCCTCGAGCGCTGCGCTCAGCGCAGCGAAGGCCGGCCCGGCGGCGTGCGCGTCCAGCGCCGCCTGGTCGCGCCAACGCTCGACCATGACGAACCCACCGGTCCGCGGGTCGCGGTGCAACTCGTAGCGCTCGCAGCCGTCGTCCTCGGAGCGGACCCGAGTGACGGCGGTGAGGAGCGCCTCCCGGACGGTAGCTGCGTCGCGCGGCGACGGTTCGATCTCCGCGATGATGACGATGCTCATGGTGACCCCTTGCTCAGACGAAACGCTGACCACCGTCGAGGTGGACGGTGGTCGCGGTCAGGAACGGATTGGTGAGGGCGAAGACGACCGCGTCGGCGACGTCCTCCGGGGTCCCCACGCGACGGGCGGGGTTCGAGCCGGCGACCTGCGCGAAGAACGCTGCCTTGTCGTCCATGCCGTCCCACGATCCGGAGTCGACGACACCGGGGGAGATCCCCACGACGCGGATCGGTGCCAGGTCCACGGCCAGTGCCGGGACGAGTGCGTCCACCGCACCGTTGGTCGTGGCCATCACCGCGAGTCCGGGCTGCGGCCGGGCGGACACGTACCCGGAGAACAGCACGAACGCGCCGGTGGGCGGCATGATCGGGGCGAGGTGCTTCGCCAGCACCAACGGGCCGACGACCTTCGCACGGAAGGCGTCCTCCACGTCGCTCTGTTCGAGTGCGCTGACCGGGCCGTTCGCGTGGTCGGCGGCGACGGTCACCACGTGGTCGACGGACCCGAGCGTCGCCCGGGCGGCGCGGATGCTGTCCTCGTCCCCCAGGTCGAGTCGGACGGCGGACGTACCGCGCCCGACGATCTCGGCGACCTGCTCGGCAGTGTCCTGCCGACGACTGGCGGCGACGACCCGGGCGCCGGCGACGGCAGCCGCGGATGCGACCGCCGTCCCGATGCCGGATCCCGCGCCCACGACCAGGACGGTCCTGCCCGCGAGGCCGGTGCTCATCAGCGTGCCGCGTCGATGCCGGCCTGCGCGATGACGGCGTCCTGGTCCGGCGTGCCGCCGCCGGAGCCGACGGCGCCGATCACAGCACCGGACTCGTCGGTGATCGGGAGGCCGCCGGCGACGAACGCGAGCGGCTCGTTGCTCGCGGCACCGAGCGTGTACAGCGGAGCGCCGGGCTGGATCGCCGCCGCGAGGTCGCCGGTGGCCGCGCCCCCGAAGTACACCGAGGTGCGTGCCTTCGCGAAGCTGGAGTCGATCGACACGAGCGGGGCACCGTCCTGGCGGACCGAGGCGACCATTCGGGCGCCGTCGTCGAGGACGGTGATGGACGACGGCACGCCGAGCTCGGCGGCCTTGGCGTCGGCCGCGGCGATGATGCGCTGCGCCTGGGTGAGGGTGATGGACATGGCTGTCTCCTTCTGTGGTGGTGGTGGTCTCGATGGGTCCGCGGCTCAGGCGGCCGGTTCGTCGGAGACGACGACCTTGCCGATGACACGGCCGCTCTCGACGAGGCGGTGGGCCTCTCGGAGGGTCTCCGCGGTGATCGGCTGGAGGACCGTCGTCGCGGTTCCGCGGATGCGTCCGGTGTCGACGAGCTCGGCGACCTCGTCGAGGATCCGGTGCTGTTCGGCCAGGTCCGCGGCTCCGTGCAGGGAGCGGGCGAACATGAACTCCCAGTGCCAGGTGAGCGCCTTCGACTTCAGCGCGACGACGTCGACCTGCTCGGGGTCGTCGATCGCGACGATCTGGCCGAAGGGGCGCAGCACCCGCTCGTAGACGGGGAGCTGGCCGGTCGAGTTGGCGGTCAGGATCCACTCGATGCCGTTCGGAGCGAGGGTGAGGACCTGTGCGGCGAGGTCGCCGTGGTGGTCGACGACGTCGTGGGCGCCGAGGTCGCGCACCCACGCCTCGCTCTCCGGTCGGGAGGCGGTGGCGATGACCCGAACGCCGGGCAGCAGCGTCCGGACGAGCTGGATCGCGATCGAACCGACACCGCCTGCGCCCCCGACGACGAGCAGCGTGCCCGTCGCGTCCGTTGCGATCCGGAGCTTGTCGAACAGGCTCTCCCACGCGGTGATCGCGGTGAGCGGGAGCGCGGCGGCCTCGGTGTGGGACATCGTCGACGGCTTCCGTCCGACGATCCGCTCGTCGACGAGCTGGAGTTCCGCGTTGCTGCCGGGCCGGTCGATGGCGCCGGCGTAGAACACTTCGTCGCCCGGGGCGAAGAGCGTGACGGCGTCACCGACGGCACGGACGGTACCGGAGGCGTCAAAGCCGAGCACCCGCACACCGCCGTCCGGTTCCGAGCCGCCGCGGAGCTTGACGTCGACGGGGTTGACCGAGACCGCGCGGACCTCGACGAGCAGGTCGTGCGGGCCGGGGACCGGTTCGGGGATGGTCGTCGGCACCAGGCTGCGGGCGCTGGTGACCGGGAGAGCGGCTGTCTGTCCGATCGCTCGGACCTCGTTCGTCGTGGTCATGTCAGTACCGTGCACCCTTTCCCGTGGTTACCCGCAAGGCCCCCTGGTTACCGTCGGGTAACCGAGAAAGCCCAGTTCGGAAGCCGTACCCAACGGGAACCAAGCGGTTGCGGCTCGACGTGGCCGCAGCTACAGTGCCGCTGTGACCACGTCGATGAGCCGTCCCGTCGAAGCCGCCCACGTGCTCGACACCTGCGACCGGAACGACGTCTACGCCGCGGCCTGCCCGTGCCGCGAGATGCTCGACCTGCTCGCGAACAAGTGGACGGCGCTCGCGATCGGTGTGCTCGAGGACGGCCCGCAGCGGTTCGGCGAACTCCGACGTCACCTGCAGGGCGTGAGCCCGAAGGTGCTCTCCGCGTCGCTGAAGCGCATGGAGGACGCCGGGCTCGTGACCCGGACCGTGTTCGCCGAGGTGCCACCCCGGGTCGAGTACGCGCTGACGCCGCTCGGCCTGGGGGCAGCAGCACCACTGGCGCACCTGCGGGACTGGGTGAACGAGAACGTGACGCGGCACTGAGGCCTCCCTGGGTCGATGCACCCAGGTTCAGGCAAGGCCGCCGGAGCGAGCGTGTCCCCAACCGGGCCAGGTTGTCCTGCCGGGTAGCTCGTAGCGTCGGAGATCGTTCGATCATCCGATCTCGCAGAGGAGCACCCATGTCCCGCACGTGGTTCATCACCGGATCGTCCCGCGGCTTCGGCCGTTCGCTCACCCTCGCCGCCCTCCGCGCCGGCGACCGGGTGGCAGCCACAGCCCGGAAGCCGCAGCAGCTGTCTGACGTCGTCGAGGAGTTCGGGTCGCAGGTGCTCCCACTCGCACTCGACGTCACCGACGCTGCCGCTGCCGTGGACGCACTCGACGCCACCCGCGACGCGTTCGGCTCGGTGGACGTGGTCGTCAACAACGCCGGGTACGCCAACCTCGCACCCGTCGAGACCGCGTCGGAGAACGACTTCCGGCAGCAGTTCGAGACGAACTTCTGGGGCGTCTAC
Source organism: Curtobacterium sp. MCLR17_034 (assembly GCF_003234485.1). Classification (NCBI taxonomy): domain Bacteria; kingdom Bacillati; phylum Actinomycetota; class Actinomycetes; order Micrococcales; family Microbacteriaceae; genus Curtobacterium; species Curtobacterium sp. MCLR17_034. The sequence goes on from NZ_QKTH01000002.1 coordinate 390,863, forward strand.
AACGTCTCGAAGTCAGCCATCCCGATCCTGCGACAGCAGGGCGGCGGGACCATCGTCCAGTTCTCGTCCGTCGGAGGACGAGTCGGTGGGACCCCGGGCCTCGGCTCGTACCAGGCGGCGAAGTTCGGCATCGACGGGCTGACGCGCGTGCTCGCCACCGAGACGGCGCCGTTCGGGATCCGGTACCTCGTCGTCGAGCCGGGCGGGTTCGCCACCGACTGGGCGGGCGCGTCGATGGACGTCCACGGAATCCCGGAGGAGTACCGCACCACGGTCGGTGCGCTTGCTGATCACCTCCGCGGAGCGCCGGCGGCGGGAGACCCGGACCGCGCCGCCGAGATCCTCGTGCGGACCGTCGGACGCGACCGGCTGCCGTCCCATCTCGTCATCGGCGCCGGGGCGGCTCGCATGGCGATCGCGTACTCGCAGGAACAGATCGCTGAGGCTAGGGCGTGGGAAGGCGTCTCTGCGTCCGCCGACTTCGGTGCCGAGCGAGTGGAGCTCCCGAGTGATGACCAGGATGGGGCCTGAGTAGCGGTCGCCAGTTGAACCCCTCATCACGATGTGCAGTCCTGATCCGGGGCTCGCACATCGACCGTATGTTCGCGGCTTTGACGGTTGCACGACAAGAACGGTCAGCGTCGCCGGGACCGCTTCCAGCCAGTCGTGCTTGGACAGAATGAGCGTTATCGGCAAAGTGCCCTCGTGGCGAGAAATTGCCGATTTCGACTTGCCTACCGGGCGCTCGATCGTGCCGCGACCGCGCGTCAGCGCGCCTCTCTCAGGCCACGGTTCCGGGTCGGGCATGTTCGCGCACGTCGCGAAGGATCTGCACGATAGCTGCCACGTCGTCGTCGTCGAAAAGGTAGTCGACGCCGCTTGGGGCCCGGTCTGTGTACGGCGATTCGTACAGGCGTCCAGCGTCCATCAGACCGTTGGCGGTGAGTTCGTCGACGATGAGATGGACGAATCGGATCTGGTCGACGGAGAAGCGTGAGCCGTCGAGGAAGCGTGCGAACGACTCGAGAGCCGCATCTCGGTCGAGGCCGACGAGCGACCGGATGAACGATCCGAGCCCATGCGCCTGCTCGGCCGCCAACTCAATGTCGGCCTGTGACCCTGCCCCGCTCGCCAGCAGCATCTGCTCGAGGGCTTCCAGGTCGTCTGCCGTGAGCTGACGGTTGCGACGGAGTCGCTGCAGCGCGAGGTGGTCCTCATGCTGTCGCAGATACGCGGTCGCCTTCGCGCGGAACCGTTCAAGGTCCGTCCCCGGCGTTGTGTGCTGCAGCACAATTTCAGTGGCGTCGCCGAGTTCGTCGATGAAGTCGGTGTACACGCGAGGGCGGGTGACGTTCGGTACGAACCGTGCCAGCGCGCGAATGCGAACGCGCGCGACTTCGAGCATGCCCAGGGGCACGTCGATCCACCAGTCGTCGCCGGCGACCTCCTCAAGGAGCACGACCTGTTCCGCGACGGACGGGATCGCGGTCTTCGCCAGCAGCGCCGTCGCGATGGCCTGCACCGTTTGACGGACCCGTTCTGCTGCGGTGAGGTCGCCGTCAAGTTGCGCGAGCTGTCGGCGCAGAATCAGTAGGTCGAAGCGCTTCGCGTCGGTGTCATCGTCCACCACGCTCGATGGAAGACCGGCGAGGTGCTCAAGCGCATCCGATGCATCTTGAGGTGTGAGTGCGTCCCACGCTGCCTGGTCGGCGTATTGCTCGACCCAGCGTCGTTGGGGCCGGACGAGGAAGTTGTCGAGGTTCATACCTGCGACGACCTCGTGCAGGGTGCCTGCGGCAGAGGCGCGAAGGTCAGCATCGATCTGCGTTCGGTCGAGGGCGGTGATCAGTCCGAGCCGGGCTTCAAACAGCCGTTGGGTGAGTGACTTCTGCGTCGAGCCCTCGGAGCCGGGAAGGTCTTGGCTGAAGAATTCAAGGTTGCCGCAGAAGTCGAAGACGAGGAAGTCCTGTTTCGACCGCCCTTCTCCGAACAGGTCGGGGCTGAGGCGGGTGCCGCGGCCGATCATCTGCCAGAACTTCGACTTCGACCGAACGGTCTTGAAGAACACAAGGTTGACGACTTCGGGGACGTCGATGCCGGTGTCGAGCATGTCGACGGAGATCGCGATGTGCGGCGCGTGGTCGGCGATGGAGAACTCATCGATGAGGTTCTGCGCGTACGGGGTGCCGTGGGTGATGACGCGCGCGAAGTGTCCTGCGTGTTCGGGGTACTGCTCGTCGAAACGGCGCTGAATGAACTCGGCGTGGTCCTTGTTCTTCGCGAACACGATCGTTTTGCCGAGGCGGTCACCGCCGGCGACTTTGTACCCATCCGTCATCAAGGTCGCCAGCACCTTGTCGACGGTGTCCTCGTTGAACAGGAACCGGTTCAATTCCTCGGCGTCGATGGCGGTGGGGGTGCCGCCCTCGCCCCAGTCGAGAGCGTCCCAGTCGTCCTTCTCGGCCTCGCTGAGGTCGTCGTAGCGGATGCCCTGACGCAGGAAACGGGTGCCGACCGACACGCCGTACGGTGGGACGAGGAATCCCTCGGCGACGGCTTCGTCCAAGCCGTATGCGTCGGTGGGCACGCCGTCCTCGAGGTGGAATCGTCGGTAGGTGTTGTGGTCGACTTCGTCCTTCGGCGTGGCAGTCAGGCCGACGAGCATCGCGTCGAACCAGTCGAAGATCGCCCCGTACTTTTGGTAGATCGACCGGTGCGCTTCGTCGACCACGATGAGGTCGAAGTATCCCGGCCCGAACTGGCGCGTCGGCCCGTCGCCGCCGTCGTCGGTCTGGTTGATGAGGTTCATCATCGTTGGGTAGGTCGAGACGTAGACGCGTCCTTCGGCGGAGCGTTCGGTGACCAGGTTCACTGTGGTGACGCTCGGCAGATGCGTCTTGAACTCGTTCGCTGCCTGCTTCACGAGCGCGGTGCGGTCGGCGAGGAACAGGATGCGTTTCGCCCAGTTCGCCTTCATCAACTGATCGGCCAACGCGATGACGGTGCGGGTCTTTCCCGAGCCGGTCGCCATCACCAGGAGTGCTTGCCGTTGCCGTCGATCGAACGTGTCCCCGACAGCCCTGATGGCCCGTACCTGGTAGTGCCGACCGGCGACGTCTGTGCTGACGGGGGCGTCGGCCAGCGGCTGTCGGGAGGTGCGACGCTGGATCATGAGGTCTAGTTCGCTGCGGGTGAAGAACCCCGCGACTTGCCGCGGCGGGTACCCGGCCGCGTCGTCCCAAAGCCAGTGCTCGTATCCGTTGGTGTAGAACACGACCGGTCGACGTCCGAACATCGCCTCGAGACAGTCGGCGTACAGCTTCGCCTGCTGCTGCCCGATGAGGGGACTCTTCGTCGTGCGCTTGGCCTCGACGACGGCGAGCGGCAGTCCGTCCGCTCCCCACAGCACGTAGTCGACGAAGCCGACGCCAGCGGCGTTCGGCATGCCGGTGACCTCGAACTCGCGATCACGCGGATCGGCGAGCGGCCAGCCGGCTTCGGCGAGAAGCACGTCGATGAACAGGTCGCGTGTCTGGGCTTCGGAGTAGTCGTGGTCATCGGAGGTGTGGTTCGCAGCTTGAGCCGCAGCTACCTGCGCGCGCAACTGCCCGATCTCAGCAGCTTGCGCCGCCGCGACCTCGTCACGGTCCGCGAGTGCTTTGGCGTGGGCTTCGTCCTGCGCGGCGAACTTCGCCGCGAGCCGCTGCACGTCCTCCCGTGTGAGTGGGGCAGCACTGGCTGCGAGCTTGGGATCGAATGTCGCACCGGTGGGCACGCCCTCGGGATGCGCCGAATGCCGGAACATCGCCCACACCAGCACGTGATGCAGCTCGCGTAGCGCGGCCAACGCGATATCAGGACGCACCGGCTGCTGCGCGTGCACCGCCTGATTGCCAAGCTTCCGTATCAAGTTCAGCTTCTGCCTGATCCCGACCCCCGCGACGCGCGCAAAACCAACGTCATTGATGCGCGCCGCGAGGTCGTCCTGATACGGGACCGGCAGGGCGAGGACATCGTAGAGGTGGCCGACGAGCTGCTCCACCGCCCGACGGCTATAAAAGCACGCGGAGCGCGGGTCACCTGAGAGGTATGACTCTGCCCGGGACGCATCTTCGAACACATCCGGCCATGCGTGCCGCACGAAATTGAAGTTGAAGCTCACAGTTCGCCTCGGAACGCGCGAGACACTAGTGAGTCGAACAACTCATCCATCGAGCGTAGCGCCGTATCTTGCGCCACTTTCGAAAGTGCGTCAAGGCGCGCAACATACTGGCGCTGGCGCTCCATGGAGGGAATCCAAACCTGCAGGTCACGTAATTGAGTCATATTGATAGACGCGATGCCGGTTGTTTGCTTTGCAGAGCGTAAGAAGTACGCCCTGGCGGCGTTTGACGAGATGTATGCGCTCAAGTATTTGCGGAGAACCACAGACTCGTTCGCGAGCCGGACACGGAAGATGTGGTTCTGGTGTAACGCGAGAGGGAGTTCGTCATTCCATAGAGCACCACGTCCGAGTTTGTCCGGGTCGCCGCCTTCTGTTAGCAACAAATCGCCTTTAAGGACACGAAAGCGCCGCATCTCAGCATCAGTCACATCAATGCTCTTCACCGAAGCGAGCTCCAGCCGGCCGTCCTGAACGTTGGCGACCGCCAAGTAGGGCACCGATCCCGCAATGGGAGCTTTCGCGACACGCCCCTTCGTGATCCCTGATGACACCTCCGCCAAGTCTCCGAGACGTATGGACTTCCCATCTTCTCTGCTCGCAACGAGCTCGTCCAATAGAGCCTTTCGTACCGATCCAAGGTGGTCGAGAATTCGGCGGCGCTTCGCGCGCAGAGTGTCGGCCTGGTCGAGGATCGCGGCGATCCGCTGCTGCTCGTCGAGCGGCGGGAGCGGAACTTCAAGCATCCGCATGAAATCCGCCGGAACGCGGCGCTGACCTCCACTTCCGGTCATGCGTAACTCGCCTGATCGACGAACTTCTCGGCGACGGAGGAAATGGAGAAGGTATGCATCGTCCACGTCGGGTCCCGGGCGCACAATATGAAATTCGGTTGAACCGACCCCGATTTCTTCATCGAGAATGGCACGGCCGATCTTCCCATTTTCAAAGCAGGGCGTGATCTTCGCCACGAGCAGATCCCTATTCCGGAAAACCGTGTACCCCTTGGAAACGGCGGAGAATTTCCGCGAGTCGAGCGGAGTTGCTTCTGCCGTCACCTGATCGAGCTGAGCCATCCCGACGAACGAAACGCTCTGTTCTGGACGAACTCGATCTCCTCTCGGATTCACCGTGGCAACGTCAGACAAACGTACGATTCTCATGCGAGCATTGCCTTCAAGGTCGCGAGCTCGTCAGCCAATTCTGCCTCGAGTACCTCGATGTCGGCAATGATGTCGAGAGGCGATCGGTGCTCGACCTCGTCATGGACGATTTCCTTATAGCGGTTCAGAGAGAGGTCGTAACCCTGCGCGGCGATGTCCGCCTTCGGCACCGTGAAGGACTGGTCGGTTCGGCTCCGGGCTCGCTCGCTCGTGCCGCGGTTCGCCCAGCGGGCCAAGACGTCTGGGAGATCGCTTGCCTCGATCGGGTTCCGCTTGTCGTCGAGGGAGAAGCCGTCGGCATGCACGTCGTAGAACCAGACGTCTTCGGTGCCGCCGGAGTTCGTTCTGGTGAAGAACAGGATCGCTGTCGATACTCCTGCGTACGGTCGGAAGACGCCGGAGGGTAGCTTGACGACCGCGTCGAGCTTCTGGTCTTCCACGAGCATGCGCCGCAGTGTCTTGTGCGCGCTTGACGAGCCGAACAGCACGCCGTCGGGCACGATGACGGCCGCGCGGCCGCCGGGCTTCAGCAGCTTCAGGAAGAGGGCAAGAAAGAGAAGCTCGGTCTTCTTGGTCTTCACGACGCGCTGCAGGTCCTTCGACGTCGACTCGTAGTCGAGAGAGCCGGCAAAGGGCGGGTTGGCAAGGATCAGCGTGTACCGCTCGGCATCGTCGCTGGCGCCTTCGGAGAGAGAGTCGCGGTAGCGGATGTCGGGTGCTTCGATGCCGTGCAGGAGCATGTTCATGCTGCCGATGCGGAGCATGGTCGAATCGAAGTCGAACCCGTGGAACATGCTCGTGTGGAAGTGCGAGCGCTGTGCAGCGTTGGTCAGAACGGCCGGGTGCTCGCGTCGCACGTACTCCGACGCAGCCACGAGGAACCCTGCGGTACCGGCTGCGGGATCACAGATCTCGTCTGCTGGTTGCGGGGCCATCATGGCGACCATGAGGTCGATGATGTGGCGGGGCGTACGGAACTGACCATTCACTCCAGCGGAGGCGATCTTCGACAGCAGGTACTCGTACAGATCGCCGTTGGTGTCGCGCTCGGCCATGGGGATCTCGTCGAGCATGTCGACGACCCGCGATAGCAACGCGGGCGTCGGGATGGTGAACCGGGCGTCGCGCATGTGATCGCCATACGTCGATCCATCACCGCCGAGAGCACGGAGGAACGGGAACACGCCCTCTCCAACGATCCGCCACATCGTTTCGGGCTCATCGTTCTTGAACCGGCTCCACCGCAACTTCTCCTGGCCGGGCCCGTAGATCTGTCGCTCGACGCTGCCGCCGGTAACGCGCGCCTTCTTCTCTGCGAGTGTCTGGAGGTCGTCGAGCCGGCGGACGAACAGTAGGTAGGTGATCTGCTCGATCACCTCGAGCGGATTCGAAATCCCACCGGACCAGAACGCGTCCCAGACTCGATCGATCTTGCTCTTGAGTTCCCCGGCTATCACGGTCTCACGATAGCGGTTACTCGGGTGGAGGCCACTGCCCACGCTCGTGCCAGCTGCCGCTGTCGCGAACGGACAGTCGGGTTGGTGTCCCGTCGCGAAGCGAGTAAGGCTCGCTCTATTCTGTGCAGGTGACCAGCATGCCCCTCGGCGAGAACGACTCAACGCCGGAACACCGACGCAACCTCCTCACCACTGCGCTGGACAAAGCGCTCAGCGTCCAGGGCGCCGTGGTCGCGGGAAACCTTGCCCGTGCGCGGCAACGCAACCCGGAAGCGACTCCTCAGCAAGTCGTGCACACGCTCGAGAACATGTATCGCACCGCCCTAGCTGGAACCGGCGCCGCTGTTGGCGCCGTCGCGGCTGCCCCCGGAGTCGGTACGGCTGCGGGACTGGCTCTCGCAGGAGGGGAGATTCTATCTTCGCTCGAGCTGAGCGCGTTGTTTGCGCTCTCCGTCGCGGAAGTGCACGGCGTCCGTGTCGACGAACTTGAGCGCCGTCGCACCCTCGTTTTAGGTGTCCTCCTTGGCGGTGGGGCTTCACAGACGATCGAGAAGGTCGCGGGACGGACCGGACCGCACTGGGCGAAAGCCATCGTCAACGCCATCCCCGTGTCGCAACTCAAGCAGATCAACAAGGTCCTCGGCCAGAACTTTGTGACGAAATGGGGAACGAAGCAGGGCATCATCGTCCTCGGCAACGTTGTCCCGTTCGGAATTGGAGCCGTCATCGGGGGCGGCGCAAACCTGGGCATGGCCGAGTTGACCGTCCGCGCAGCTCGACGCGCTTTCGGGCCGGCACCCACCACCTGGCCGGGTTCGCTCGACACGTCGTCCGAGTCCGGAGACGATCCTGTCTACGAAGAATGACCTTTGTGTCGGGTCTCCAACGCAATCCGTGAATCGAACCCCTATAAAAGAGGTCCGGACGTCTGAAGCGGCACCGTCAAGCAATCCCAACAATGACTTCCACCATGGAGCCTCGATGCAGATCGCGGAACGATTCAAGCTCGCCCAGGCGTGGTGGGTGTCCAGCGAGCTTACTCGCCGGCACAGCCACTTCAAGATCGCTGAAACGTGGCCGATGGAAGGGTTCTACCATGGTCTTGAAACCTTCGACCCGCGCTCAGGTAGCTCGGTGTTCATGAACCTGAACGGCAGCATTCACCTGATGCGTGGGGACGAACAAGCCGTCGACGGCATCGGCTGGCAGGCATTCTTCGAGGCTGAGGATCCCCACGAGGTGGTGAAGCTCATTGAAACCGCGGTGGGATGGACGACGGCCTCTGCCGACCCCACTACACCTCGATCTCTGACCTATCGAATCATCGCCGCCATCCTGGGCCGCACGATCAACGACCAAATCAGACTCACTGTTGGCACGCACTGGTATGGCGCGTCGTACTTGACTCCTGAGGCGACGCCGGCGTGGGTCAGCGAGTTCGAGGGCCTCGAATCGGCTGTCCGGGCATGCCCGGACGAAGCTGGCCTGCCGTTACGACACTTTTGGATGATCCGTCGTGGCGATCAGCCGTCAGCGGTGCTCGCTGACAACGCCACCCTGTACGCAGCCCACGATGGCCCGACCTCGCTGATGCCCTTGTACCGAAAGACCCGATCACTTGAGGACCCGGTCAACGTCGTTCTGGGTGCCACCGCCTCCTAGCCCGAGAAGCAAGCAGGCGCAAACGATCCTTCACGCCAGAACTTGGTACTCGTAGGCCTGCCGGACGAGGCCGAGTACGTAGCTGAAGTCCGTCGTGTCATCGAAAGCGACCTGTGTGTTACCGACTCCCCAGTGGCCGATCCCGCTTACATCGCGAGCGACTCGGCGCTCGTCGCGGAGCGCCGTGATCGGGATGTTCAGCACGAGGAGGAGCCGCGACGCCTGCGGGACGACGTCGAGGAACGTCGTCTCCGTTCGGAAGGCCACGCGCACCTTCAGGAAATCAAGGGAGACGGAGGGCTCGAACGACATGACTTCGTTGCGAAGCCGCTCGAAGTCCCTACGGCGCTCCGGCCGGAACAGATTCGGGTGGTCAGCGATCGTGTACTGCGACTCTGTCCGGCTCTCCTGATACGTCGCGAGCACCTCGGGCGGAAGCGCGGGCCGAGGCCAGATTCGCAGCGCCTGCTGAGCCAGCCGCGCGGCGCGGGTCCGGATGGCGGACTCGTCCCAGATGTCGAGCTGCCCGATGCCTTGATTGAGGCGAAGCGGGCTCTCCCTGAAGCCACCTTCCATGTCCCGCTTCTCACGGAACGCCCGGTCTGAGTATTCGGAGTTGTATCCGGTCAGTGTGAGATTGCCGAGGGTGTGCAGGTACGCCGACTGGATCTCCTGCCATTTCTCGCCGAGGTCGACTCGCCACTCCGGACGGAGTGACTCGTTCTGCGGAAGGATGTGCTCGATCGTGTACTCGTCCGTCGCGACGAGTTCCTTCCGGCCGTGGTTCTCCAACGACCGGAAGAAGTATGAGCGCCGCTTGAAGTGGTACGCGTCGAAGGACTGCAGCTTCTCCTCGAACTCGGCGTCGGTCGGGAACGTCCGGTATCCCTGCAGGCGCAGGAGGTGTGCTTTGACGCTTTCGACGTAACGGTCCTTCCGGAGGGCGCGCGCCAGGCTCTGGAACGTGGTGGTCAGCGAGTTCGTGGCCCAGCCAGTGACGGCGCGTCGCACGACGTACGAGGTCACCATGTGGACAATCTCGAGCAGCTCGTCCTTGTTGATCACCTCGAAGTCGTAGTCCGTGTATGCCTCGAGGAGGAAGGGGTAGACCACGTCCGCGCGGATCTGGACGAGATCGTCGAACGCTGCCCGTAGTGCTTTGTCGGGTTCGCGGCCGAGCGCGATGGCGCTGTACCGGCGGGAGTACTCGCGCAGCTCATGGACGAGGACATCGACCGCTTCGCCGCGCTGCATCCGAGCGGCTGCGTAGTCCTTGAACGCGTCGTAGATGTCCCCGAGTCGCGGGATGCTGCCGGTGACGGCGGCAAGGTAGTGCCGTACGAAGTCATCGAACGCCGACTCGGAACCGGCGCCGGTGAAGTCGAGCTCCATTGGCCGCCAGTAACCCGTCCAAAGCCGTTCCTGCGCGTCCGTCGTCAGCCCCATCAGCACAAAGTTGCGGATGAGATCCGCCTGCGAGAGCCGCTTGCCGGTTGAGTTCATCGCCTCGAACACGAGCTGCGGGTGATCGATCCCGAGCTGCAGGTGCACGTCGACCACCTGCAACTTCGCCAACCCGCGGCACACCGTCGCCAGATCGGTGGGCGACGCCCCGATCTGGGCACGGAAGAACTCGAAGTTGTCGAACACGCGGCTAGTCGACCCTGCCGCAGGCTCGGTGCCATCGATGACCGATTTCAGTGAGCCTCGATCGTCCTGGGAGAGCAGGAGCTTGTATCGCCGTTCGTCGGCCTTGAACCGATTCGTGAGGTAGGAGTCCCGGATCTCCTCAGCGGAGAAACCTTCGAGTGGTTCGCGGTCCTCAGCGGCTGGGCCCTCCAGGTGGGCGGCTAGTGCCGCGAGGATCAGGCTGACGGTTGTGACGCGTTGTTGACCGTCGATGATGAGGCTCGGTGCCTGGTTGGTCTGCGTGCCCGCGGCTTTCTCCACGTACACGACGGATCCCGTGAAGTGAGCGCCGAGCTCTTCGTTGCCGCCGGCCCGAAGGACGTCCTTCCAGAGCTGCTCACACTCGGCACGACCCCATGCGTACGCTCGCTGATAGATGGGGACTTCGAACTGACTCGTGACTTTCAACAGATCGAGGAGATTTGCATCGACGGCCTTCACGGCCCTCAACCTACCGGCATCCCGCCCCTCGCACATCCGCTCGACCACTCCCCGAAATGTCGCGAGCCGTCAGTGCAGTTGAGACACGGGATGGGCGTCGATGCCGCGTGGAAACCCGATCCTGCCGGTGGCGCTGCCCGTGTGGCAGCTACGTCTCTTGCCGATAGAAGCCCCTATGGTGGGCCTATGGAGTTCGATGCCGACGCGCAGCTCCTCGCTTCCGACGCCTCGTGGGCTTGGAGGAGCTTGGTCGCCGATGCGGTGGAGAACGTCCGTGTGTACACCCCGTACTTCGATTTTCTCCTCGTGCGCCTTTTAATGGGCGCTGATCTTCCGGCCTCCACCATTTGCGTCGTCACGGACTTGTCACCCCGGTCTGGTAACCAGCAGTACCGTGCGCAGCTCCTCGCGACCCGCGCTCTTCTTCGAATTGGCGTTACTGTCCGTTCGCTCGACCGCTTACACGCGAAGGTGCTCGTCGCCGACGACCGAGTAGCGACAATCGGCTCGCAGAACTTCACCAGATACGCAACCGAAAGCCACGAGACCACTGTTGCCGGCCTGCAGCATCTCGGGAGAAGCGACTTCCTCTTGACGCTAGATGCTTGGCTTGAATCGGCAATTCCGGTCAGTGAGGAGTTCATCGAGAGCCTCCTGACGGAACTTGATGAAGAGATGGGTGCCGCTGCCGCAGTCCATGGCCGGCTAGTCGACGCATTCGATGAGCGCTGGAAAGTGTACGTACACGCACTCGAGGGGGCGGCCGAGGCGGATCGGCTGCGCGCGCAGCGCCAGCAGGAGTTGGAGGCCGCGCAGCGGGAACGCGCTCAACGTCCGCAAGCGTCGGAGGACGTGGATAGCCGCGGCAACCACGCTGACGTGGCTGCAACGCGGGACGCGTTTCGGCGTCGGCTCGGTCAGGCCGTTGCTAAGCAGCGTCAGGCGCAGCAGTCCGTCTGGGCAGCCGTTCGGCACACCGGCGGCTGGATGGGCTACAGCTCGTTCCTACCAGATGATCCGCAGGCGGACTTCACGAATTGGATCGTTCAGGGCAGTAGGGACACCGGCGCTCTGGTGTCGCTCACTCGATACCGGATGTATCCGCTTATCCTCAACCCGTCTGGGCGCATTGCATTCGCCCGGGTCGTGAAGACGCGCATCAGCTACCTCCGGTTCGCGGTCGGTCCACTGGCGATCGGTGTTCTGGGTGGCTACTCGCTTCAGGCACAGGTCGAGCTTCCGGAAACCGACACCGAAGAGGCGAACTTGCACATCACGGTATTCCCGTTGCATCTGCCAGTCGTCGACGGTGTTCGCCTCCGAATCCAGTTTGACGGTGCCGCGGGCAGGCTTCGGGGCTGGGAGCCAGCAGGTCGCCGAACGGAGGGCGAACGTCGCTGGGACCCGTCGCCAGTGCTGAGCGCACTCGACGACCCCGACGCAGTCAACCAGCTCACAGCCCGCGTACTCGGGTCCTTCAGGTACCAGACGCTCGACGTAGGGAAGCTGAACGCGGCAGAGTTCTTTCCAGCAGGATGGTCGCGGGTGTCACTCCTGCAGTTTGCGGGGCTTCCTGTCCTGAGCATCGGATGATCCCCACCTGGACAGCAGGGCTTCGACGACGGACGAACGTGAGTGCAGCCACTGGTCCTCAGACTCTTCGAGCCGCTGACTCCGACCAGCCTGGACCTGTGGGTCCCGTTCCGCCGTCCCCGTCCCACTCTCAACGTCCACCCAACTGGCTAGGCTCCGGGGCCCTAGTCGGAGCTAGAAGACCGTAGAAGGGCTCCCGACGCGTGGTAACGCATCGCTGTCTGTTGCGACTAGCGCGGTCGTGGCTGGTGCGACGGTCGGAGCAGGGGGTAGCTTGTCGCACGTCCGACCGCAACGCTCTCGGAGACGTATCACGGCGCAGCCTCCCAGAGGCGTGGAACAGAATCCCGGAACCCGTGGAACACCCGTCGTTGCTGGGATCCGCGATCCGCGCCACCGCTGGCATCCGCGAATAGACCGAACACCTCGCAACTCCGCGCTGACCGGTCGCATCTTCGCTGCTCAATTCGAGCGACCCGACCGCAGGGGCGAGTGCACTGCATCTGTCCAGGGATTGCCCGGAAGTGGTTCCTTCTGGTTACTTCCCATCACTATAGTGATGTACGCGTCACTATAGTGATGTTGGATGACCGAGGTGAGGAGGGTGTCGTGCAGCTGCAGAGCCCGTTCGCGGCGTTGTCGAGCGGCCTCGATGGTGACGTTCTGATGGTGCTGAGCGGCCTGTCGGACCGACCCTTCACGGTGTCCGCGGTCCAGCGGCTCGTGCCCGGAGGCCGTTCGCGAAACGGCGTGAAGAAGGTGCTTGACCGTCTGACGGAGCAGGGCATCGTTGTGTTCGACGACATCGGCGGCGTGAGCACGTACGCGCTCAACCGAGACCATCTCCTCGCGTCGGCGGTCCTCGAGGTCGCCGGAGCTCGTACCCGCTTCCTCGACAGGGTCCGCGGGGAGATCGCATCGATGCCGGTCCGCTATGCAGCGTTGTTCGGCTCGGCCGCGCGAGGTGCGATGCGACCGGACAGCGACATCGATCTGTTCTTCGCCGTGGACGCCGTTTCGCGGACGGATGCTGAGGACCGCATCTACGACCTCACCATTGCCGTTCACCGGTGGACCGGCAACCAGGTGAACCCCATCGTGTACGACGTCTCGGGGGTCGGCCCCGATGACCCGCTCATCGGTTCCATCGCGAGTGAGGGTATTCCCCTCGTGGAAGACCGCCGATGGCTCCAAGCCCACCTCAGGAAGGCCGCACGTTGACTCCACCGAAACTGCCGTCGACCACTGACGGCGACAACGCTTTCATGCGCGGTCGGCTCGAGAAGGCCAAGGGCTTCCTCGAGTCAGCCGAGACGCTGTTCGAGTTCGGTGCCGAGGATGGGATCCTCGTGCCGACGTCCCCTCATGCCGACTCCTTCGTCGAGCTGTGCGTCGACGCAGGGATCGCCGCGGCAGACGCCATCTGCATCGGCAAGACCGGAAGGTACAGCAGTGGGGCGAGCCACAACGACGGCGTCTCGATCCTGCAGGATGCGACAGACCGGCCGATTGCGAAGCACCTCGAGACGCTCGTTCGGGTCAAGAACAAGGCGGCCTACAGCGCGAGGTCGGTAGACGCATCGGACATCCACAATGCCGGTGCGGCCGCCCGCGCACTCGTTGCCGTCGCGGAGGATCTGGTCTGACAGCTCACCGATCGACGCGGACCCGAAAGCGTCTTCTCTGTGGAGTGTTATCGCTGTGAAGGTATAGTCTTCGTGAGGCGGCAACTCGCCGCCCCACGAGCAGAGGACCACCCATGGCGACCACGCCGCACCACCGCCCACGCGTCCTGATCACCGGCGCGAGCATCGCGGGCCCCGCGCTGGCGTGGGGACTCGACCGATCGGGCTTCGATGTCACGCTGCTCGAGCGGTCGCCGGAGCAGCGGACCACCGGCCAGAACATCGACGTCCGGGGACTCGGGCGCGAGGTCCTCGAGCGCATGGGCCTCCGCGACACGGTGATGCAGCACCTCACCGGCGAAGCGGGCACACGGTACGTGGACGAGCACGGCACCCCGTACGCCACGTTTCCGAAGACCGAGGGCCAGGACGGTCCGACTGCCGAGATCGAGATCCTGCGGGGCACGTTCGCCGGGATCCTCGTGGACGCCCTGCCGGACTCGATCGACCGCCGCTACGGCGACTTCATCACCGGGGCGGAGCAGGACGGCACCGGGGTGAGCGTCCGCTACGACAGTGGCGCTCCGGAGCGGTTCGACCTGGTTGTCGTCGCCGAGGGCCGCAGCTCGCGCACCCGTCGGATCCTGTTCGCCGACGAGACGGAGTACCGCGACCACGGCGTCAGCATCGCCTACGGCACGCTCGACCGGATCGGCAGCGACACCGACCACTGGGACTGGTACACGGCGCCGCGTGGACGTGTCGCGTCGATCCGGCCCGACAACGAGGGGACGATCCGGGCCAGTGTGTCCTTCGAGTCGGAGCCGATGGGCTTCGAGCAGCTCCCCGTCGACGTGCAGCTGCGGATCCTGCGCGAGCGCTTCCGGGGCGCAGGGTGGCAGACGGAGCGGATCCTCGACGGGTTCAGCGAGCGGTCTGACGAGTTCTACACGCAGCGGATGGAACAGGTCGTGGTGTCGCGATGGAGCAAGGGCCGGATCGCGCTGCTCGGTGACGCGGCCTGGGGCTCCGGGCCGACCGGCATGGGCACGACGCTGTCCCTGGTCGGCGCGCACATCCTGGCCGGGGAACTCGCACGGACGATCGAGCCGGCCGTCGGCGCTGATCACGGGTACTCGATCCCGGACGCATTCGCGCGCTACGAGGAGATGCTCCGCGGGTACGCCGACAGCGCCCAGGGGCTTCCGCGCGGCGGTGCGCGCCTGCTGCACCCGTCGTCGAAGGCGGGCGTCCGCGCGGTGCGGGCGGCGCTCCGGGTGGCGTCTCTCGGTCCGGTCCGCGGCTTCGCCCAGAAGTACCTGCTGACGAGCGAGAAGCACGTCCCCGTCCTGCCGCACTACCCGACACTGCAGGGGGCCCGGGAGGCGGCAGAATCGATCGCATGACCGACTTGCGCTCCCAGACCCTCGAGGCGCTCCGCCACTACGCCGTCCGGTACCAGGAGTCGGCGCTCCACTTCGCAGCAGGGATGGAGCTGCCGACCTCGGACGGCGTCGCGCTGGGGGAGATCCTCTGGGCGGAGACCGAGGGCGAGCCGATGACGGGCACGCGGCTCGCCCGGCGGATCGGGATGACCTCGGGTGCGGCGAACGCGTTGGTCAACCGGCTCGAGGAGCGCGGGTTGATCGTGCGCAGCCGCGAGAGCACCGACCGTCGGGTCGTCACCCTCCGCGTCACCGATCTCACCCGGGAACGCAGCAGTGGGTTCCTCGGGTCACGTGCCGCGGAGCTCGACGAGGCGATCGGTTCGTACGACGACGACACGTTGATGGTCGTGCGCGACTTCCTGCT
Organism: Curtobacterium sp. MCLR17_034; assembly: GCF_003234485.1. Lineage (NCBI taxonomy): Bacteria > Bacillati > Actinomycetota > Actinomycetes > Micrococcales > Microbacteriaceae > Curtobacterium > Curtobacterium sp. MCLR17_034. The sequence continues at coordinate 406,467 of NZ_QKTH01000002.1, forward strand.
CCGCTTCGCCGCGGTCCTGCCGCAGGACGACACCGCTCCGTCGAAGCGCTGACGGAACCGAGCCGGTCAGCGGCTCCTCACCACGAACTCGGCGCGTAGTCCTTCAGGAAGACACCGAACACGTCCTCGCCGGCTTCGCCACGGACGATCGGGTCGTAGACGCGGGCTGCCCCGTCGACCAGGTCGAGCGGCGCGTGGAAGCCCTCTTCGGCGAGCCGGACCTTCGTGGGGTGCGGCCGTTCGTCGGTGATCCAGCCGGTGTCGACGCTCGTCATCAGGATGTGGTCGGTCTCGAACATCTCCTGCGCGCTCGTGCGGGTGAGCATGTTCACGGCGGCCTTCGCCATGTTCGTGTGCGGGTGCCCCGGCCCCTTGTACGCGCGGCCGAACACCCCTTCCATGGCACTGACGTTCACCACGTAGGTGCGGCGTCCCGTGCTCGCGGCCATCGCGGGGCGGAGCTTCGAGATCAGGATGAACGGCGCCGTGGTGTTGGCCAGCTGGACCTCGAGCATCTCGAGCGGGTCGACCTCGTCCACCTGCTGGGTCCACGAGTTCTCGTCGTGCAGGTCGGGGACCAGGCCACCGGCGTCGATCGCGGTGCCCAGGGCGAGCCGCTCGAGCGAGCTCGATCCCGGCGCCATCGCCTGTTCGGTCAGCTCGTCGGCTCGGGCTGCGGCGGCCGCGAGGATCGGGTGCGCGGCCACCGAGCGGGCGAGCGCCAGCGGGTGCTGGTCGTTCGTGTGCCCGAAGGTCACGAGTTCGGGCAGCGGTCCGTCGGGCAGGGGCGCGAGTTCCGCGTCGACCAGCGGCTGGTAGGCCCCGGTCGACCGGCGCACGGTCTGCGTGGCGTTGTTGATCAGGATGTCGAGGGGGCCGGACGCGGCGACGTCCTCGGCGAGCCCGATCACCTGGGCGGGGTCACGCAGGTCGATGCCGACGACCTTCAGGCGGTCCATCCAGTCGGCGGAGTCGGGCAGGCTCGCGAACCGGCGCACCGCATCGCGGGGGAACCGCGTGGTGATGGTGGTGTGGGCCCCGTCGCGCAGCAGCCGGAGGGCGATGTACATGCCGATCTTCGCGCGGCCGCCGGTGAGCAGCGCCCGCTTGCCGGTCAGGTCCGTCCGGGCGTCGCGCTTCGCGTGGCTCAGACGAGCGCACGACGGGCAGAGCTGGTGGTAGAACGCATCGACGACCGTGTAGTGCTGCTTGCACATGTAGCAGGGCCGTGACTTCAGCAGCGTGCCCGCGGTCGTCGAGGCGGTCGAAGCGCTGATCAGGACGCCTCGGGTCTCGTCGTCGATCCGGTCGGCGGCCCCGGTGGCGGTGGCGGCGATCACCCGGCGGTCGGCCTCGGCGATGACGCCGCGCTTCTCGAGACGGTGCGCACGCTTGACGGCCTTGAACATCTTCGCCGTGGCCTGGCGGACCCGGATGAAGTCCGGGTGCGTCTCGTCGATCGACGGCAGCTGCTCGAGCACCCGGAGCGCGACGGTCAGGTCGTCGGGGTCGATGCCGCTGGGTTCGGGGTGCTCGGAGCTCACACGCGATCCTACGTCGGGACCGAGCGCCGGTCAGACGAGCTGCTGCTCCATGCACACGCTCGTCGGGTCGTCGACGTACGGGCCGAACCGGGGGATGTCCGCGTACCCGGCCTTCCGGTACAGCGCGATCGCCGCGGCCTGCGGCAGACCGGTCTCGAGCCGGACGGTCCCGATACCGACCGCGCGGGCCCGGTCGTGCAGGGCGTCGAGCAACCGCGTCCCCACGCCGAGCCCACGCGCGGCGTCGCTCACGAACATGCGCTTGACCTCGCCGGTGCCGTCGCCGGCGTCGACGAGCGCCACCGTGCCGAGGGCGGTGCCGTCCTCGCGCGCCACCAGGAACGTGACGTCGGGCTGGTCCAGGTCGTCGACGTCGAGGGCGTGGTAGTTCTCGGCCGGGTAGAGGCTCAGTCCGTAGTCGTCGCCCTGCTGCAGCAGGTGCAGGACGTCGTCCTGCCGGGGGCTCTCGATCCGCACGGTCAGCACCGTCCCACAGTAACGAGGACGACGAGAACAGTGGGCAGACGAGGCCCCCGGCCGACGGCGATCAAACCAGGAGTCCCTCGCTGACCTCCCACAGGCGCCGGGCATCGTCGGCGTCGAGCATCGCCGAGTTCGCGTCCGACGGGATGCGGTCCGCGGTCAGGGGCAGGACCCGGTCGTCGATCACGGCGACGTCGCTGTCCTTCAGGTAGACCCCGCCGACGCCGTCGAGCAGCGGGCTCGCGGCGCCGAACACGAGCGTCGCTGCGCCCTGCTCGACGGTCTTCTTGCCGACCTCGGGGTCGATGACGGTCACCCCGTGGTCGTCGACCAGTCCCTGCTCCCGGTACGACGCGAGCACCGTCGGGTCGTGCGGGCCGGGTCCGACGATGACGCCCGGGTGCGCGGCGAAGGCGCGGATGCCCTGATCGGCGTACCGGCGGTCGAGCTCCACCGTGAACAGGACGTTCGCCCGCTTCGACTGCCCGTACGCGGTGACCGGGTCGTACCCGTGCGCGAACGTCAGGTCGTCCCACCAGATCTGCCCGAACCGCGCCGCACCGGAGGTGACGGTCAGGACCCGCGCACCACGGGCCTCCAGGAGGGCGGGCAGGAGCGCCCGCGTGAGCTGGAAGTGCCCGAGGTGCGTCGTCGAGAACGCCAGTTCGTTGCCGCGGCCGTCGAGCCGGCGGTCCGGGGTGAAGAGCATCGCGGCACTGTTCACGAGCATGTGCAGCGGGCGGCCGGAGGCCGACCAGCGCGCGGCGAAGGCGTCGACCGACGACGGGTCGGTGAGGTCGAGGGCCTCGACGTGGACGCCGGGGATGCCGGCGACGGCTGCGGATGCCCGGTCGACGTCGCGGGAGGCGACGGTGACGTCGGCGCCGGCCGCCGCGAGGGCGCGGCTGGTCTCGCGGCCGAGCCGGCTGTGGCCGCCGGTCACGACGACGTTCCGGCCGGTCAGGTCGACGCCGTCCAGGACGTCGGCGGCGGTGGACGCGGCGGTGAACGGAGTGGGCAGGGGGTGCTGGTGGGTGATCACGAGTGGTACTCCTTCGATTCGATGTGGCCGACGGCGGCAGCAGGGCTGGCCGCGACGGCGGCAGCAGGGCTGGCCGCGTCGGCGGTGGCGGGGCCGACGGCGTCGGCGACCGCCGACCACGCGTCGGGGTCGAGGCCGAGCTCGGTCCGGAGGAACGCCGTCGTGGTGTGGCGGACGAGGTCCACACGCTCGGGGCTCTCGTCCGTGGTGGCGGTCGACTCGTAGTCCTGGATCCCGCCGAGCAGGTGCTCCCCGCCGTGGACGGTCACCAGGTGCCGGGCGCCGGGGCTCAGGTGGTAGACGTCGGTGAACCAGTCCGGGCCACGTGTCGAGAGCTGGGACTGGTCGTGGTCGCCGGCGACGACGAGTGACGGGGTGTGCAGCTGGCTGAAGTCGGGGCTCATGAACGCGAAGTGCTCCTGCGCGAACGGTACGAGGTCGCCGCGCGCGATCCCGGTGGTGGACAGCAGGACCCCGGCGCGCACGCGGTGGTCGGTGCGGTCCTCGCCCGGCCGCCCGTCGGCGTCCAGGACGCGTGCCCCGAGCAGCATGCCCACGGACTGTCCGCCCCACGAGTGTCCGACCGCGGCGATGCGCGCGGTGTCGACGCGCCCGCTCAGACCGGGGACCGCGTCGATGAGCTGGTCGAGGTCGTCGAGCACCCGCTCGAGGTCGTCGACGCGCGTCCGCCAGATGGTCGGGTAGCGCGGGTCCTCGAGCGTCAGCCCGTAGGCCTTCGCGTCGAGGAAGGTCGGTTGGATGACGACGAAGCCGTTCGCGGTCCAGTGGTCGACCAGGGGGTCGCCGCCGGTCATGGACTGGCCGAAGCCGTGGGCGAAGACGATGACGGGCAGGTCGGTGCCGGTCGTCGGTGCGGTGATCCGGACCTCGAGGTCCTGGCCGCGCGAGGGTGCGGGAAGCGTGACGGGGCGCACGCTGATGACCTGCGGTCGAGGTGCTGTGGGTGCCATGTGGGCCCTTCCGGGATGCGGTGTCGCCCGTGTCGGAGCGATCGTCGTCCGAAACGGAGCGACGTTCCGGAACGATATGGAACAACGATCCGGATTGCAAGAGGAAGCGGAGCACTGTTCCGCATCGCGTCGGTGTCGTGCGATGATCGAGGCATGAGCACCCCGTCGCCCGACCCCGCGCCGCGTCGCCGTCGCGACGTCGAGCGCAACGAGCGCACGATCCTCGACGCCGCTGCCGCGGTCTTCACGGCCTCGGGCGTCGGCGCACCGGTGCGCGAGGTCGCCGCCGCCGCCGGTGTCGGGGTGGGCACGCTCTACCGGCACTTCCCGACCCGTTCGGACCTGGTCGTTGCCGTCTACCGGCACCAGATCGAGGCCCTGGTCGACGCGGGGCCGGCGCTGCTCGGCTCGGAGCCGACGCCGTTCGCCGCCCTGCTGCGCTGGGTGCACCAGTTCGTCGACTTCCTCGGCACCAAGCACGGTCTGGCGCGCGTCTGGGAGGGCGACGCCGACGGCTTCACGGCGCTGCACACCATGTTCGTCGACGAGCTCGTGCCCGTGCTCGGCCGGCTGCTCGACGCCGCGCGGGCGTCCGGCGAGGTGGCCGCGCCGACCCCGCCGTACCAGCTGCTCCGGGCCGTCGGCGACCTGGTGGCGTGGAGCCCCCAGGACCCCGACTACGACGTCCGGACGATCGTGACCCTCCTGGTCACCGGGCTGCGGCAGGCGCAGCCGACGGTGACCGACAGCGCGTAGCCGGCCACGCGCACTGGTCGCGACCGGCACCGGACTGGAGGCGCGGTGCGGGCCCGTCACGCGCCTCCCGTCCGGCGTCGCGACCGTCTCGGGCCGCACCAGCGCCGTCGGGGCCGGTCCGGGCCCTACGATCGTCCCGACGAAGGGGGACCACCATGACGGAACTGGCGGACTGGGAGACCGAGGGGGCCAGGGCTCGTCCGGCTCGACCGGGTGACCACGAACCGGCGCCGGCCGCGCTGCGGGCCGTGACGATCATCGGGGTGTTGTTCCTGATCGCCGCGGGCTGCGTGTTCGTCGCGACGGCGTTCCTCCCCACGTCCGACGAGACGGCCGTGCCGGACAGCCTTCGACTGCTGATGGCGACGGTCGTGTCGGTCGGCATCGCCGTGGTCGGCGTGGTCGCCCTGCTGCTCCGACTCGTCGCCGGGGTGCTCGTCCGCCGCTGACGGCCGGCTCAGCGTCGGCCCGGCTCCGCGGGGTCGGACTCGGTGTCCCCGTGCTCCGGCAGCACGTCGACGTCGGTGACCGTGTACCCGAGCGGCACCTGGCCCAGCGCGAGCAGGAGCGCCGTCCGCCGGTCGTCGTGCTCGGTCTCGATCACCCGTCGCTCGGTCGGGACGACGACGAGTCGGACCCGGTGCGTCACGGGTGCCCCCACGCGGCGGTGCCGCGCAGGCGTCGCCCGGCGTGCTGACCACGTCGCCGACGCAGCAGCAGGTGGCGGACCGCGAGCAGGTGCGGGAACTCGACGAGCATGCCGACGACGATCGCCGTGGTGACCAGCGGCTGGTGGGGGAGTGCGGCGCTCGTCAGCCCGATCATCAGGGGTGCGTTGCGGGCCGCCGTCGTCATCGCGAGCAGCGCCGACCGCGGGTACGACAGGGCGGCGAGGCGTGACGCCCACTCGGCTGCGATGAACATCACGGCGAAGAAGACCACCGCGCACCCCAGCACGGCGACGAACACCGGCAGGTTCGCCAGCAGCAGCGCGATGTGCGAGGCGAAGAGCCCGGCGACCATCGCGCCCACGATCCAGGGGACCGCGCGGCCGGGCAGGGCGGCGGCGCGGGCTCGAGCGCCGTCCGGCAGGAGCGAGATCCCGAGGCGGATCGCCACGGCGATCGCGGCGGGCAGGACGAACCACTGCAGCAGGGTGCCGATGGTGCCCACGGCATCGATGCCGGCGTTGCCGCCCAGGACCGTGATCCACACCGGGAACAGCAGCAGCTGGGTGACCATGTTGATCGGCAGCAGGGTCGCCCCGACGGCGGTGTCCCCGTCGCTCAGGCGGGTGAACGCCAGGAACCAGTCGGTGCAGGGCGCCAGGAAGTACAGCATCACGCCGAGCTGGACGGCCGGGTGTCCGGGCAGGGCCACGCGGGTGAGCAGGAACGCGACGAGCGGGGCGAGCAGGAAGTTCATGCTCCAGGCGATGCCGATGACCTTCCAGGCGCCGGGCGTCCGTGGCAGGCGGTGCAGGGGGACGTCGACGAACAGGGTGACGACCAGGGTGATCACCAACGCGTCCACCACCGAGCCCATCGCGTCGCCGGCCGAGGGTGAGGCGCCGCCGATCACCGACCCGACCAGGATGGCGCCGCCGACGATCGCGGGGGTGGCCCAGAGTCGTGCACCGGCGGGGCGGGCAGGCCGCTGTGCCGGCATCAGCACGCGCATTCGACACCACAGCAGCTCAGGTCGTCGGTGAGCATCCCGGCGTCGTCCCACTCCTGCAGGGCACTGCAGTCGCGTCCGGCCCGTTCGCCGATGACACGGGCGACGTGGGCGAACCGCTGCCGGAACTTGTACACGAAGCAGAACTGCAGCGCGCCGTGCCGGAGCGTGGTGCCGGCCAGGAACAGCCCGGGCGTGGTGGTCGACTCGTCGTCCTCGGTGAGCAGCGGCCAGCCGTCCGCGCGGGTGTCGAACAGGCTCGCGGCCGGCCCGAGCCCCGGGCCGTACCCGGTGGCGAGGATCGGTGGCGCGTCCGCGACCAGGGCGGTCCGTCCGGCGACCCCGACGGTGAACCCGTCTCCGGATCGTTTGATGCCGGTGACCTGGCCGTCGTCGACCAGGGTGAGGCGTCCGCTGGCCCGCGCGGCCGCGAGCCGTTGACGGGTCCGCGGGGCGAGGCGGAACGACGGGTCCGAGCCGCTGCCGGCGTCCCAGGGGTGGGACGGGTCGACGACCGTCACCGTCGTCCCCTGTTCGACGTGGTGGCACGCCAGGTCGATGCCGGACTCGAAGCCACCCACGACCACCACGTGGCCGGGCCGTGCCACCCAGGCTGCCTCGGCGGAGGCGTGCACCCCGAGCGAGGTGCCCGCGCAACGGGGCAGGATCGGGTCGGAGAACTCGCCGCCGGCCCAGACCACGTTCCGGGTGATGACGGGGCCGCGGCTCGTGGTCACGCGGAAGCCGTCGTCGTCCGGCTCGATGCGCTCGACCTCGGTGTCGAGCAGGGTCGGCAGGTGGAAGGCCGCGACGACGCCCCGCAGGTACCGGGCGTACTCGGGCCCCGAGGGGTAGTCGGTCCCCAGGCTGTAGGCGGGTGAGGTGCGCGGGTGGACCGCGTTGAGGTCGGTGGCCCCGAACCCGTTGCCGGTGAAGGACGGCGTCAGGAACCGCTGGTGCTCCGGCCACCGACGGAACGTGTCTCCGACGACGCCGCGTTCGACGACGCCGAACAGCAGGCCGTCGACGGCGTGGAGTGCCAGGCCGGTGCCGACGCCGGCCGGTCCGGCTCCGACCACGAGGGCGTCGAGGGTCTCGGTGGGGTGTGGTGCTGGCATGGGGTCGGTCTTCCCAGCAGCTGCGGCTGCGTCGATGGAACGGCCACCGTGGTGTGGTCGCTGCACACCATCTTAGTGAGAACCGTTATCAACATGCCATCGCGGCATCAACCGACCGGCGTCGAGTACAGGACCGCCAGGGTCGCCACCAGTCCGACGACCACGATGCCGAGGTCGAGCAGGGCCAGGGTGACGAGTCGGGTGCGCTGCGGCCGGACGGCGGCCCGCACCACGACCATCGTCACGAACAACACGATGACGAGCACCAGCGCCGGCCAGCCGATCGCCGGCGCTCGGATCGCCATGAGGACCATCACCGCGGCGACGATCACGGCCGTGACGGCTCCCCACAGGAGCCAGTTCGAGCCCGACGCCGTCCGGAGTGCGGGCTGGTCGCCGACGCGGGTGGGATCGGGGCGGCGGGGCTGTTCGTCGGACACGAGCCGGACGGTACGCGACGGCCCCTGCTCGTGCCCGCAGCCGCGCGGCCACGAGAGGATGGGGTTGTGCACACCGCCGCGACCATCCTCGACGCCGTCGTCCGGCACATCGACACCACCGGGTTCGCCGCACACGGCATCCACGTGCGCACGCGGACTGCGGCTCCGGGCGCCGAGAGCACCGCGGGCGACGTCGCCGAGCACCACTGGACCCCCGACGTCCGACGCGAGGTCCACTCCGCCGCGAAGGGCGTCTGCGTCCTGGCCGCCGGCATCGCCGCCGACGACGGCCTGTTCGACCTCGACGAACCGATCGCGACGTCCCTGGTCGGCACCGGCCTCGGTACGGAGACCGGACCCGCGCTCGGCGACGGCGTCGACCGGGTCACCCTCCGGCACCTGCTCACCATGACGAGCGGCATCGACATGCCGTGGTCGGCGACCGAGCTGACGGACTGGCCGGACCTGGCGGCCGAGTTCCTGCGGCGACCGTCCCGCGGCCGGGTGTTCCAGTACGCGAACGCCAGCACCTACACGGCGATGCGCGTGCTCGAGACCCGGGTCGGGGACGTCGGTGCGTTCGTCACCGAGCGGCTGTTCGCGCCGCTCGGCATCCAGGACGTCGAGTGGCAACGCTGCCCGAACGGGTTCGTCGCAGCGGGCGAGGGACTGTCGCTCCGCACCGAGGAGCTCGCCCGCATCGGACGCCTGATCCGAGACCGCGGGGTCGTCGACGGACAGCGGGTCGTCAGCGCGCGGTGGTGCGACGCGATGCACACCGACTGGGTCGAGCGCGAGGGCACCGGCCCCGGCTACGAGCGGTACGCGATGGCCGGATGGGGTGGTCCCGGCCGACTCTGGCGGCTGCACGGTGCGTACGGTCAGATGCTGCTGTTCGACGAGACCGAGGCGAGCAACGACCCCGGCACCGTCGTCACCATCACCGCCGACGACCACTTCGGCGCCGACGCGCTCGCCGCCTTCGTCGCCGACGAGCTGGCCCGCCAGGACCCCCGCCGCTAGCACCTTCGACGATCCGACCTGCACGTCCGCGCGCGCCCGGCGTGGGAGGATCGATCAGTGCAGCAGCAACCCGTCGCGATCATCATCGCGGCCATGAGCGAAGAGGTCTCGGCCTTCGCCGACCTGTTCGGCGGTGTCCCGGTCCTCGACGGCCCCGTCGGTGGCCACGACCCGCACCAGCTGCTCGACATCGGCGGCGCCACGGTCGTCGTGCGCCGCAGCGGCATCGGTTTCACGAACGCCACGGCCGCGGTCGCCCACGGCTTCCACGACTTCGGCCCGGGCATCCCGGTGATCAGCGTCGGGACCGCCGGCGGGCTCATGCACGGTGTCGCCGTCGGTGACGTCGTGGTCGGCGACCGGTACGTCAACCTCAACGCCGACGCCACCGCGTTCGGCTACGCACTGGGCCAGGTCCCCGGCATGCCGACCGGCTACGCGCCGGACGCCCGGCTCGTCGAGCTCGCTATGGGCGCCGACATCGCGTGGCCCCTGCGGTCGGCGACGATCGGCTCGAGCGAGGTCTTCGTGACCGAGGGTCGTGCCCGCGCACTCCGGGTCGCGTTCCCCGAGGTGGCCGCGGTCGACATGGAGTCGGCCGCGATCGCGCAGTTCGCCCACGTGCACGACATGCCGTTCGTGTCGGTCCGGTGCATCAGCGACCTCTGCGCGCCAGACGGCGCCGAGTTCCGTGAGCACCTGGACGACGCCGCGGCACGCGCAGCGCGCGTGGTCCACGACCTGGTGCTCGGCCTGCGTTCCTGAGCCCGCCCGGTGCTCCGGCCTGGAGGCGCGACTCGCCGCCGCCGGTCCCGCGGCGGTGATCCGGGCCTCCCGTCCGACCCCGCCTGGTCGCGGGCGCTGCGCTCCGCGGCCATTCAACGGGCGGAATTGCGTTCCACGGACGTTCCGGGACGGATCACGAACCGGTGTGAAAACCGCTCGCTAGCCTCCATTTCGGGGGGCCAAGGAACCACGGCCAATCACACAGGGAGATCAGCCATGAGCGCCTACACGAGCGACGAGAACGTCGAACCTGCACGCATCACCACCTTCAAGCGCGTCCGCAAGCAGTGGCGTCGGACGGGTGAGGTCGGCTACACGCACAGTGGTAGCGACTTCTTCCGCGACGACGCCCCGGAAGCGGTCCAGCGGTAACCAGCGGCAGCCACGAAGTGCCCGTCAGGAGCGATCCTGGCGGGCACTTCTGCGTCAGCGACCGAGCTGGTCCCGCAGGTACGGGGCGGTCCGGCTGGTGGTCGAGGCGGCGACCTCGGCTGGCGTGCCGGAGGCGACCACCTGGCCACCCTCGACACCGCCGGACGGGCCCATGTCGATGACGTGGTCGGCGCTCGCGACGACGTCCATGGCGTGCTCGACAACGACGACGGTGTTGCCCGCGTCGGTCAGTCGGGCGAGCTGGGCGGTGAGCAGCTCGACGTCGGCCGGGTGCAGGCCGGTGGTGGGCTCGTCGAGCAGGTACAGGGTGTGGCCGGTCCGCGCGCGCTGCAGTTCCGTGGCGAGCTTGATGCGCTGCGCCTCGCCGCCGGACAGCTCCGGAGCAGGCTGGCCGAGCCGCAGGTAGCCGAGACCGACCTCGCGCAGGGTCTCGAGTCCGCGTCCGGCTGCCGGCAGGGACGCCAGGAACGGCGCCGCTTCGTCGACGGTCATGCCGAGGACGTCGGCGATGGACGCCCCGTTCCACCGGACCTCGAGCGTCTCGGCGGTGTAGCGGGAGCCGTGGCACTCGGGGCACGGGGCCCAGCTGCCGGGCAGGAAGAGGAGTTCGACGGACACCGAACCCTCGCCCTGGCAGACCTCGCACCGGCCGCCGGCGACGTTGAACGAGAACCGCCCGGCGCCCCAACCGCGGGCCTTGGCCTCGTCGGTCTGGGCGAAGGCTGCCCGGACCGCGTCGAACAGGCCGGTGTAGGTGGCGAGGTTCGAGCGGGGCGTCCGGCCGATCGGCTTCTGGTCGACCTGCACGACGCGGTCGATGAGCGGGTGCGACGTCGCGACGCCGGGCAGCACGCCACCGACGAGTGACGACTTGCCGGACCCGCTGACCCCGGTGACCGCGGTGAGGACACCGAGCGGCAGGTCGACGTCGAGCCCACGCAGGTTGTGCAGGGTGAGGTCGCGGAGTTGGAGGGTGCCGATCGGGGTCCGGACGGCACGGTCGGCGGTCGGCTGCCGGGGCTCCAGGAAGCGCCGGGTGACCGACTTCTCGACCTCGGCCAGTCCGGCGACCGGGCCGCTGTACAGGACGGTGCCGCCACCGGTGCCCGCACGGGGGCCGACGTCGACGATCCAGTCGGCTCGGCGCACGATGCTCATGTCGTGTTCGACGACGAAGACGCTGTTGCCGCCGGCACGCAGGTCGTCGAGGACGTCGACGAGGGACTCGGCATCGGCGGGGTGCAGCCCGGCGCTCGGTTCGTCGAGCACGTAGACGACGCCGAACAGGCCGGAGCGCAGCTGCGTCGCGATCCGCAGCCGCTGACTCTCGCCGGGGGAGAGCGTCGGGGTGGCGCGGTCGAGCGCGAGGTACCCGAGACCCAGGCCGACCAGGACCTCGACACGGGTGAGCAGGTCGCGCGAAATCGCCACGGCGACCTCGGTGTGTTCGCCGGACGATGCCCGCGACGTCGCCGCTGCCGCGTCGGTGATCGCTGCGATCGGGCGCAGGACTTCAGCCAGGCCGGTCAGCGGCAGCGCGTTCAGCTCGGCGATCGAGTGGCCGCCGATCGTCACGGCGAGGGCGGCTCGGGTCAGGCCCGTGCCGCCGCAGAGCCCGCACGGGCCGGACTCGACGAACTGCAGCACCTTCTTGCGCTGGGTCTCGCTCTGCGAGTCGGCGAGGGTGTGCAGCACGAACTGGCGGGCGCTCCAGAACCGACCCTTGTAGGGCTTCGCCACGCGATCGCGCTTCGGCTGCACCTGCACGACGGGCTGTTCCTCGGTGAAGAGCAGCCAGTCGCGGTCCTCGCGCGACAGCTCGCGCCACGGGCGGTCGATGTCGTAGCCGAGCACGGCGGTGACGTCCCGCAGGTTCTTGCCCTGCCATGCCCCGGGCCAGGCGGTGATCGCGCCGTCGCGGATGCTCAGCGACGGATCGTGCACGGCCGATGCCTCGGTGACCTCGTGCGCGGTCCCGATGCCGTGGCACCGGGGGCAGGCGCCGGCGACGGTGTTCGGCGAGAAGGAGTCCGACTCGAGCCGGTCGGCGCCGGACGGGTACGTGCCGGCACGCGAGTAGAGCATGCGCATCGAGTTCGACAGCGTGGTCATGGTGCCGACGGTGGAACGGGAGCTCGGGGCACCGCGACGCTGCTGCAGGGCGACGGCGGGCGGCAGTCCGGTGATCGAGTCGACGTGTGGGGTGGAACCCTGCGCGATCAGCCGCCGCGCGTACGGGGCGACGGACTCGAGGAACCGGCGCTGGGCCTCGGCGAAGACGGTGCCGAAGGCGAGTGAGGACTTGCCGGAGCCGGAGACGCCGGTGAACGCGACGATCCGGTCGCGGGGGATGTCCACGTCGACGTCGCGCAGGTTGTTCTCGCGGGCACCACGGACGCGGATGAAGTCGTCCGGCCCGGGTCGGTCGTCGGTCTGGGTCGAGCGAGGAGCGGGCATTCGCTCGATCGTAGGCTCGGCCACTGGGAGAAGCAGTACCGCCGCCGGGACCGCGAACGACGAAGAGCCGCTCCGCCCTGATCGGCGGAGCGACTCTTCGCGTCGTGCGGTGGTGCTCGTGGTGTGGTGTTGCGGCAGGTGTTACTTGATCTGTGCGGTGATGGTGGCGGTGCCGACGAGGAGGCCGCGCTTGACGGCGTCGGTGCCGAAGGTCTTGTTCAGCAGGCCGGCGGCGTCTTCGGAGATGTGGACGGTGGTGCCGGTGAGGATGGCGTTGTCGCCCTCGAGCTGG